>NZ_CP102268.1:957000-1276000 GCF_025148285.1 Marvinbryantia formatexigens DSM 14469 | reverse complement strand
AAAATGAATAAGGGGGCCGGAGTCGGATGGAAGAATCTGGTGATTTTGTATTCTCTGCTGCCGATATTCAGTAAATAATTATGTTTTTTAGGTACATGGGACAAATAGGCGATAATATATTTATTGTAGCAATTAGCGGAAATATTATTATACGAATTTAATTGGATTTATATGTATTTATATATTTACAGCTTATGTTAAAAGGTATTTGATACATCTTCAGATTAATATACACATAATTTTTAAAATGCACGGAATCTGTTTTCGGATATATAGTCAGAAAGATTTCCGATGTTGTTATAAATCTTGCTCGCTTAGAATGATTGTTGAAAAATTTTTTGATATGTTGTTGTTGAGATTAAAAATCCATGATAAAGTAATCATAGCAGTTTTTGTGTTATAGGCTTACGTCAGGATAGGATTATCTCAACGATAAAGCCTATAAAAAGCAGTACTGGGAGGATGGGCATATGCGGAAAAAGAGACTGCCTGTTGGCATTGATGATTTTGGAAAACTTCGTAAGGAAGATTTTTATTATATAGATAAAACCGGTCTTATCCGTGATTTGCTGAATAATTGGGGTGAGGTCAACCTGTTTACCCGACCGCGCCGTTTTGGAAAGACGTTGAACATGAGTATGCTGAAAAGCTTTTTCGAGATTGGGACGGATAAAACATTGTTTGAAGACCTGGCAATTACCCAGGAGCAGGAGCTGTGCGAAAAATATATGGGAAAGTTTCCTGTCGTATTCATATCATTAAAAGGAGTAGATGGACTGAATTTTGAGGAAGCGTATGGGGCTTTGCGCCAGATTATGCGATCTGAGATGTACCGTTTGAATTTTTTAGTTGACAGCGACAGGGTTTTCGACAAAGAAAAAAATGCATTGAAACGGTTCCTGGATGAAGAAGAAACAAAAGAAGATGTGTGGGGAAGCCTTAAGATGCTTTCATCCCTGCTTTACCAGCATTACGGTCAAAAAGTGATTCTGCTGATTGATGAGTACGATGTTCCGCTGGATAAAGCATTCCAGCATGGGTATTACGAAGAGATGGTATTGTTGATTCGCGGATTATTCGGACAGGCGCTAAAAACCAACGAATTTCTGCAATTCGCTGTCCTGACAGGCTGTCTGCGTGTTTCCAAAGAGAGTATTTTCACAGGACTGAATAATTTTGATATAAATTCTATTGTTGATGTAGATCATGATGAGCATTTTGGGTTTACGGATTCAGAAGTACAAGGGCTTCTGGAAGATTATGGCTTAAAAGAAAAAACTGCGATTATGAGAGAATGGTATGATGGATACCGTTTCGGTGACGCGAACATTTACTGCCCGTGGGATGTGGTCAGGTATACGAAAAAGCTGCTGGCAGATCCTTACGCGGAACCGGAAGCTTTCTGGATTAATACAAGTGGGAATGATCTGGTGAAGCGCTTTATTGATAAGGCGGATAAAACTACACAGAATGAGATTGAGCACTTAATCGCGGGAGAGGCAATTGAAAAAGCAATCCGCCTGGATTTGACTTATAATGAAATTGACGCGAGTATTGCAAATCTTTGGAGCGTTCTCTTTACCACCGGTTATCTGACACAGACGGGCAGAGCTGCAGGCGGCGTTTATAAACTGGTGATTCCTAACCGGGAGGTACGGGAAGTTTTTATTTTGCAGATACAGGAGTGGTTTAAAAAGACGACTCTTGCGGATTCTGCAAGAATCAATCGTTTCTGCGCAGCTTTTCCCGCTGGAGATGTATTGACTATTCAGGAAATGCTGCATGACTATCTGTGGGATTCCATCAGCGTGAGGGACACAGCAGTGCGGACGAGCATGAAAGAGAACTTTTATCACGGCATGGTACTGGGACTGCTGCGCAGTCAGGGAAACTGGCTGGTTCAGTCAAACGCAGAGACAGGGGAAGGCTACAGCGATATATCCGTAAGTACACCTGCGCGTGTAGGAATAGTGATTGAACTGAAATATGCAAACAATGGAAACCTGGAAGCAGCCTGTACGGAAGCGTTAAGGCAGATTGAGAAAAGAAAATATACTGAGGGTCTGCAGCGCCAGGGGATGAAAAAAATCATCCAGTACGGGATGGCATTCTGGGAGAAAGAATGTATGGTGGTTATGATGTAGCATATCATTTTCTGCGGTATTCTCCGGGGGAGCACCCATAGGTGTTATGGAAAATGCGGTAAAAGTAACTGCTGTTATTGTAGCCGATATTTTCCATGATCCGGTCAACAGGCAGCTCGGTATTGGTCAGAAAATATGTCGCCTGCTGAAGCTTCTGCTGCTGGAGCAGCTCTTTGAAATTATGCCCGGTATATTTTTTCAAGAGACGGCTTATCTGATAGTCCGGAAGCTTCAGCCTGGCAGAAACATCCGCGAGAGAACCCGATTTATAATGCATTTCTATGTATTTCAGAATATAAAAAATCATATCTTCTTCCGGGGTCCGGGAGGAATCCTGCAGCGGGGTATCCCAGAAAACAGAAAGATTCATAAAAATCAGCCCCATTGTCACCTGGTTAATCGAATTTGTATAAGGTTTTTTGTCAATCAGGGTCCAGAGCATATTTTCCACAAGATTCTGGACGGGGAGAATGTGCTTTGCACGGAAAAGAAGGTAATTTATCTGCGAGATATCCTGGGACAGGGCGGAAATTAAAAACCGGCGCAGCACATTGTCCCGCTCCATCATGGTGAGGGAGCGGTCGAAAAATTCCGGCAGGATAATAAAATTCACGGCAATGTCATTTTCTCCCGCGGGGAGGATTTCCTGTGTGGCATTCTGATTCAGAAAGAGCAGATCGCCCTCATTCAGGGTAATCGTGTGCTGGTCATTGATGATATGCGTGGTATTTCCGCAGCACATATAAATCATTTCCACATAATTGTGCCGGTGCTTCGGAAAATGGGCAAAGCGGGTGTGGGGACGTATCTCAATCAGATGTCCCCGCTCCAGCAGCTTTTTATTGTCGATAACAAATTCCTGCCTCGAAGTATAGAGCTCCCGGCGGATATCCCCGTGCTGCTGGAGGATTTCCCGCTCTTCCTCCGTAATTTTCCTCAGATGAGACAAAAGTTCCGCGTTCATAACCGCTCCTCACATCCATTTCTTTAAACTGCTGCGCACTCACCTGCACTCTGGCAGCTGCATCTGCGTATCCGCTCTGGCGCTGCAAATAAAGTCCCTGAAATTATCCGGTAAAGACCTTATATTTTCCATCCGTTTCCTTTATGATAAACGTACAAAAACAAAAAGTCCAGTGAAAATCGGGAAAGGATGTGAAAAAAATGGCGGAATATTACCTTGCAGTCGATTTGGGAGCCTCCGGCGGACGTCACATGCTGGGGCATCTGGAAGAGGGCAGACTGCATCTGGAGGAGGTTTACCGCTTCGAAAACAAAATGACAAATAAGGACGGGAAGCTCCTGTGGGATCTGGACAGACTGTTCCGGGAAATTTTAAACGGAATGAAAAAATGCCGGGAAGCAGGAAAGATACCGGTGAGCATGTCCATTGACACCTGGGCGGTGGATTATGTCCTTCTGGATGAGCAGGACCGGATACTGGGAGATACTTACGGCTACCGCGACAGCCGCACGCAGGGCATGGATGAGGCGGTCTGGTCTGTGATACCGGAAAAGGAGCTGTACGCCAGAAGCGGAATCCAGAAGCAGCCCTTTAATACCATCTATCAGCTGATGGCGGTCAAAAAGCGGACGCCGGAGCTTCTGGAGCAGGCCAGAACGTTTCTGATGCTCCCCGACTATTTTCAGTTCCTGCTCACGGGGAACCGGGTTTCGGAATACACCAACGCAACCTCCACCCAGCTTGTAAACCCGGAAACAAAACAGTGGGACCGGGAGCTGATGAGCATGCTCGGCTATCCGGAGGACATCTTTCTGCCGCTGAAGCTGCCGGGATGGGAAGTAGGGACGCTGCGTCCTGAGATACAGAATCAGGTGGGTTATAACTGCCGGGTGGTGCTCTGCGCAAGTCACGACACCGCCTCCGCGGTTATGGCGATGCCGGAGCCGGAGGGACAGGGAATATATATAAGCTCCGGCACCTGGTCCCTTATGGGATGCGAGCTGCCGGCGGCGGACTGCCGGGAAGAGAGCAGACAGGCGAACTTCACCAACGAGGGCGGTTACGATTACCGGTTCCGTTATTTAAAAAATATCATGGGGCTCTGGATGATACAGTCAGTCCGCCGGGAATGGGACTGCCGCTACTCCTTTGCAGAAATCTGCGACATGGCGGAGCAGGAGGCGCAGTTTCCCTCCAGGGTGGATGTAAACGACGCATGTTTTCTGGCGCCAGCCAGCATGACAGAGGCGGTGCGGGAATACTGCCGAAAGAGCGGGCAGAAGGTGCCGGAGACGCCGGGTCAGATGGCGGCGGTGATATATCAGAGCCTGGCGGCGTCCTACCGGGAAACCGTGCTGGAGATAGAAAAGCTCACCGGAAGGAACTATGACCGGATTTATATTATCGGCGGCGGGTCCAATGCCGGATATTTGAACCGGCTGACAGCGGACGCCACCGGAAAAGAGGTTTACGCCGGTCCGTCGGAGGCGACCGCAATCGGAAACATTCTGGCGCAGATGCAAAAAGACGGAAAAATAGAAAATTTAAGCAGGGCGAGAGCATGCGTGCGGGAATCCTTTGAAATCCGCCGGTATTCTCCCGCAAACCATGTCAATGAAAGAAAATGAAAGGAGAAGAACAGGAAATGATGACAGTAACAAAACGATATGAAGACGCAAGAGAAATTTTCCGGAAAGCAGGCGTAGATACCGACGCTGCGATAGAAACTCTGAAGCGGGTTCCGGTTTCCATGCACTGCTGGCAGGGGGACGATGTGACCGGCTTCGACCAGAAGGGACCGCTCACCGGGGGAATCCAGACCACCGGAAACTATCCGGGCAGAGCGCGCACACCGGAGGAGCTGATGGCGGATATGGACAGGGCGCTATCCATGATTCCGGGGAAGAAGAAAATCAATGTCCACGCCAGCTACGCCGTATTTGAAAACGGGGAATTTGCTGACCGCAACCAGCTGGAGCCGCGCCACTTTGCCAGATGGGTGGAGTTTGCAAAGGAGAGAGGCATGGGACTGGATTTTAATCCGACCTTCTTTTCGCATCCGATGGTGAAGGACGGGCAGACTTTATCCAGTCCGGATGCGGCTGTGCGCCGGTTCTGGATTGAGCACGGAAAAGCCTGCATCCGCATTTCGCAGTATTTTGCTGAAGAAACCGGCGTGCCGTGTGTGATGAACATCTGGACTGGAGACGGTTTCAAGGACGTACCGGCGGACCGCATGGGGCCGAGAATGCGCTATAAAGAATCCATTGAGGAGATTCTGGCGGAGCCGTTCGATAAAAACAAGGTAAAGCCGTGCATGGAATCCAAGGTCTTCGGTATCGGCGTGGAATCCTACACAGCGGGAAGCGCGGAATTTGCGCTTTCACTGGCGGCGCAGAACGAAGGCTGCCTGCCGCTTATGGACAACGGTCATTATCATCCGACAGAGCTGGTCTCCGACAAGATTTCCGCGCTGCTCTGCTTCTATCCGGAGATTGCCCTCCATGTGACAAGGGGCGTGCGCTGGGACTCCGACCATGTGCTGCTTCTGGATGATGAGACGAAGGAAATCGCCAGAGAGATTGTAAGATGCAACGCACTGGAGCGGGTCTATATTGCACTGGACTATTTTGACGCCAGCATCAATCGCGTTTCCGCGTGGGCGGTCGGTATGCGGAGCTTCCAGAAGGCGCTGCTGATGGCGCTGTGCACGCCGAACGAAAAGCTGAAGGCGCTCCAGGATGAGAGCCGTTTTACCGAGCTGATGGCGGTGATAGAAGCGGTGAAAATGCTGCCCTTCGGCGACGTATGGAATTACTACTGCCAGGAGTGCGGCGTTACGGATGATTTCGGATTATTCGCGGAAGTGCAGGAATACGAAGAAAAGGTGCTCAGCAAAAGAGCAGAAGGGAGATAGACAATGAAGGTTTTGGAAGCGGAGTTTGTCCGGGAATTTATCAGGATGTGCGACGATGGCTGGAAGCAGGGCTGGCATGAGCGCAACGGCGGAAATTTAAGCTATCGTATCCGGAAGGAAGAAATCGACGCTATGAAGGAGGATTTCAATCCGGCAGGAGCATGGCTGGAAATCGGAACCAGCGTGCCGGGGCTGCGGGGCGAATATTTTCTGGTGACGGGAAGCGGAAAGCATTTCCGCAATGTAGCGGGAAAGCCGGAGGAATCCATCGGCATCATCGAAATTGATGATTCCGGGGAGCATTACCGGATATGCTGGGGACTGCAGGATCAGGCAAGACCTACCAGCGAGCTGCCGACACATCTGATGAACCATGAGGTAAAGAAAACGGCGACAGGCGGGGCGCACCGGGTGATTTATCACGCGCATCCGGCAAATCTGATAGCGCTCACCTTCCTTCTGCCGCTGAAGGATGAGGTATTTACCAGAGAGCTCTGGGAAATGGCGACGGAGTGTCCGGTAGTGTTCCCGGCAGGCATCGGCGTGGTTGGCTGGATGGTGCCCGGCGGAAGAGAAATCGCCGTGGCGACCAGTAAGCTGATGGAGCAGTATGACGCGGTCGTCTGGGCGCACCACGGACTGTTTGCGTCCGGGGAGGATTTTGACAATACCTTCGGACTTATGCATACCATAGAAAAATCCGCGGAGATTCTGGTAAAGGTGCTGTCTGTCAGACCGGATAAGCTGCAGACCATCCAGCCGCAGGACTTCCGCAATCTGGCGGCGGAATTTAAGGTGACGCTCCCGGAAAAATTTCTTTATGAAAAATAATCCATCCGGGCGCCCGCACAGGTCTTCTTATGCGGCATGGCGCCGTTCACAGTAACCAGTGTATTTCAGAGAAACATCAGACTTATCTTTGGTCTGGTGTTTCTTTTTTTCTCTTGACAAACATATACCCCTATATGTATATTATACGTATACCCACATGGGTATAATAAAAAGAAAGGGGAAAGTTATCATGAAAGCACTGGAAAAATTTCTGGAATGGGGAGGCATGAAAAAGGACGTCGTCTGCCTCGTTATCTCCGGAGCGGCGCTGGCGGCAAGTCTTGCGGGCGTTCTGCCGGAGGGCGCGGACCCGGCGTGGATTGCCATCATTCTGTGCGGGGTTCCCATCATTCTGGAAGCAATTATTGGTCTGGTGACAGCCTTCGACATCAAAGCGGACGTACTCGTATCCATCGCCCTGATTGCGTCGGTGATTATCGGGGAAATTTTTGCGGCGGGCGAAATTGCCTTCATCATGCAGCTTGGCGCGCTGCTGGAGGAGCTGACGGTAGCGAAAGCCAGGGATGGCATTGAAAAACTGGTGCATTTAACTCCGCAGACGGCGCGCAGACTGTCCGGCGGCGCGGAAACAGAGATTTTGGCGCAGCAGGTACAGATTGGAGATATACTGCGGGTGCTTCCCGGTGAAACGGTGCCAGTGGACGGCGTGATAACAGCCGGAGAGACCGCCGTCAACCAGGCGGTGATGACAGGGGAATCGCTTCCGGTTGACAAAACCGTCGGGGACGAGGTCTTCAGCGGAACGGTGAATCAGTTCGGCTCCTTCGATATGAAAGCGACGAAGGTCGGCGAGGACAGCTCCATACAGCGGATGATAAGGCTTGTACAGTCTGCGGACGCCGGAAAGGCGAAAATAGTGGGCATTGCGGACCGCTGGGCCACCTGGATCGTAGTAATCGCCCTAACTGCGGCGGCGCTGACCTGGCTGTTTAGCGGAGAGATTATACGGGCGGTCACGATTCTTGTCGTTTTCTGCCCCTGTGCGCTGGTTCTTGCCACCCCGACAGCCATTATGGCGGCAATCGGCAATGCGACCCGGCACGGCTTCCTTGTGCGGGAGGGGGATGCGCTGGAGCGTCTGGCGTCCGTGACCGCGGTCATGTTTGACAAAACGGGAACGCTGACCTGCGGGACGCCGGAGGTTGCCGCGGCGGTAAGCTGCAGCGCGGACTGGACGAATGAGGAGCTCTACCATCTGACTGCCGGGGCGGAGCTGCGTTCGGAGCATCCGCTGGGCAAAGCGATTGTAAGCTGCTATAAAAAGCGGCAGGCGCAGGAAATCGCGCAGCCGGAGACGTTTGCGATGGTCCCCGGACGGGGCGTGGCGGCCAGGGTGGACGGGCAGGAGATTCTGGCGGGAAATGTGGAATTTCTTGCGGAAAACCGGATTGCCCTGCCGGAGGACACCGGGAAAATGGCGGAGCGCTATCTGACGGAGGGCTGTACGGTGACCTATGTTGCCATCGGCGGAAAATGCGCCGGGTTCCTTGCCCTTTCCGATACCCTGAGAGCGGATGCGCCAGACACCATCCGCGAAATCCGGTCGGCAGGCGTGACACCGGTTTTGCTGACCGGCGATCACGCAGCCGCCGCGCATCATATTGCGGGACAGCTTGGAATCAGCGAGGTGTACGCGGAGTGCCTGCCGGAGGATAAACTGCGGCGAATCAACAGCTTTCAGAAGGCGGGAGGGCAGGTCTGCATGATGGGGGACGGCATCAACGACGCTCCGGCGCTGAAAAAGGCGTGCGTCGGAATCGCGATGGGCAAAACCGGGAGCGACATTGCGGTGGACGCCGCGGATATCGCGCTCATCAACGACAAAATCAGCGGGCTGCCGCATCTGCTGCGTCTGGCAAAGCGCATGATGCTTACCATAAAATGCAATCTCGCCTTCTCCATGACACTCAATATCATCGCAATCCTGCTGGCGGTCACAGGAGTGTTAAATCCGGTTGTCGGGGCGCTGGTCCATAACGCCGGCTCCGTCCTTGTAATTGTAAACTCTGCATTCTTATTAAACTGGAGGAAAAAGAAATCTGATTGAAGCTGTGATTCTTATCGCAGGCGTTATACGGCTTTTATAAAAATGTCAGTGCCGTTATATGACGGAAAAACGCAGCGCCGCGTCGTGAAACCGGTATGCTGTGTCGCGAACAAATCTCTCTCTGAATTAAGGAAATGTTACAATAAATACAGGTAAAAACCGACAATACAGTATGAAAAGCTTTCAGAGAGGGGGAAAAATATGGCAATTCATGTTTTAGACGAGGCGAATCACTGCCTGAACTGCAAAAATCCGCAGTGTCAGAAGGGGTGTCCCATCAGCACACCAATCCCGAAGGTTATCCGGCTGATGCTGGACGGCAAGCTGGATGAGGCGGGCTGGACGTTGTTCGAGAACAATCCGCTGACGACCGTATGCAGTCTCGTATGCAATCACGAAAATCAGTGCGAGGGACATTGCGTGCTGGGAAGAAAGGGTGCTCCGGTGCATTTCTCCGTTATTGAGAATTATATTTCAACCACCTACAGCTCTAAGATGGTGAAGGGACCGGCACCGTCCAACGGAATGCGCGCCGCCATCATCGGCTCCGGACCTGCCGGGCTGACGATTGCGGTGATTCTGGCGCGCAAGGGCTACCAGGTGACCATTTTTGAAGGAAAAGAAAAAATCGGCGGCGTGCTCCGCTACGGCATCCCGGAATTCCGCCTGCCCAAGAGCGTGCTCGACGACTTTGAGTACCGGCATCTGCTGCTCAAGGACATCAAGGTGCGCCCGAACACGACCATCGGCGCGGATATTTCCATCGATGATTTGTTCCGTGACGGCTACAAGGCAATTTTTGTCGGTACAGGCGTGTGGAAGCCGAATATGCTTCACATCAAGGGCGAGACGCTGGGACATGTGCATTTCGGCATCAACTATCTGAACAGCCCGGACAATTACCATCTGGGTGAGCGCGTGATCGTGATCGGAGCGGGCAATGCCGCGATGGATGTGGCGCGCACGGCGCTCCGGCACGGTGTGCGCTATCTGCAGTGCTTTTCGCGCAACTCGACCGTGGCGGCGAGCAAGCATGAATTTGATTATGCGGTGCTGGAGGGCGTGGAATTTTTCTATTGTAAAGCGCCGGTGGAGATTACCGACGAGGGCGTCATTTTCGCCGATGTGATTGAGCACGAGGACGGAAGCGTTGAGCAGATACCGGATACCGAAAAGCTGTACCCGGCGGACAGCGTAATTGTGTCCATCAGCCAGGGACCGATGAACCGCCTTGTAAAAAATACCGAAGGGCTGGAAGCGGACGAGAGAGGCCTGCTGGTAACAGACGAACGGGGTCATACCACAAAACCGGGCATCTTTGCCAGCGGCGATGTTGTAAACGGCGCACGCACTGTCGTGGAGGCGGTCGCCCATTCCAAGGGTGTTGCCGAAGCGATGGACGAGTATATGCAAAGTCTGTAGGTAACAATTCAGCCATGCTAAGGAAAATGGGAAATCAGACCATGCAGGTTTACCTGCTAAGGGCTGTATTTCCCATTTTTACGGATGTGCGCGATTATAAATGACAAAAGACAAAAAGACACACCGGTGAAAAAATGCGGTAGTTTATCAGATTTATCCGAGAAGCTTCCAGGACATCCGCGCCGATATTTTATTCCCGCAGGCAACGAGCCGGGCGGCTGTGCCTGCGTCGATATTTTACTTTCCCAGATGCCAGATATCGCGGTTGTATTCTGCGATGGTGCGGTCGGAGGAGAAGAAGCCTGCTTTTGCAATATTCACAAGTGCCTTTCTGCTCCATTCCTGCGGGCTGTGAGCGTAGTCCGCCATCGCCTGTCCTTTGCGCACCAGATAGGCGTTGAAGTCCGGCAGCGTCTGGAACCAGTCTTTGTGAAGCAGCTCGTTGCGCAGACGGGACAGGTTTTCTTCGTGTCCTGCCTTCAGCATTTCGGGGCCGCACAGAAAATCAATGGCGCGGCGGATGTTCGGGTCGCTCTCGTACCAGTCATGCGAGCAGTAATCGCCCTTTGCGTAGCGGTCGATGACCTGCTTGCTGCTCTGTCCGAAAATATAGATATGATCATTTCCCACGCGTTCCGCGATTTCCACATTTGCGCCGTCCATTGTGCCCAGGGTCAGTGCGCCGTTTAACATAAACTTCATATTTCCGGTGCCGGAGGCTTCCTTGGAGGCAAGACTGATCTGCTCGGAAAGGTCACATGCCGGAATCATTTTCTCCGCCGCCGTTACGTTATAATTTTCCACAAAAACAATCTGCAGCCACGGCGCAGCCTGCGGGTCCGCGGCAACGACCTTTGACAGTGCGATCAGCGCATGGATGATATCCTTGGCAATCGTATAGGCGGGCGCGGCTTTTGCACCGAAAATACTTACCAGCGGAACGGCGGGGGTGTGTCCCGCTTTTATCTCCAGGTACTGATGAATGAGGAACAGCAGATTGAGCTGCTGGCGCTTATATTCGTGCAGACGCTTCGACTGGATCGCGAACATGGCGTCGGGATTAATTGTCACACCCTGTTTGTGATACAGCCAGTCTGCCAGAGCTTTTTTATTTGCCTTTTTAATATCTGTAAGCTGCTTCAGCACCTGCTCATCCTCTGTAAAATCCAGAAGCTTTTCCAGCTCGTCGGCGTTCTGCTTAAAGCCGGGACCAATCAGCGTTTCGATTTCTCCTGCCAGTGCCGGGTTGCATTCCAGAAGCCAGCGGCGGAAGGTAATGCCGTTTGTTTTATTGTTAAATTTCTCCGGATAGAGGCGGTAAAAATTCGCCAGCTCGCTGTCCTTCAGAATCTGTGTGTGCAGTGCGGCAACGCCGTTTGTGGAATGGGTAAAATGGATATCCATATTTGCCATGTGCACTACCTGCCAGTTGTCGATGATGGCGCAGCTCTCATCATCTGTGCGCGTGCGCGCCAGAGCGTCAAGTTTTTCAATCACAGGCATAAGCTGCGGTACGACCTGGTCAAGGAAATGGCGCGGCCATTTTTCCAGCGCTTCCGCCAGAATTGTGTGATTTGTGTAGGCGCAGGTATCGGTGACAATCTGCACAGCTTCCTCAAAATCAATGCCTTTCTCGCCAAGGAGACGAATCAGCTCCGGAATGACCATGCTCGGATGCGTATCGTTAATCTGGATGGCGGCGTAGTCGGCAAGATTGTGGAAATCACAGCCGCGCGCTTCGCATTCAGATAAAATAAGCTGGGCACCGGCGGAAACCATCAGATACTGCTGATAAATACGCAGCAGGCGTCCGGCTTCGTCCGAGTCATCCGGGTAGAGAAACAGTGTCAGATTTTTTTCGATATCCGTTTTGTCGAAGGAAATTCCGTCGGCAATCAGCGATTCATCGACGGTGTCCAGATCGAACAGGTTGAGGCTGTTGGTGCGCCCGTTGTAGCCGGTGACCTTCAGCTTATAAAGCCTTGCAGAATATTCTTTCCCGGCAAGCTGCACCGGATAAACGATGTCGGTCTTTTCCGCCGGGGAATTGTCTGTCAGCCAGAAATCCGGAGCTTCGCTCTGGACATCGTTCTGAAAGCTCTGGCGGAACAGCCCGCAGTGATAACGCAGCCCGATGCCGTCGCCCGGCAGGTCCAGTGTGGCGAGACTGTCCAGAAAACAGGCTGCGAGGCGTCCGAGACCGCCGTTGCCGAGGCTTGGTTCCGGCTCCAGCTCTTCAATATCGGAAAGGTTTTTGCCCGCTTCCTTTAAGATTTCGCGCACATCGTCGTAAATGCCGAGATTAATCAGATTGTTGGAAAGCAGCTTGCCGATTAAAAATTCTGCTGAGATATAATAAAGCTTCCGCCCGGTGACCGGCTTCACATTTTTCTGTCCCAGCTCCTGTACCAGATTCAGCAGCGCTGTATAAATCTCTTCGTCGGATGCCGCCTCCAGCGGTTTTCCGCAGAAAGTCATAAGCTTACGATTAAGTTCTTTGTTCATGGAAATGCTCCTTTCTTCAGACAGCGGTTTGTGTTCTTTGTATTATATTATTATCATAAACATCTTATGTTTTCTTGCAAAATCATAGCAGAATATGGTACTATTCTATCATCCGATGCGGGATGGAAACGGACCGCGGGCAGATTATGCAAAACGGAGAAAACTGGCAGAAGGACCGGCGCGAGAAGCGGACCGCGGGCAGATTATGCAAAACGGAAAAAAACGGCAGAAGGACCGGAGCGAGAAGCGGACCGCGGACGGATTATGCAAAACAGAAAAATGTGGAAAATGACCGGAGGGGAGCGCGTTTTGGATAGAAAAAAAGAACTGGAATCTTTTCAGGAGACGAAGAAGCATGGGAGTACAATGTTTCCCTTTAATATTTATCCTTGTACAATACCGGGGGATTTTCCGTCGGTTGCCCTGCACTGGCACAAAAGTATGGAGATTATTTTTGTGAAAAAGGGAACGGGCAGAATACAGACCGGACGGAATATGCAGGAAGCAAGAAGCGGGGACATTTTTGTGATGCCGCCGGGAACATTGCATGCAATATACGCGGCAGCGGGATACAATATGGAATATGAGAATATTATTTTTGAGGTGGAGTTTCTGGGAGGCGGCGCCGCTGATGTATGCGACAAGGAATATCTGGTGCCGCTGGCATCGGGGCAGCTTCTGCAGCCTGCCGTGTTCAGTCCGGTGGATGCAGGATACAAGCAGATTTCGGCGTGTCTCAGACGGGCGGAGGAACTCTGCAGCGCACGGGAACGGGGCTACGAGCTGGGCGTAAAGGCGGCGCTTCTGGAGCTGCTTCTTTACCTGCTGCGCATGTGTCCGGAAGCGCCGGAGCGGGACACTCCGGATATGGAGCGTCTGAAAAGGGTTTTGCAGCGGATTGAACAGGATTATGCAAAGCCGCTGACGGTTCCGGACATGGCGGCGGTCTGCGGCTGCAGCAGCAGTCATTTTATGCGCTGGTTTAAACGGATGACGGGCACAAGTCCTCTGGCATACTTAAATGAGCGCAGGCTGGCGGCAGCGGCGGAAAATCTGCGCGAAACAGATGATAAAATCCTGGTGATTGCGGAAAACGCCGGATTTGAAAATCTTTCTAATTTTAACCGCCAGTTTAAAAAGAGATATGGGGTGACGCCGCGGGCATACCGGGGATAAAGCGTATGTGATATTGTCACGGAAGCGGTTTCTGTTTTGCGGTATGATACAGACATCAAAGGAAAACCGGGACGGAAGACATAACGGAAAGCGAGCTGCGCCGGGATGAAAACTTTCGGACGCCGGTATCTGTAAAACAAAGGAGGAATTTTTTATGGCAGCATTACATATAACAAAAGATAATTTTCAGAAGGAAGTATTAGAGAGCGACAAGCCGGTTCTGGTGGATTTCTGGGCATCCTGGTGCGGACCCTGCCGTATGGTCGGACCGATTGTAGAAGAGGTCTCGGAGGAAAGACCGGATATTAAAGTGTGCAAGGTAAATGTGGACGAAGAGCAGGAGCTGGCATCGGCATATCAGGTCATGAGCATTCCGACGCTGATGGTCGTAAAGAACGGAGAAATTGTAAACCGCTCGGTTGGCGCGAAGCCAAAGGCGGATATCCTGGCAATGCTGTAGGCGCCGCGCGGTATCTGGCGGGAGCATGTGTACGTTTGTGATGTATCCTGTCTGGTATCTGGCGAAGGGGATGTGTGCGGTGCCGCGGATGTTCAGGCATCTGCGAGCGCCGCAAGTTTTTTGCGGTCCGTAATTTCGACGGTGCCGCGTGTCAGTTTTACAAGTCCTTCATTCTGAAAATAGTGCAGCATCCGGGTAATCACCTCGCGGGCGGTTCCAAGGTGATTCCCGATGGTCTCGTGTGTGAGCTTTAGCTGCTCCGTTCCCTGAAGAGCAGCCTCTTCCAGAAGAAAAGCCGCCAGCCGCTTATCGAGACTTTTCCAGAGGATCTGTTCAATCAGCCACATGACATCGGAAAAACGGTTTGCCATAATCTCGTTTGTGTAATTGGAGAGCGGCGCGGATGCTTCCAGAAGCTGCTTGTATACACGGGCAGGAATAATCCAGAACGAGGTGTCCTGTTCCGCTTCGATGATTAAATCAAACTGGATGCCCGGCATGATGCAGGAGGCAGAGAACAGGCAGATATCCATATCGGAGAGACGATAGACCGTGATTTCGCGTCCGTCCTCCGATAAAATATAAGCGCGCAGAAGCCCGGTCTGAATCAGAAGGAGTCCGATGCAGTCCATTGAACCATTGTAAATGACCGTCCCCTTCTTTACAGAACGGAAGGTGACGGTGTCCTTCAGGGTATTCTGCTGGGCGGGAGTCAGTTTATTCCACATAGGGAAATAATCGGCAAAATTCATTGTCAGTGCTCCTTTCAAAAGCACCCTCATTATAAAAGTTATTGCAGATGATGTCAATGGTGTTACGGACATTGGACGGGAACATTGACATTTCCGGTAATTTTACTATAATGAAATTAGTGGCAGCAATGATACTGCCGGAACTGGGAGGATAAGAAAATGCTGGACAAGAAAGTAGTAGAATTATTAAACAAGCAGGTAAATAAGGAATTTTATTCTGCGTATCTGTATCTGGATTTTTCAAATTTTTATTATGACCTCGGTCTGGACGGATTTGGGAACTGGTTTAAGATCCAGGCGCAGGAGGAGCGCGACCATGCTCTGCTGTTCATTCAGTATCTGCAGAACAACGCGGAAAAAGTGACGCTGGAAACTATTGATAAGCCGGCGGTGGAGCTGAAAGATGCCAGAACTGTTCTGGAGCAGGCTCTGAAACATGAACAGTATGTGACGAGTTTGATACATAACATTTATGATGCGGCATATACGGCGAAGGATTTCCGTACGATGCAGTTTCTCGACTGGTTTGTAAAAGAGCAGGGAGAGGAAGAGAAAAATACGGACAATCTTATTAAGAAATATGAATTGTTCGGGGATGATTCAAAGAGTCTGTACATGCTGGACAGTGAACTTGGTGCAAGAGTATACGCCGCGCCATCACTGGTATTATAAAAGACGGCTGCGCATCGCAAAGGATGTGCAGCTTTTTTTGTTGCCATGCATACGACAAAAACGTCCAATGGACGTTTTTTAGTTACATTTTGATTCCGTGATATGCTGCCTTACAACATACTGTTTTTGTGATGCCTCCGGAAGCCGGGGATTCTCTTTCTGTGCCGGGGGGATGACTCAGCTGTGAGGTATTCGGCAGTCGATGTATTATCTTTTTATGGCAATACGGGCGGTTTCTCTTTTAGGTACCGGGTATCGGGAAAGGGATGTCTTATTTTTCTATGCTGGCGTGGACGGTTCTTCTTTGAGATATTTTAGAAGCGGTAACAGATACTTCTTATCCGTCCAGTCACATATTTTACCCTGTGAACAAAGCAACTCTTTCATCCACGGCTCAAAGGAAGCGGTATCCTGTCGGGCAATCATTTTTTGTAACATTTTACACAAGGTACGGTCTTTAAAGGTCATGCCGCTTTCATTCCATGCCCCTCTCGCATAGAATAAGGGAATATCGTTCAGGTCTTCTTTTAAATTGTGTGCGCTGACTTCTTCGACTGCTTTCGCGTCAAAGGGAGACGCACCGACACATAATATGATAAGTTTCTTATGCTTTCCATTTTTATGGATTTTCCGCAGGATATTTAAGCCGGAGATTCCACCGGCATAGATTGCTCCGGCAAATATAATACAGTCATAATTTTCAAACGGAACCTTTTTATAATCAGTGGCTTCATAAATGTCACAGGATAATTCTTCCTTTAACATTGCGGCATATTTTTTGGTTGCCCCATACTTTGATTTGTAAAGAACTGCTGTTTTATTCATAGTGAATTATCTCTCTTTCTGCTGTATTTTTAACAGCTTTCAGAATACACTAGTCCTGCAATCTAATGCCTGTTTTAAAAAGGCTTCATATGCAATTTCCTGCTGTGTATATATTTCGTCGGTCGAAATTCCCGGCATTGTCACGGAAAAAATAGTGCCGATACCGATTGTATAAATAAGCATATTTAAATGCAACTGCTTTGCTTTTGCCAGACTGATGTGCAGCTTTTCAGAAATAAACTGTGCGATACCGGGATTTGTTTCAGACTGATACAAATCATCCAGTGAGGAAATCCCGCTGCGCTGGTGCAAAATAAAGATTTTAAACAAATGAGGCTCTTCTTTCGCCAGACGGATATATGCGTGCCCCGAACTGCGAAACAGGTCATTTATGTCGATGTGATTTGTCACATATTCCTGTATAAAACAATTTACCTTTTCGATTACATCCTGGCGCAGTCCGTCCATATTATTGCAGTAACTGTAAATTGGCTGTACAGAACAGCCTATTTTGTCAGCAATATTTTTTACCATAACCTGCTCCATACCGCTGCTTCTGGCAATTTCAAAAGCAGCATTGACAACCATTTCTTTTGTGATTTTTTGCTTTGGCATTGTTTATCTCCAATCATTGATAAATAAGTTATATAAAATAATTATATAACTGGATTATATAAAAATATATGGGAAGTGTCAATACCCTTTTGGATATCCGGATGGGAAAAGAGCTCTTATCGTTATTGTTCACGCCAGCCTCAACTAGAATGTGACAAGCTCACAGAAGTAACATGAAAAATGAGTTATATTATAAAAAACAGATATGTTGTATAACAGCATTTCTACATGCGAAAAAGGAGGCGGTACGATGAAACATATTTATGATGTGATGATTATTGGCGGCGGACCGGGTGGATATACCGCGGCATTATACGGAGCGCGGGCAGGTCTGGATACTATTCTTTTTGAAAAAATGTCAGTTGGAGGACAGATGGTGCAGACGGAGCAGATTGATAATTATCCGGGATTTGAGGAGGGGATTGACGGCTTCCTGCTCGGAGAAAAAATGCGGAAGGGTGCAGAACGTTTTGGCGCGCAGACAAGGCTGACAGAGGTACATTCTGTGGAGCTTGCGCCGGATATAAAGGAAGTGCGTACAAGTGACGGAACGTTTTATGGACGCACTGTGATCGTTTCCACCGGGGCCGGGCCGCGCGAGATGGGGCTTCCGGGAGAAAAAGAGTTTACCGGTCGCGGTATACATTATTGCGCAGCCTGCGACGGAATGTTTTACCGCGGAAAAACGGTTGCCGTTGTGGGCGGGGGCAATACTGCGGCGGCAGACGCGCTTCTTCTTGCACGGGTAGCGAAAAAAGTGTATGTCGTACACCGCAGAGATACTTTGCGCGCATCGAAGGTATATCATGAATCGCTGATGTCGGCGGAGAATATCGAATTTGTCTGGAACAGCACGGTATCAGAGCTGCTGCATACGGACCGGCTGGACGGGCTGAGGGTGAAAAATGTGCATACCGGAGAGGAAACGGACATTGCTTTGGACGGCGTATTTGTGGCAATCGGAAGAAAACCGGTGACAGATTTGGTAAAAGACCGGCTGGAGCTGGATGCCGCCGGGTATATAAAAGCGGATGAGACTACGCGCACCTCGCTGCCGGGAGTGTTTGCAGCAGGTGATGTCCGCACGAAGGCGCTGCGCCAGATTGTGACAGCGGCGGCGGACGGTGCCGTCGCCGTGCATTACGCGGAGGAATATCTGCTGCAGATTTGATTACCGGGCAGAAGGTTCAAAATAATTCTGTACCAGCCGGACCACTGTACCGGAAAGCAGAAACAGCGCAATCAGGTTTGGAATCGCCATCAGACCGTTGAAGGTTTCCGCAATGCTCCACAAAAGACCGAGGTCCATTGTCGTTCCGAGAATGGAAACGAGGGAGTATACCAGCATAAATGGCCGGATGACTTTTGATGAAAACAGAAATTCAATGCAGCGGGCGCCGTACAGTCCCCATCCGATGATAGTGGAGAAGGCAAAGCAGCACATGGCGACGGCGGTAAAGATGGATACCCAGTTTCCATAGGTGGCGGTAAAGCCGGAAATGGTCAGTTCTGCGCCGGCGGCGCTGCCGTAGGAAACAGGAACACCGCTGCAAAGGATGACCAGGGCGGTCAGCGTGCAGATAACGATGGTGTCGGTGAATACCTCAAAAATACCGAAAAGTCCCTGCTGTACCGGTTTGCGGGTGTCCGCGCAGGCATGTGCAATGGAACCGGTACCGAGCCCGGCTTCATTGGAGAAAATACCGCGGGAAACGCCTTTCTGCATGCTGAGGAAAAAGCTTCCGACAGCGCCTCCGGTCACAGCGGAAGGTGAGAAGGCTCCTTCGAAAATCATACGGAAAACGGAAGGTACATTTTCAATATGCAACAATACAACGCCCAATGCCAGAAGAATGTAGAGAAGCGCCATAAAGGGCACCAGTTTTTCTGTGACCTTTCCGATACGCTTGACGCCGCCAAAGAGCACCAGGGCAACCAGAATCGTAATGATAATGCCGATAAGCAGATTGCAGAAGTCTGTCTGGGAATCCTGTATGATGTTGTAATTCAGCAGAGCGGAGTTGACAGCGGTCGTAATAGTATTTGCCTGGGTGGCATTTCCGGTCCCGAATACGGTAAGCACGCCGAATGCGGAAAACAGGACGGCGAGCCATTGCCAGTGTTTTCCAAGACCATTTTTAATATAGTACATTGGTCCGCCAACGAAATCGCCCTGTTCATTTTTTTCGCGGAAGTGAACCGCGAGCGTTACTTCTGAGAATTTTGTACACATTCCGAGAAGAGCGGAAACCCACATCCAGAAAACAGCGCCCGGTCCGCCAATCGCGATTGCCCCGGCGACACCGGCGATATTTCCGGTGCCGACTGTGGCGGCAAGCGCAGTACAGACAGCCTGGAATGGTGTCATGGCGCCATCCGAGGCTTCTTTTTTGCGGAACATTCTTCCGATGGTTGTTTTGATGGCATAGGGAAATTTGCGTATCTGAATAAAGCGTGTCCGGATACTCAGAAGAAGTCCGACACCAATAATGCAAATCATGGCGGGAACACCCCAGACAAAGTTATTCACAACTGTATTGATGGTTTCAATCGTTTTTAACATATAAAATTCCTTTCTTATGTGAAATGCAGTATTCCAAGTTTATCATATTTTCAGAAAAATGTACAGAAACAACCCTGATATCTTAAAAAATAATAGTGGCGCAGAAACAGCAGGTCTGATACAATGAGGTAAAAGAAAACGGAATTTAAAGAAGGCCGGGCTGTAAAATTTTTAGTTGCCATGCATGCGACAAAAACGTCCGGTGGACGTTTTTTAGTGACGATTTGGGAGGAAATGTGTATGAGGAAGAAACGAATTGCGCTCCTGGGCTGCTGTGTGGCAGCGGCGGTATTGTTGTTAGGATGCCAGTCTGCGAATGGAACACGGGAGAAAGCAGAAACAGAAAAGGTTACAGAAACTATAAGTGAAACAGAAACTATAAGTGAAACAGAAATGGAGACAGAAACAGATACAGATAAGGAGACAGAGAAGGAAAGCTTATTGACCGGGAAAAATGTAACATCTGGAAAAGAGACATTATCTGGAAATGTGCCTGCTGGAAGCGGAGCGTCGGGAAATGTGCAGACGGAGAGCAAAGTAGAACAGATACAGCCTGCAACGGAGGATAGTACCGTGAAAAACACCCTGCAGACATCGCCGGAAAATGCAATTATTCCGGAATATGATGAATCCGGTGTTATGCAGCAGTATGAAGGCGAAGCACAAAAGTGCCCATATTGCGGCTATTGGTTCAGCGCTGAAACGGATGGTACATCAGCCAGCTCTTACGAGCTTCATGTAGCGGAAGAACGGGCAAACGACCCGGCGGGCGGGCAGACGGAGCAGGAAATGGTGCAGTGCCCGGATTGCGGAAACTGGTATGAAAGTGGAAATATTTTCCGGAATCATATTTGTACAGGCAGATAAGACCGTTTATGGAAAAAACAGAAGCTTTCCCCCAAAATGCGCAGGAAGGAAAAGGGAAGCTGGACATGGTTTCCGGAGACGTAGCAGAAAAAGAACTGGAAACGTTTTATGGGAGGATGTCTGGAAAGAAGGATGAAGATGATTTACGGAGACGAATCAGAGAAAGAACCGGAAACATTTTATGGGAGGATGTCTGGAAAGAAGGATGAGGATGATTTCCAGAGACGAATCAGAGAAAGAACCGGAAACATCTTATGGGAAGATGCCTGGAAAGAAGAATGAGGACGGTTTCCAGAGATGAATCAGAGAAAGAACTGGAAACGTTTTATGGGAAGATGTCTGGAAAGAAGGATGAGTTCCGGAGATGTAGCAGAAAAAGAACTAGAAACGTCTTATGGGAGGATGTCTGGAAAGAAGAATAGAGATTTTGGCGGAAGAATATCTGGAAAAGTCAAGAAAACCGGATTTCGGAAATTTCAGAAAGGTGACAGGAGAACATATTGTTATGGAACATATCACACAAGAGGACAATGTTGTGGAATTCGGCGCACAGAAATGTGAACATGTTACACGAAGATATGATATACAGGAATGTGAGCATGTTACACACGGATGTGATACACAGGAATGCGAACATGCTACACGTGGATGTGATACACAGGAATGCGAACATGCTACACGTGGATGTGATACACAGGAATGCGAACATGCTACACTGGGATATGGTACACAAAAATGTGAGCATATCATACGGGAATATGTGGAATTACATCATGATGAGACGATTGCTCTGCTAAAGAAGCTTGCGGTGATTCCGGCTCCTTCCGGACAGGAAGAAAAACGTGCAGCATTTGTGTGCAAATGGTTACATAAGCAGGGAGCGACGGAAGCCTTTATAGATGAGGTAGGCAATGTTGTCTATCCATATCAATGTGAGACAGAACAAAAGTTGACAGTAGTGATGGCACATATGGATGTTGTGTGTCAGGATACCGAAGAACTTCCATTAAAAGAGGCGGATGGTTATCTGATTGGACCGGGAGTACGGGATGATACAGCAAATCTGGTAAATATGCTGATGGCAATTAAATTTCTTTTTTCACATGAAGCAGAAAAATTATGTGATAAGGCAGCGTCAGCTTTATGTGGCAGGAGAGAAAATGGGATTCTATTTGTCGCAGATGTGGGAGAAGAGGGGTTGGGAAACCTGAAAGGCAGCCGTCAGATATGGAAGGATTATGGAAGCCGAATTGACAGGTGGATATGCTTTGATTTGAATTATAATGTAATTTACAATCGTGCTGTAGGCTCCAGGAGATATCGTATTTCGGTACATTCGGAGGGTGGACATTCTTATAAAGACTTCGGAAAAGAGAATGCGATTGTGCGGCTTGCGGAGGTTATTACTGAATTGTATCAGGTGGCTCTTCCGCAAAATGCCAGGGTCACATACAATGTGGGAAGGATAGAAGGCGGCACTACCGTGAATACAATTGCACAGGAAGCATCTATGCTTTACGAATTCCGGTCGGAATCTGAAGAAGCAATGCAGTTTATGGAGAATTTTTTGCAGAATACATTGCAGCGTTATCAGAAAAAAGGAGTCCGGATAGAGGCAGAAGTGTTAGGAATCCGTCCGGGAAACGGCAGGGTGGATGAAAAAAAGCAGGAAAAACTGACACAGCGTTGCCGGAATATTATCAGAAAATATTATGACGGCGATATTATATGTGATGCGGGGTCTACAGATGGAAATATTCCGTTGTCTCATGGAGTACCGTCCGTTACGATAGGAACTGCGCTTGGGGACGGAACGCATACCCGGCAGGAAACAGTTGAGATAGAAAGCATGAAAACAGGACAGAAGATAGCAGTTGAACTTATATGTGACCTAATATCCGGATAAAGAATCTGGGAGGTCGGAAAGTCAGATGTGCAGAAGAAAACAGGTAAAACAGAGGAAAATACAACATATGCCGGGGCATGTAAAATAGCAGACAGGATGACCGGTAGTCTGTAAAATACAAACAGTGCACATAACAGCAGCTATGTGAAACACATATCAATCAGAAAGGCAGAGAAACAGGATGGCACAGGATTATCAGCATGTTACACATACTTTTGAACCGGTTTATGACGGAAAATCCAGGATATTGATTCTTGGGACATTTCCTTCTGTAAAATCCAGGGAAAATCATTTTTATTATGGACATCCGCAAAACCGGTTCTGGAAAGTGCTGAGTGCTCTCTGTATGGCTCCTGTGCCTGGGACAATAGAGGAAAAGAAAAAATTTCTTTTACAAAATCACATAGCAATATGGGATGTAATAGCAGAATGTGATATTATTGGTTCCAGTGACAGCTCGATAAAAAATGCGGTTCCCTGTGACCTGGGCAGAATTCTGTTACATGCACCAATAAAACAGATTTTTGCAAATGGTGGAAAAGCATATGAATTATATCAGAAGTATAGCTACCCGCTGCTGAAAAAAGAAATTATAAAGCTGCCGTCTACCAGCCCGGCAAACGCGGCTTACCAGATGGACAGGCTTTTAATGGAGTGGGAACCGGTGAGACAAGCCCTGAAATAAAAATGAAAAGATGTACAGCAAAACCAGAAAATTATAAAACAAAAATTCAGAAAAACATATTGCAATAAATGGAAAAATGCAGTAAAAATATTGCGTAACAGAGTATGCTTGAGGAGATGAACAGTATGATGTTTACAAACAAACAACTGCGCCAGTTGATTGTCCCGCTGATTATTGAGCAACTGCTGAGTGTTACAGTGGGACTGGCGGATTCTGTCATGGTCGCGAGTGTAGGAGAAGCGGCTGTTTCGGGGGTTTCTCTGGTAGATACGATTATGGTACTGATTATCAATATTTTTGCGGCACTGGCTACCGGTGGGGCGGTAGTGGCAGGACATTATATCGGGCAGCAGAGAAAAGAATATGCCTGTAAAGCAACTGACCAGCTGATGTTATTTGTTACAGTTTTGTCTATTATAGTAACAGTGGGGGTTTATGCCGGACAGAATCTGATTCTTCATGGTATTTTCGGACAGATAGAGGAAGATGTCATGAAAAATGCGAGAATATATCTTCTGATAGTAACGGCATCCGTTCCTTTTATTGCATTGTATAATGGAGGCGCGGCGATTTTCCGTTCCGTTGGTAATTCCAAAATCTCTATGGAATCATCTTTGCTGATGAACGCGGTAAATATTACTGGAAATGCGATTCTGATTTATGGCTGTAAAATGGGCGTTGAGGGTGCGGCAATACCAACGCTGGTTTCCAGAATGTTTGCAGCTCTCATAATGATTGTGTTGCTTCGCAGGGAAAATCAACCGGTCCATATGTCTCGAAAGATACAAATGCACTTTGATAAGCATATGATACATAAAATATTGCACATCGGAGTGCCAAACGGACTGGAAAACAGTATGTTTCAATTAGGGAAAATTCTGGTACTAAGTCTTGTGGCGACATTTGGAACCGCATCTATTGCGGCAAATGCGGTTTCGAATACGATTGCTATGTTTCAGACACTGCCTGGAATGGCGATGGGGTTTGCTATTTTGACTGTAGCGGCGCAGTGCGCTGGTGCGGGCGATTATAAGCAGGTGAGATATTACACAAAAAAGCTGCTGGTTATTGAATATATTGCGATGGTTGCGATAAATGTGGTTGTTTATCTTATGCTGCCGGTGATTATCCAGGTTTATCATCTTCAGCCGGAGACGGCGGCAATGACAAGGCAGATTTTAACATATCATGCATGTTGCGCATGTACAATCTGGCCGATGTCGTTTTCACTGCCGAATACCTTGCGGGCGGCAAATGATGTAAAAATTACTATGTGGATATCCATCTTTTCCATGTGGATTTTCCGGATATTATTTAGTTACATATTGGGAGAGTACATGAGCTGGGGCGTCTTTGGCATCTGGGTGGCTATGACGATTGACTGGCTGTTCCGTGCAATTTGTTTTACAATCCGTTACATAAGGGGAAAATGGCAGTATCAGAATATATAAAAGGAGAATGGACGATATGAAGGCGTTGTTTATTGGAGGAACGGGTACAATTAGTACAGCAATTTCAAGAAAGCTGCTGGAAGAAGGGCATGAACTGTGGCTGATTAACAGAGGAAACCGGAACCGGGAGCTTCCGGAAGGCGCACATATTATTACTGCGGATATTAATGATGAAAAGTATGTTGCAGAGCAGCTTGCTGGACAGCAGTTTGATGTGGTTGCGGATTTTATTGCATTTGTTCCAGAGCAGCTGGAGCGGGATTACCGGCTGTTTAAAGGAAAGACCAGGCAGTATATTTACATCAGTTCGGCATCGGCATATCAGAAGCCGCTGTCAGATTACCGGATTACGGAGGGAACGCCGCTGGCTAACCGTTATTGGGATTATTCCAGAAACAAAATTGCAGGAGAGGAGCTTCTGATGAAGCTCTACCGGGAAGAAGATTTTCCGGTGACAATCGTGCGTCCAAGTCACACATACAGTGAGAGAAGTGTTCCGGTGGGATTGCATGGGAAAAACGGCAGCTATCAGGTACTAAAACGTATGATGGAAGGAAAGCCGGTTCTCATTCACGGTGATGGAACGTCGCTGTGGACCTTAACCTTTAATAGTGATTTTGCAAAAGGTTTTGTCGGGCTGATGGGGAATATTCATGCGATTGGAGAGGCGGTGCAGATTACCGGGGATGAATCTCTGACATGGAATCAGATTTACCAGACGGTAGCGGATGCTCTGGGCGTGGAGCTGAATCCATATTATGTGTCATCACATTTTCTTGCAAAATGTGACACGCAGAGGCTTAATATAGAGGGAAGCCTCCTGGGGGATAAGGCTCATACCGTGGTATTTGATAACACTAAATTGAAAAAGCTTGTGCCGGGTTTTTGCGCGGATATCCGTTTTGACCAGGGAGTTCGCAAAGCGGTAGCTTATGTGATGTCCCATCCGGAATGTCAGATAGAGGATCCGGAATTTGATGCATGGTGCGATTGCGTGATTGAAGCGCAGGAGGAAGCTTTGAAGAAAGTACAGATGTCGCAGAAAAGGTAAGAAAGTGATTCCGGACCGGCAAGCTATGATTGCGCGTTATATTATAAAGCTTGAGTTTGCACATATGGAGAGCAGAATATTGGAAAATATATTATATGTGTGATATATCACATTTGTTTCTGACATTTTCTGTGCGGACGGTAAATGAAAAATTCTGCAAAAGAACAAGATTTGGGAATTGCCAAATGTTATGTACTAATTTATAATGGAGAATGTCACGAAAAGCAAATGATGCATCTGAAAGCCTGGCGAGGTGGTAAAAGGAAAGTCTGGATGCGCAAAAGGACAGTAAAACTGTCCGGACATGTGTCAGAATTTCTGTGGTGCAAAGCTGCAGGACGACATGAAAAAATTATAAGAAAAAAATACATGGCAAAATGTATCTGCAAAAATATTATAAGAAAAATATCACAAAAAGAACAGGAGGCATAACGTGAAGCGGGAATTAGTGATTGTACTGGATTTTGGCGGTCAATATAATCAGCTTGTGGCCAGACGGGTACGGGAATGTAACGTATACTGCGAGATTTATTCCTACAAAACAGATTTGGAAAAAATCAAAGCCATGAACCCGAAAGGAATTATTCTGACAGGAGGACCTAATAGCTGTTATGAGCCGGATTCTCCGACATACTCAGCAGAGCTGTTTAAAATGGGCATTCCGGTGCTGGGGCTGTGTTATGGAGCACAACTTATGCAGCATGTGCTGGGAGGAAGAGTAGAGCGCGCAAAAGTACGCGAATACGGGAAAACAGAGGTATTTACAGATACTTCTTCTCCGATATTTAATGGTGTTTCGGAGAAAACAATATGTTGGATGAGTCATTTTGATTATATTTCAGAGGTGGCGCCGGGCTTCAGAATTACTGCCCATACAGCAGATTGTCCAGTGGCGGCAGCAGAAAATGAAAGTGAAAAATTGTATGCAATCCAGTTTCATCCGGAGGTGCTTCACACACAGGAAGGTACGAAAATGCTCTCAAACTTTGTGTTGAATATCTGTGGATGCTCCGGAAGCTGGCGTATGGATTCTTTTGTAGAAGAATCCATAAAGGCAATTCGGGAAAAAGTTGGCAGCGGCAGGGTACTTTGTGCACTTTCCGGTGGAGTGGATTCTTCTGTGGCTGCAGTGCTGCTGTCGAAAGCCGTAGGAGAACAGCTCACCTGCGTGTTTGTGGACCACGGTCTGCTTCGCAAAAATGAAGGTGATGAGGTCGAAGCGGTATTTGGTCCTAAAGGACCATATAATTTAAACTTTATCCGTGTAAATGCGCAGCAGCGCTTTTATGATAAGCTGTCTGGCGTAACAGAACCGGAAAAGAAACGGAAAATTATTGGCGAAGAATTCATCCGGGTGTTTGAGGAAGAAGCGAAGAAGATTGGGGCGGTTGATTTTCTGGTTCAGGGAACTATCTATCCGGATGTGGTGGAAAGTGGTCTGGGCGGGGAATCCGCGGTTATTAAGTCACATCATAATGTTGGCGGTCTCCCGGATTATGTTGATTTTAAAGAAATCATTGAGCCGCTGCGCGACCTTTTTAAGGATGAAGTGCGTAAGGCGGGGCTGGAGCTTGGCATACCGGAAAACCTTGTTTTTCGTCAGCCGTTTCCGGGACCAGGGCTTGGCATCCGTATTATCGGCGATATTACTGCAGAAAAAGTCCGCATTGTGCAGGACGCGGATGCAATATACCGGGAAGAGGTTGCGAAAGCCGGGCTTGCGCGGTCCATTGGACAATATTTTGCAGCACTTACGAATATGCGTTCAGTCGGCGTTATGGGCGATGAGCGGACATATGATTATGCAGTTGCTTTGAGAGCAGTGAACACGATTGATTTTATGACGGCAGAAGCTGCAGAAATACCGTTTAGTGTATTGCAGAAAGTAATGAGCCGGATTATTAATGAAGTGAAGGGGGTCAATCGGGTATTTTATGATTTGACCAGTAAGCCGCCAGGAACGATTGAGTTCGAATAAGTTGAGAGGTCGAAGAAATCCAGTATTTATGCGGGTTTGTGGACTTTCAAGAGGTCTTTTGATAACAATTTGATAACAGTTGTGTAAGAGCCGTTATTCTTGTAATCCAGTGGTTTTAGGGTTACAGAATGATTGACAGGCGGCTGTACAACAAAAAATCCATATTATAAACAAAGCCCTTAGCTGTGGGTAGTAACTCATAGCTAAGGGCTTTTTGTCGTTCTTTATTTATCGGGTTTGAGTTGCTCTTTGAATGCTTCGGCTAATGTGTCGCTTAATTCTTTTGAGGGAACTTTCGCCCAGATTTGTGTGGTATCGAATTTCGGATAGTGATAACGCCAGTTGTCGTATTCTTCCCTGCTGATTTCCTCGGAAGATAGCTTGTCTGCCTGTTCTTTCCAAGCACAGAGCATTTTTGATAACTCGGCAGCGTCCTTACCTTTGTCCTTGTTGACTTTCAGACAGACTTCTCCGTCTGCTTCGCTGACGGTAAGACCGTAAATATCTTCAAGGGTAAATAAGGTATGCATAAGACCGATGTAGCTGTCAATGTCGGGAACATCAAGAGCTTGCGGGGAAACCTCAAGCACCTGTGCCAGTGCAGCCGTTAAGTCTGCTTTTGGTTTACGGGAGCCAGTTTCGTATTGTGCCAGACGCACATCTGCGCTCCGTTCGGGAAAGCCGACAGCCGTACCAAGATATTTTTGCGTCATACCACGCAAGAGTCTGAAAAAATGTATTCTTTCGCCAATAGCCATAGTGTTTACACTCCTTGCTTATGTACTGCAATCAGTATAGCAGATATGTTTAGGAATTGTCAAGAGGGAATGAAACAAAAAAGTTTAATATTTTCTCGAAAGCCTCTTGACAAAAGCATATCTGCTTAGTATAATAGAAAACACTAAGCGAATATGCTTAATAAAAACTAGATGACCGTCCGAGTAGGATACTTCGCCAAGACCTTTTGATTTATTCAAGAGTGAACGAGATAACGCCGCTGAAATGGGGGCAGGAACGATATTCGGAGAGAACGGCAACTTAAAAATCTTATGAAAGGACTGACGATATGGAAAACAAATTTATTCGTGCCGATGATGTGGCACAGGAACTAAGCGTATCAAAGCCCTATGCCTATAAGCTCATCAGAAAACTGAACGAAGAGTTGAAAGAACAGGGCTTTATTACGATTGCGGGTCGTGTAAACCGCCAGTATTTTTATGAAAGGCTCTACGGAGCAGGAAAGGAGAGTAAATAATGCCAGTATTCAAAAATGAGGACAACGGCACTTGGTATGTGATGGCGAGATATATGAACTGGAAAGGCGAACGCAAGCAGAAATGTAAGCGGGGTTTCGCCACAAAGAAAGAAGCGCAGGAATGGGAGCGAATGTTTCAGCTACAAAATTCGTCTGACCTTGATATGAGCTTTGAAGCCTTTACGGAACTGTATATCAACGATGTAAAAAACCGCCTGAAAGAAAACACTTGGCTGACAAAGGAGCATATCATTCGCACGAAGATACTGCCCTATTTCGGCAAGTTGAAAATAAGCGAGATTTCCACAAAGGAGATTATCACTTGGCAGAATGAAATGCTTGCCTACCGTGACGAGAAGAAAAAACCGTATTCACAAACCTATCTGAAAACGCTGCACAATCAGTTGTCGGCTATCTTCAATCACGCTGTACGCTATTATGAATTGCGTTCCAATCCTGCCGCAAAGGTGGGAAATATGGGAAGTGAGGAACACAAGGAAATGCTGTTTTGGACAAAGGAAGAATACAAGAAATTTTCCTATGAAATGATGGACAAACCTGTTTCCTTTTATGCCTTTGAAATGCTCTACTGGTGCGGCATTCGTGAGGGCGAATTATTAGCCTTAACCGCCGCTGATTTCAATTTTGATAAGGAAACGGTCACGATTAACAAATCCTATCAGCGTTTACACGGCGAAGATGTGATTACCACACCGAAAACAAAGAAAAGCAATCGCACAATTAAAATGCCGCATTTTCTCTGTGAGGAAATGCAGGAATATCTCGGTATGCTCTATGGTTTGAAAAAGAAAGACCGTATCTTTACGGTAACAAAAAGCTATCTTCATCACGAGATGGACAGAGGGGCGAAAGCCGCAGGCGTAAAGCGTATAAGAATTCACGATTTGCGGCACCCGTATGTCAAGCCCACGACAAAAAAAATATAACTTTTTTTGAAGTTTTTCGGGCAGCTTCATAGCTGCCCATAGCTGTTTCAAATGGGTGTTCACGGTTATACTTCCTTTTCGGATTCCTTAGTTTCTAAGAAATCCTGTGTTGCATATTCAATCTCAATCCGATCTCCTGGAAAGACGTAAACTTTGTTGATAAGCCGGTCAATCAGAGCTTTTGTCAGCATGTTGGCGTTTCCGACTTCCTGCACAATTTCCTGTTGTTTCAGCTTAATCTCATAATCACTTTTTATCCGCTTTGTCTGTGCAGTGATGACAGCATGAACATTTTTGGCTTGTACCAGTTCCGTGTCATAAACCGCTTTTCGTGTTCGATAGGTTTCCAAATCAATCTCTCCGAGTGCATACTGCTCATAAAGATGCCGCTTGCTGTCTTGAATAGAACGGAGTTTTTCTTCATGTTCGGCCTGCTGGACTGTCTGCAAATCCAATTTATCCTTATTGCTATCAATTCCCAATGCCGGACACATTTGAGCCCGAATTGTTTCAAATACAACCTGCTCCAGATCTGCCATCTTTATGCGCACACCATGACAAGGAAGCGTTTCAGCCACCTCGGAATGACGGCAATAAAACCACGCATCATTTCGTAGAGCCATTGCATGATCGCAGCATCCACAGAATACCTTACCACGGAGCAGATAATCACGCGGCTTTTTATTTGACAGAGAGAAACGTTTAATAGAAGCATTGGCTTTCTCAAATAAATCCACACTTACAATAGCCGGATGATGGTTCGGTATTTTGAACCACTCACTTTCATCCTTTAACTGTGTATGTCGGCTGCCAATCTCTTTTACCTTTCTCTTGCCAATTACATAGGTACCGATATATCTTTGATCTTCTAAAATACGCAGGACCGTTGATGTACTCCAAACGCCGTTTGTTCGGGAAACATTGTAATAGTCCTTGCCTTTAAGTTTGCGATATTCCCCAGGGGTGGGGATATTCATGGCATACAGTTTTCTTGTGATCTCGGCTGCGGTGTTGCCTTCAGACGCCCATTGAAATATCATCTGCACATTCGGGGCAACATCCTCGTCCGGTTCCATACGTCCGTCTGCACTCTTGCGATAGCCGTAAGGACAGATGACACTCTGATATTCCCCACGACGCATCTTCGCGTATTTTGCACTTTTGGTTTTCATGGACATATCTCGGCTATAACACTCGCTAATAAGATACTTGAAAGCAATATCAATCCCTCCGGTATCACCTTTGAAATTAGCTGTGTCAAAATCATCACTGACGGAAATAAAACGGGTGTGGTAAAGAGGAAATACCCGCTCAATAAAATAGCCGGTTTCAATGCTGTTACGTCCAAATCGGGAAAGGTCTTTTACAATAATACAGTTGATCTTTCCGGCCTGAACCATTGTTAAAAGTTCCTGCACCGCCGGACGCTCAAAGTTTGTCCCTGTATGACCGTTGTCAATAAATTCCAAAATCTCACTATTATCCCATTCCGGCAGAGACATAGCTTTTTCACGAAGAATCAGTTTTTGATTTGGTATGCTCAAACTTTCGGTTTTGAAATCTTCCACAGAAAGACGGATATAAAGGGCAATCACATAGTTGCGCACGGTTCCACCGCCTTTCCCTGAAATTCATTTTTGAAACGGAAGGTTACATGAATATTCCGCTCGTGGTCGATCTCAATTCGTTCAATGAGCCGTTCAATCAGTTCTGCAGTCAGCACATGATCCTGTGCCAGTGTTTTTGCATCCTTTTCCATTGCACGGTATCGGGCAAGCTGGTTGTCCAGGGAGTCCATAGATTTTTCAAATACTTCAATCTCACCAGACAGAGCATTGATAGCATATTCATAATCCGCCTTCAATTCAAAGTATTCATCATTTGTCAAAATACCCTGCACAAAATTTTCATATAGACCACGGATCAGCCGGCGTGTTTTTTCAATTTCCTGCCGTTTGGCCGACATCTGAATTTTCAGCTTATCTTTTTCCTGTTTTTGTCTTGCCTCCAACTGAAAGAGTGGCAGCGACATTCCCAGCGCAACTGTCAGCTCTTTTTCAAGAATAGCCGTAACAATAGAAATCAGTTCCTTTTCCTGCATCGTTGCGCCTTTGCAGCTATCTTTTTCTACCCGGCTGTTTGTAAGGCAGTGGAACCAATAAGTATCGGGGCCTTTCCGGCGCTCGGCACGTTGCCGGTGAAGGCTTCTGCCACAATCAGCACAGAACACTTTGCCTTTGAAAATGTTTGGCGTGTAGGGGCGTTTTGGAGTTGCTTTGCTTTCTTCACAGATCTGTTTTCTGTATTCCTGAACTGCATTAAACAATTCATAGCTAATGATCGGTTCATGGGTGCATTTGGCAATAATCAGATTATCTTCTCCAGCCTTGACCTGCTGATGATCTACAATCTTTGTTTTTCCTTGCACCAGATCGCCTGTATAGACTTCGCTTTCTAAAATTTTCATCACTGTACGGGTCTGCCATTTGCCGCTTCCAATCAGGCCCGGACTGGTAATCTCGCCAGTGGCCTTTTTATAATGGCTCGGTGCCGGAATCCCCATCTCATTTAGATTGCGGACAATCCGGTTCAGAGACACATGCTCATGTGCCCATTCAAAAATCTGTTTTACCACAGGGGCAGTATTTTCATCAATCAGAAGTTTATGGCAATTATCAGGGTCTTTCCTGTAACCATAAGGTGCCCGTGCACCAATATAGTCGCCATCTTTCATAGCCTGCCGCGCTTGTGCTTTGATTTTTCGTCCAATGTCCAGAGCATAGGCTTCATTGATCATATTTTTCAAAGGCAGCATGATACCGCCATGAAGATTTCCGGAATCCGCTGTATCAAACTGATCCGTAACAGCAATGAAGCGAACATTATGAGCATGGAAATACTGTTCGATATAATAACCTGTGTCAATAGAATTTCGCCCTAATCGGGAAAGATCCTTAACAATCACACAGTTAATGTGGCCTGCTTCAATGTCAGATAGCATTTGCTGAAATCCAGGGCGGTGAAAATTTGTCCCTGTCGCTCCGTTGTCGATATAGGTATCATACACAACGAAGTCCGGTTTATCTGAAAGAAAGTCATTCAGTACCAGCTTTTGATTTTCTACTGAGCAGCCCCGCTTTTTGTTATCCTCCACAGAAAGACGGATATACAGAGCCACATGTACATATAAAGATGGTGCCAGCATAGGCGCTGCCGTCTGTTTTCTGCTTTTTCTTGCCATTTAGCCCACCATCCTTTCTTTATTTTTTGTAGCAATCTGTTCCGCCAAAGAGATTGCTTTCTGATATTCATCCTGGTAATTAAATTCAATATGCAGTTCATCTTTACCCATTACCCGTATGCTTCGGATAAGCTGCATGACTGCCCGGCGGTCAATATCCTCCATAGTAGAAAATTTCATAAAATGGTTGATCCAACGGTTTCGTTCGCTTCGGTTTTCCAATACATCTGTAAGTTTATCGTTCCATTCAGCGATTGCCTTTTGGAACAGTTCAATATCTGCATTGTATTTTCGCTTATAAGAGAGAAATTCTTCCTTTGTCAGAATTCCACTCACCAGATTTTCATAGAGTTTTGCCTTAAAGCCCTCGGTCTGTGCCACACGCTTTTCATTTACTCTGATCTGTGCGGCATATTCCTGCGCCAATTCCCGGTTGATCCGTTCCTGACTGATACTGGACAGCAGGGCATCCAGAGAAGCAACATTTTCAATATGTCCTTTCAAACTGTCCTGCACACATTCAATCAGATCCGACTCTTTCAGCATGACCGACGATGTGCAGCCATTCTTTTTGCCGGTCGGGCAGTAATAATAGTGATACTCTTTATCTTTATAGCGGTTCGTCTTGCGGGTCATACGGCAGCCACAGCAGCCGCAGATCAAAATACCGGAAAACAGGTAAACCTTATCCGATTTGGGAGAAGTCCTTGTGTCAATCCTGCGGAGCCGTTGCACCAGATCAAAATCGTGCTTTTGTATGATCGCTTCATGGGTTCCCTCCACACGAATCCATTCCGAAGAAGGTTTGTCCTCACGCTCTTTTAATTTGAAATGGGGCGTTGTCTGTTTGCCCTGGACCAGTGTTCCGGTGTAAGTTTCATCCTGCAAAATGCGGATGATTGTAGTTGCAGACCATTTGCAATCCTTTCGGTCTGTATAGCCACCTTTTGCATGAGGCATTCCGTGATTGCGCTTATACGCTAAAGGCGAAAGAATTCCTAATCGGTTCAGTTCATCCGCTATATGGGAAGCGCTGAATCCCTCCAGCCGTTTTCTGAAAATATCCCTCACAACATTAGCAGCATATTCGTCTACTTCCAGACTCTTGTGTTTATCGCCGACTTTCACATAACCATAAATGGTAAAAGCACCTACAAAATCCCCGCTGCGCCGTTTTACTTCCAGGGCGCTCCGTGTCTTAACAGAAATATCCCGACAGTAAGCCTCATTCATAATGTTTTTGACAGAAACCGTGAGATCATCGGCAGCGTCATTTTCCGTGTCCACATTATCGTTAATTGCGATAAAACGCACTCCATAGGCTGGAAATACCCTGCGCATATAACGGCCTGTTTCTATGTACTCACGACCTAAGCGGGAGAGGTCTTTGACAATCACACAGTTAGCTTCGCCTTGTTCGATCATCCGCATCATTTCCTGAAATGCCGGGCGATCAAACAAAACACCACTATAACCATCGTCAATTTTTTCTGCCACAACCTCAATTTCCGGGTGTCGGGCTATGTAGTCATCGATCAGGCGCCGCTGGTTAGCAACGCTGTCACTTTCTACTGTTTTATCATCCGTATAAGAAAGACGGATGTACTTAATCGCTTTGTAAATCTGCATAAAAAAACACTCCTTTCGTTGCACAGAAAAATCCCCGCAATTCAAGAAGTGTGGTTATTCCATATTCAATTCCTTTTCCGATTCTTATTCTACCATGCTTTTACGGAAAAGTCAGCCCCTTTCTTAAAATTGCAGCTATCGCAAAATACCCTTGATACATTCTTCCAGGGTAGCACCTTCAGCAGAAAAACTGGCTTGTACAGTAAAACGTCCACACTTAAAATGGTATGGATTTTTGATTTGCTGAACAAATTCTGCAATCCGTTCATCACGGGAAAGTTCTTTGTTGACAGAGACATCCCGAATGTCTACCAGCGTACCCACTTCACTGACAATGGTGTTCAATTCCATAGTATCAACTCCCTTCTGAAAACTGTGTTATCAAGACCACATGAATAGGTCGGATCTATGGTTATTACACACATAAATCCGGCCCATTATATCTGATTTCGATTTTACTGCCGTATTTGCCACGCACCCCGGCAAGTCCTTCTGTTATAAGGACGGGGCTGTTACAGGCTGCGGGTAGCGTCACCGCATCATAGTCCCACATACGCCGCCGCTTTGCCAGAGCAAGCAAACGCCGCAGGAACTCTCCCCAAGTCTTTAGGAAGCTGTGAAGAAGTACCATTATGATCTGTGTCGTTATCGCGTCCGGCCTGCCACAGCCGGTTTCGTAGGTTGCGTTTATCGCTCGGACAGCCTGGATTCATCACCTCCTTAGGCCGCCTGTCACCGCGCCGCCCCATCTGTCGCTCGGAACACAGAATGAAGTACCTGTAACAGCGTATATTCGGTTGTCAAGGAACAAGCAAGGGGCATGGCAGACAAATTGATATTACAGTTAGGGTGGAGGATGTATATGCTTCCTTACCACACCCGTCCGGCTTGTCCCGCCGAATATGTCCCTCTATTATACATTTCATTTTTGATGGTAATTTTCGGGGTCTGTATTCATTTTTTCTAAATTTTTTTTCAAACGCCGAAGTCCGCGTTGGATTCCTTCATGTACAGAGCTGACGCCGGTTCCTTCGCTTTTTGCAATATCCGATAAACTCATTCCCAACAGAAAATGTGAAGTGATACGGTTACGCTGTTTTTCCGGCAACGAGGCAAGCGCTTCATATAGTCTGGCGTTTTCTTCCTTCTGTTCAAAAATATCTGCCGGTGTCAAAACAAGCACCATAGCCTCATGTTCCACATTGATGTCATAATCCAAAGAAAAATAGGCTTTATGCCGGTATGTACGCAAAAAATAAGCTGCTTCAGCAAGTTTATATTCCCGGAGAATGTCCGCAACTTCATCCGGCACCTCAACGATCATGTCCTGTGTATAATACGGGTAATAATCCCGAAGATTGATTTTCTTCATAGTAATTTCCTCCAATTTCGATGTTTGAGTTGATGGCAAAAATCGAAATCAGAGGGTGGGCTGCGGCAGCGATAAGGTCTAAGTCTCTTTCTGATTAAAAAAAGGGTACAAAAAAGCGCGCCCGTACAAAGAACAGGCGCGCCAAAGCAGCAGTATGAAATTTTTCCGGGAGGTTGACAGCGAAAATGCTCAAACTTTGTCGAAACCAAAAACGCCGCAATCCATACGAGCTGGACTACGACGTATAGGTGACTGAATGTAAAGCAGTTTATCTGCGGATCTGTGTTGCATAGACGCATAGGCATTTCCTCCCATCAAGGAGGAACCTGAATCGGCTGCTTGATACCTCCTTGGGAGAAAATTATATCGTTTATGTTTCCTGTATCAGTCCGCAGACATTCGCTTTTTACTCTTTATATTCGCAATTTTCTACATATTCTGCTCTTAAAATATATGCTACAAAAAGCAAGCCCACAAGGGAAAACAACACCTTGTGGGCTCATGTTATAGATGTTCAAATTTATAGCCGATCCCGGCGACACTCTCAATATAGTTTGGAAGATCCGGTTCAAAGCGCAATTTCTTACGCAACTTACTTATATGATTATGAATCGCTTTTCTCGAATAGAAATCACAATCCTCTTTCCAAACCAAATCGGTAATCAGTTCGTAAGTAAAAACACGTTTGGGATTGGCAATGAGTAATGCCAGTATATCAAACTCCTTACTTGTCAGGTTGATAATCCGTTCGCGAACCCTGACAGTACGATGTTCCAGGCATAGATAAAGCTCGCCTTCCTGTATTTCTGTTAGAGGATTCTTCTTTGCTGCGGAGGAAGTGTGACAGGAATTGAGTACTGTTCCATGACAGACTCCTTGCTCCAAAATATATTGCATTAGAGCATTCTTTTGTTCCTCGTTAAGAAGCAGAAATAACTTTTCGCCAATCTGCTTGCCGGATTCTTCTATATCAAAAACAGCTAATGTCCCATCACATCATCACCTCCGTATTTTGATAAATTTATTGATTAGAGTTCAATTCTTGCTTTCGATGGATTATCTTCACAATAGGTAACTTTAATCGTTGTTCCCTTGTCAGGAATTTTGTTTCCTGCGCCAATCCATTTTCGGCAGATGTATTCTTTGCCGTCTATCGTATATTTGACCTTGATAGTATGCGGAAAGGCTGCGCCATCCATAGCATGAGCGCGGACAGGTTTACGATTCACTTTTAACCACCATTGTTTTGTAACTGAAATTACAGTTCCCATTGTTTCTTTTTCCATAAGTTCCCTCCGATTAAAAAAACACTCACAAGGTTCATCCTTGTAATTCTGTAACTGTGCTTCAGATTTTTTGATAACAGCTTATAATTCAGTTTTCCGAATAATTGCGATACATACTGTAAATATAATAATGCTGGAAATTACAGATAGTGCTATTGCAATCAAATAATCCGTGAATATCAGAGAACCATCATAAAGCATAGATAACTGTATGTTGGGAAGTAACCTCAACCAACTCTGCTCAGGAAATGCTTGAGCTGAATATGCCTTATTTGTAAAAACGACAAACAGAATGGCAGATGAAACTGATCCCGCAATAGCTAAGGCTCCTTTTCGTGTTACAATTACAAAGAAAAAGAAAACCATTGTCATAACAAAATAGAAAGGTAATCCCCTTAATATGTTATATAATATGTGACCTATAAAAACCGAGGCAGGGGTACTTGTTCCTAAAACCGCCGCTGCAATTCCGGTAGATATGGTTAAATAGGCAAGTATAATCAACAGACATCCAAGTAAATAGTGAATGAGTTTTGCCATCAAAAACTGCATACGGCTATATCCATGTGCAATAATATGAATAATTGTTCGATTGTTAAATTCGTCGGCAAACGATACTCCGGCATAGATAGCACAGGCCAAATATAGAACCATTACATCTTTTCCTAAATTAGTAAAGGCATTTTCAGCACTGGCATATACCTGCGTAAAAATAGAAATACACGCACAAGCAATAAGAACGGCAGAAATAATCCAAACAGATTTTTCATGTCCGAATTTATATAATTCCGCTTTCATCAATCGTTTCATTTTCCGCCCTCCAACATATCTTTATAAAAGCCTTCCAAGCCGTCAGAAGATTGCGGGATGGAGGAAGAAGATACTTCTCGTAGCAGTTTCCCATTATGTAAAAATCCGTAATGCGTAGCAATGTGCTCTAACTCGCTCAAAATATGGCTTGATATAACAATCGTAATACCATTCGTTTGATTAAGTGATAGTAGCAATTCTCTGATTTCAACAATCCCCATCGGATCGAGTCCATTGATAGGTTCGTCCAAAATAAGTATTTCAGGATCGTTCAATAGCGCAATCGCTAACGCAAGACGCTGCTTCATACCTAACGAAAGGTGACGGGCCTTTTTGTTTTGCTGCGTATCTAACCCAACTATTTGCAGCACACTGATAGCTTTTGAGGCATCTTTGTGACCGTTATATTGAATTTGCTGGACAAAAATGTTTTGCAATACAGTCATATCGGGATAAAGGGCTGGCATCTCAATCATAAAGCCAATTCTTCTGCGAGCCTCCGATAGTTCCTGTAAGGACACTGATTGCATGATTGAAAATGTGCCGGATGACGGCTTTGACAAACCTGCTAAAATTCGGAAAAGAGTTGTCTTTCCCGCTCCATTTTCTCCAACCAAGCCGTAGATGCTTTTTGACGGTACTGACATTGTTACATTCTCTAATATTTGATTTTGCCCATAATACTTGCATAGTTTACTTGTTGTAAGTGCATAGTCTCCCATAGTTGTTCTCTCCTTAATTTAATAAAAAAAGCAGAGCCAACCATAAAAGAGAATTTCTCCTTTATGTTATCGGCTCTGCGGCTGTGCGTCTGGCGCTTTGATAACGGTTATATGGAATTGTTCAATGTCGATTAGACATTCACTTTTGCATTTTGGACAAAAGAGAGGAAAATTTTTAAGTACGGTATCTTCCCGAATTTTGTCGCGTGTTTTATTCCCGCAGACTGGGCAGCGGATGAACTCTGTTTTCTCCATATTGTTCACTCCGAATAGCGATCATTCTTTTTCTTATCCCGATATTTCCGTATGAGTTTATTACGGATAGGAACGCCAACACCAAGCAAAAGCACAACTGCCAAAATTGTGAAATCCATACAATCACCTCACATTTCTTTGTTCTTCATAATCCGAATGGACAAGAAGATCGAAACCGCATACATCACGACAATAGCAAAAACCGCAAGGAAAACGAGAAGTATCGGAGAAGATTCAACGACTGAAATAATTGATTTCCCGATGGCTGGCATTTTAGAGAGAAGAAGTAAAGTCACCAAAAAACCGGCCACTGGAATATACATAAATACCCGTCCTTTGATTGAGCCGTACTTGTAATATCCCGGAATCTGGAACACAGTATAGAGTGCAAATAAGAATACTCCTGCAATAGCGGCAGTTACAATGTCAAATACGCCAACTGTTTCACCCAGCACTTTCAAGACAAGCGGCTGTGCAATCAAAGAAATAATCAAGGAAAGAAGCCCCATTGCAAGGACGAAAACATAGCGTCCGATCACAAGCTCGCTTTTCCGAACAGGTAAAATACCAAACAGACGATCCATACTGTTTTTTTCTGTGATGGAAAAGGTATATCCCGTCGTCATGGCAATAAAGCACATAGCAAATGATACCCCTGTCAGCAAAGAACGGTTGATTGCGGCAAACACAATCGGCAGAAGCAGGGTAAAGCAAATCGTCTTAAAATATGGTTTTACCAATGCAATATCTAATTTTGTGGATTTCAAAATATTACTCATAATCGTCACCTTTCTTGCTTGTAAACACTACAATTTCATCAATAGTGGCAGGCTCAACAGTCAGGTTGGAGAAACCGTTAATATCTTCGGTTTTCATCAGAGCCTCAAATCCCGTAGGGAATGTACGAATACCAGCCGCCTTATTTTTCAGATCATCGGACAGTTCCTCAATTCCACCTTTTACAATGCGGAACATATCTACAAAATCATCTTTGCTGCCAGTAAAGAACAACTCGCCATAACTGATGTAGGTAATATAATCGGCTGCACGCTCCAAATCGCCTGTGATATGGGTGGAGAACAAAACACTATGCTCGCCATCTTCAATATACTCTGAAAGAATTTTCAAAAGTTCATCTCTGGAAACCGGATCAAGTCCACTGGTCGGCTCGTCGAGGATCAACAGTTTGGCGTCGTATGAAAACGCACAGGCAAGCATTAACTTCATCTGCATACCTTTGGAAAGTTCTTTTACCTTTTTGGTTGGTGCAATGTGAAATTTCCGTAACATATCCACAAATTTCTGGCTGTCCCAATTTGGATAAAATACCGAAATGGATTTTTCAACCTGCGACACTTTCCAATCATCACTGAAATAATTTGTATCGAAAACAACGCCCAGCTCTGATTTTACTTTTTGTTCTTCTGCGATATTATCCAGCCCCATCACTTTGACTGTGCCGCCGGTGCGCTTGAGCATATTCAAAATCAGTTTGATTGTCGTTGTTTTGCCAGAACCATTCGGGCCGATCAAGCCCATAATATATCCCTTTGGCAAAGTAAAGCTGATATTGTGAAGCTGAAAAGAATCAAAAGATTTTGAAAGGTTCGTTACCTCTAAATAATTAGTCATCTGTTTTTACCTCCGTTAAAATGTCCAAAAGGCGATGTAATTCCTCTGTGGATAGATTTGCCATTCTTGCAGCTTTTATTGCTTCGGTGAGATTGTTTTCTACTTTGCAAATAAGCTGCTCCTTAATCAGTTCTGAACCAGACCCCATTACGAAACATCCGCGCCCCTGCACATTTTTAACAAAGCCCTCTTGCTCTAATTCTGTGTATGCCTTTGTCACTGTTAAGACGCTGATCTTTAAGTCTTTGGCAAGTGTTCTAAGGGAAGGCAAAGTTTCTTCGGCTTGAAGATCGCCAGATAAAATAGCCGCCTTGATCTGCTGTTTAATCTGCTCGTATATGGGGACGCCAGATACATTTGAAATAATCAGTTTCATTGCTGCATCCTCCGTGTGTTTTAACTGTTATGCTGTTGTGTATAACAGTATAACACGCAAGGCTCCAAAAAGCAATATAGTTTAAGAAAAGTTCATAATAGCAAAAATTGGTCGGGATAATAAAATTACTATCCTGACCAATTTCTTTTAACAGGAAGTGCCTATTTCATCCGCTAATATTCCATCCAACTTTATTCCACAAAAAACACCCCGTCTAATCAGTTCCGGGATATTTACCAGAGTAGTAATGAGGCTGTATTTTACTTTCTTTGTTTGCAGTAAATGCGGAACGCTGCTGCGCCGGTGGCCGCCAACTGCACCAGAACCAGCACAGCGAACAGGCCGAAGCTCTCATAGTAGAACAGTTCATCCCAGAACAGAAGAACATCACAGAGGGCAGTCAAGGCAACCGTCCAGCGGATGTGCCGGGCCAGCCATTGCCGGAACACCAGCACAAGGGCAACGGGCGGGACGATCAGCAGCGCCAGATTCAAAATCAATGTTGGGGTCAGTTCCATTGCGTCGCCTCCTCACTTTTGTTGATAAGGGTATTGTAAAACCCAAATGTCCGCGAAATGTTACAGCGGCCAAAAAATTTCATTGAAAATCGGGGTGAAATGTTACAACGCTCGGACATTTCAAAAATTTCCTTGAGGAACGGTAAAAAAGCGGGGTAGCACACGCCACCCCGCCAATCCCATACAGTTGCTATTCCGTTCTCAACCGTTCCACCAAAGTATCTTTCTCAATGGATCGGCTAACCCCATAGCTAATGCAAATCTGCAATCCAACAAGCAAAATGGAGAATAAAAGAATCGGGAATATATTAAACTCAAAAAGGATAAATTTCAGGGCCAATACCTTATTTGCCAAATAACATAGCAGGACACCTACTGTAACGCCAAAAAAGGTTGCCAATATTGCAGACTTTACACTAATGCTCATTCCCTCTCGGTAAAGCATTTTTCTTAGTTGCTGATTTGTCATTCCGACTGCCTGCAAAAGAGCAAATTCCCGTTTACGGACAATAGCGCTGCTGATTAGCATATTCACCATATTTAATAGCCCGAAAAGAATTACAAATGCAGAGATACCGTACAGACTGCTTGTGGTTGCCTTTATGAATCCTCTAATTGTAGAAAATTCTTCATCGTAAATTTTGAGCCTCAAATTCGGATTTCCGCTTATAAGCGCCATGATCCCATCTTGAACAGATTCCTTATAATCCGGGTCGCAAAAAACGGATAAATGTGATGTATTATTATAAGGGGAAAGTTCTGCTATTGCTTCGCTGGTACAATAGAACAACCCTGTTGATGGGAAGTAAGCAATCCCGGCAACGGTAAAAGTTTTTTCAATGGTTTGTCCGGCAACATCAAAATGGAATAATAGTGTATCTCCAATTTTCAAATCGCCATAGTTTGTATCACTTCGATCTGTACGGTATTTATTGACAACCATGCCATCCAGACCGACTTCATCATAATTGATTGTACCGTCCACAAGTTCACTTGCATTAGCAACAAGTTCTGGTGATAGACTGTTTACAGTTTCTAAATTGTCCTCTGGCGAATCGTAGACAACTTTTGATTCTACTAAGCGGCCCACGACACATCCATCCAATACAATCTTTTCTACGCCGGGAATTTTATATATTTGTGCCTGCAAATCCTCTGATAGAGGATTGTCTTGAATGATAGTCGGAAAACGCTCATAAAAGTTATCCATCTGTATGCCAATCTGGAAATCCTCGTCTAATGGATAGCTTTGTCGCAACATAGCCGGAAGATTGATGGAAGAAATAAGGATAGCTAATGCAATCATCAAGGTTCCACTAATGCTCAATGAAATAATTGACATACGGTTTTTCTTCTGATTCATTTTCAGGTTGCTTTGCGCCAAAGTGTTTGGTGTAATCCGCTTCAATGTTTTGTGTCCTTGTCCGGCCTTTTCCCCTTGAAATTTCATTGCTTCAATAGGAGAAGTTTTGGCAAGAAGTTTCGCCGGCTTTCTCAAAGCGAACTTGATAACAGCAAAAATCAAGAATCCAGACAATAAAACAATCGCCATATCATATAAAAGCCATCGTACCCCGGAGAGAATAACTACAATCAAAATAGAAATCAATGCTCCCAAAGGGATAAACCGTAATGCCAGTAAATTCCCCTGCATTTTCAAAAAGTAACGCAACTGTTTTTTCGTCGTCCCTAATGAAATAAACTGGGCATACATAGGCATCGAATTGACAATGGAAATATAAAAAATACTGTAAATTACAAAGCTGCTGGCGAACATAATGAATATCGCAAAAAAGACAATACCGACCGCCACAGCACCATCAATATAGATTCCATCAATATATCTGTCATTTAGTATGATGTCAAAATCTTTAATACCTTCGGCTTCACCCTTACTTTTTAAGAAATCTTTTTGAGTGTCAGGACTCATATCGGCTTTTTCCGAATTAAGTGAAACTAATACATCAACAGTCGAGGCAGTTTGTGTGCTGTAAGTTAAAGAAAGCTCGCTGTACTGTTGTGCATATTCTGTGCGGAAACGATCAGAGGTCAGAATATAAAACTGTTTTCCTTTTTCCTGCGTTTTGTTTTGGATAATGCCGCAAACAGTAAATGTGTTTTCTTTCAATTCGTTTGTCAAGGTGTCTACATATTCAAAGGAAAATGAATCACCTAATACCAATTTGTGAATAGACAGATAAGTTTCAGATACAAGTACCTCTGTGTTGCTTTGCGGTAGGTTTCCATCCATCAGTTCAAAGCCCAAAAAGGACATTGCCGAATCATCCATGTATGCCAGATCAGTGCGCCCATCACTGTTCACAATATTACCAAAAGTTTTGTAAACACCAACTGTTTCAAAATCATTATCGGTCTGTAACTTGTTTTTCGTATCTTCGCTCACAGCGCGAAACATAGCATGATAAGGTGCTTGTGTGGATTGTTTTAGTGCGTCATTTACTAAAATCGAAAAGACGGTTGCCATTAGGCAAGTCGCAATTACAATAATAATTGCAGTGATTAAAGTCTTGAGCTTATGTTCCTTTAGGTCAGCTTTCGCCAGTTTCTTTATAATAGTGCTGGTGTCATTCTCAAAAGGCCATGTCATCGCCTGCCACCTCCTTACTCCACAATTTTTCCGTCCTCAATGCGGACAATCCGATCTGCAAGGCGGGCTATGTCGTTGTTGTGGGTAATCATCACAACAGTTTGCCGGAACTCTGCACTGGTGCGCTTGATAAGCCCCAGCACCTCGGCGCTGGTCTTACTGTCAAGGTTGCCGGTCGGCTCGTCGGCCAGCACAATAGCCGGTTTGGTAATCAAGGCGCGGGCAATCGCCACACGCTGCTGCTGTCCGCCGGAAAGATTGTTCGGCATATTTTTCAGTTTATCTTCCAGTCCCAGCAGGTGAACGATCTCGTCCAAAAACTTCTGATCCACCGTGTCCCCGTCCAGCTCCACCGGCAGGACGATGTTCTCATACACATTCAGGATGGGAACAAGGTTATAGTTCTGGAAGATAAAGCCGATGTTGCGGCGGCGGAAGATGGTGAGCTGTTCGTCGTTCATTTTCGACAGCTCTTTGTCCCGGACAATCACATTGCCGGAAGTAGGGGTGTCCAGCCCGCCCATCATGTGAAGCAGGGTGGACTTGCCGCTGCCGGAGGTTCCCACAACGGCCACAAACTCGCCGTCCTCCACGGAGAAGTTCACGCCATCAAGGGCGCGGGTGATATTCGGCTCTGTGCCGTAATACTTTTTCAGGTTGATAGTCTGTAAAATGCTCATAAAATTCAATCCTTTCTTTGTTTGTTGTAAATGCGGAACGCTGCTGCGCCGGTGGCCACCAACTGCACCAGAATCAGCACAGCGAACAGGCCGAAGCTCTCATAGTAGAACAATTCATCCCAAAACAGGAGAACATCACAGAGAGCAGTCAAGGCAACCACCCAGCGGATGTGCCGGGCCAGCCATTGCCAGAACACCAGCACAAGGGTAACGGGCGGGACGATCAGCAGCGCCAGATTCAAAATCAATGTCGGAGTCAATTCCATTGCGTCGCCTCCTCACTTTTGTTGATAAGGTCATTGTAAAACCCAAATGTCCGCGAAATGTTACAGCGGCTAAAAAATTTCATTGAAAATCGGGGTGAAATGTTACAACGCTCGGACATTTCAAAAATTTTTTGAGAAATGGCGAAAAAAGCGGGGCAGCACACGCCGCCCCGCCGATCCCATACGGCTATTCCATCGTCCTGATTTGCTCAACAAGAGATTGCTTTTTCAGATTTCCAGTTGTGTAAGAAATCAAGGTGAATTGCACAATCAGCAGGATTGCTAAATATATCAATACGATCAGCCACGGAAATGAATAGTGAAAGTATGGATTCATCGTTTTCACAACTACCTGTACGGATAGGAAGCCCAGTCCAGTCCCTAAAACCAATGTTACCAGCGTAGCAAAAACTGAATACATCAACCCCTCATAGCACAGCATTTTGATAAGCTGCTTTTTACTCAAACCAATCGCCTGTAACATTCCAATTTCCTGCCTGCGGGACAGAAAGTTTGTGATTGTCGTATTGACAAGGTTGATTAAAGAAAAGCACACGACAATAACAGCCACGATCAACAATACTCCGAAAGAAAGTTGTTGAAGTCCGCTATAATAAGTGATACTTTCTTTTATGGTTTCCATAACCAAATCGCTATTTCCGTCTATCAGTTGATTTAATGCAGCTTCAACCGTATCATATTTTTCCATATCGGTAATTACGGAAATCGTACCTGTGCAATCTATCCCGGTCGCTTCATTCATAAACTGCTCCGGAAGCGCAAAGCATTTTGAGAAGCCGGAGTAAGAATATTCGTTTACAATGCCCATGACGGTATAGGTCTTTGAGCGAATTTGGCCGGATTCGGTTTTATAGTCCACTTCGACGGTATCACCCAACGCGGCCTCAATATCATAGAAATCGGCACGCTCTTGAAGCAAGACAATTCCATTGCCTGCCACCAGTTCATCATAATCAGTCGTTCCCGCAATTCGCTCTTTCTCCAAATTCTGCTGTTCATCTCGGCAAAAGCCCTGAATCCATTTTCCAGAATTACCATTTACACGATATTCTGCGTCCGTGTAATACCAGCGCTTGATTCCTGTAACCCCATCAATAGATTCTACTGCATTTACAAAATCGGCATTTAGAAAATTCTTTTGCTGCAATCCAGACAAAGAAATACCAGCAGTGTCCCACGATTGATTTGCGTTGAGCTGAATGTTAAATTCACCGACAGGGAAAGCCCTGCCTCTTGCCTCTGCAACGCCATCATAGGAAACTAACATTGTCGAAATCAATACAACCAATACTCCGCCGAGTGAAAGAGAAAGTATTGTTAAAGTGGACTTTGCCTTTTGTCTGGACAGATTCATTTTAGCAAGTGAAGCAGGCGTTATTTTACGGTGCAACACGGAACTTTCTTTCATCTTCCCCTGATAATCGGAATATCGCAATGCTTCCAGCGGAGATACTGCCGCAGCTCTTTTTACAGGAGTATGAATGGCAATCATCACAATAATAAATGCAAAAAGGCCAACCCCGGCCGTCACACATAAAGTAGTCAGCCAGTACCAACCGGCAGGAATCAGGAAGTACCCAATCACATTTCCAATAACCAGACCAATCGGGATAGCAATGGCAGCAAGTAATTTTCCCTCGCGGTAAACCATCTTTTTGATCTGTCGTTTTGTAGTTCCGATTGTGCGAAGCTGTCCATAGTTACGGATACTGCTTGCTACTGAAATATAAAAAATCGAATAGATCACAATGCCGGAACCAATGAAAGTTACAAAACCGATCAAGAAATAGAACAGCATATCGCTTCCGTGATTTTCGTCCTTTAAGTTAAAATATGTGGAACGGACAATCACACTATCATCGGAAATTTCTAATTCCTGTGCCAGAGTGTTTGCATAGTTGGTGGCTTCTTCCTCGCTCATATTTTGAGCGCCTTTCAGCCCAATGTAATAATCAATCATGCCCTCGTCGCCATACTGCTGTCTTACTAATTCTTTCGATATAATGGCTGTATAGCGCCCAATATCGCCGGTTTTCACATCTAAGATTCCCGTCAATTTGAAATCATGGGTAGTGCCGTCAGAAAAGGGGATTTGAATTGTCTGTCCCAATTCATTTGAATAGCCCAAACTATCCAAAAAGGATTCTTGCACTACAATTTCATTCTCCGAAGCTGGTAAATCTCCCGAATAGGGCATACTTTGGGATTTTAGCATATCTGCATTTGCATAAGTAAAATTCACGGTTGAATGGTTTACCTGTTCAGAAAATGCGTTAAAAAATTCCCCAACCCACGCAATTTCTTCTTGCTTGTATAGTTCCTGTCCCTGTTGTTCAGAAATCGCATGATACATAATCTGCGCTGTTTTTTGGTTGCGGTTCTGCGTTTCCTGCATAACCCCAAAGCCATAGAGGACAATAGCAGATAGCAATGCGCTGGCAAGTGCAATCGTCAAAACAATAAAGATATTTCTTTTTCGATTTGCCGATATACTGCGGTTTGATATGCGCTTTACTATGGCGCTGGTATCATTTTCAAAAGGCCATGTCATAGCCTGCCACCTCCTTACTCCACAATCTTGCCGTCCTCAATGCGGACAATCCGATCTGCAAGGCGGGCAATGTCGTTGTTGTGGGTAATCATCACGACAGTTTGCCGGAACTCCGCACTGGTGCGCTTGATAAGCCCCAGCACCTCGGCACTGGTCTTGCTGTCAAGGTTGCCGGTCGGTTCGTCGGCCAGCACGATAGCCGGTTTGGTAATCAGGGCGCGGGCAATCGCCACACGCTGCTGCTGTCCGCCGGAAAGATTGTTCGGCATATTTTTCAGTTTATCTTCCAGCCCCAGCAGGTAAACGATCTCGTCCAAAAACTTCTGATCCACCGTGTCCCCGTCCAGCTCCACCGGCAGGACAATGTTCTCATACACATTCAGGATCGGAACAAGGTTATAGTTCTGGAAGATAAAGCCGATGTTGCGGCGGCGGAAGATGGTGAGCTGTTCGTCGTTCATTTTCGACAGCTCTTTGTCCCGGACAATCACATTGCCGGAAGTAGGGGTGTCCAGCCCGCCCATCATGTGAAGCAGGGTAGACTTGCCGCTGCCGGAGGTTCCCACAACGGCCACAAATTCGCCGTCATTTACGGAGAAGTTCACGCCGTCAAGGGCGCGGGTAATGTTCGGCTCTGTACCGTAATACTTTTTCAGGTCGATAGTCTGTAAAATGCTCATAAAATTCAATCCTTTCTTTGTTTGTTGTAAAAGCGGAACGCTGCTGCGCCGGTGGCCGCCAACTGTACCAGAATCAGCACAGCGAACAGGCCGAAGCTCTCATAGTAAAACAGTTCATCCCAAAACAGGAGAACATCCCAGAGGGCAGTCAAGGCAACTGTCCAGCGGATGTGCCGGGCCAGCCATTGCCGGAACACCAGCACAAGGGTAACGGGCGGGACGATCAGCAGCGCCAAATTCAAAATCAAGGTAGGGGTCAGTTCCATTGCGTCGCCTCCTCACTTTTGTTGATAAGGTCATTGTAAAACCCAAATGTCCGCGAAATGTTACAGCGGCCAAAAAATTTCATTGAAAATCGGGGTGAAATGTTACAACGCTCGGACATTTCAAAAAAATTTACGGCGGGCAGCCGGAAATGGCCGTCCGCCGCGTTCTATTTTGTAGGCAGCATAATGGAAAATTCTGAACCCTTGCCCGGCTCCGAAACCACTTTGATATAGCCGCCCTGCCGCGTTACAATCTCGCGGGCCAGATACAGGCCAATGCCCACGCCCTGCTGTTCGTGTACTTCTTCCTCACGATAGAAGCGCCGGAAGATGGCAGCCTGATTGCTTTCGGAAATGCCCTTGCCGGTGTCGGTCACTTTGATCTCCACATACATTTCCCACAGCACCACCGACACAGCGATTTTCCCGCCCGCCGGGGTGTACTTCACCGCATTGTCCAACAAGTTAAAGAGGGCTTCGGATGTCCACTTGCTGTCATGGGAAACGGTCAAATCCTCCGGGCAGTCCACAGACACGGCGATTTCCTTTTTCTCCGCTGCATACACGATCCCACTCATGGCCTGCGCCACGGTATCAAAGAGGCGGCTCAGCTTCTTGTCCAACTGGATCACGCCTGTTTCCAGACGGGAGGTTTTCACAAGGGCCTGAAAGAGAAAGTCCAGCTTATCCGTCTGGCTGCGGATTCCCCGGATAAAGTCGGTGCGCTCCGCCTCGGTCATAGGCTTTTCCAGCAGGGTGTCCGTCGCCATTTTCAGATTGCTTACCGGCGTTTTCACCTGATGGGAAATATCCGATACAAGGGTCTGTAACTCCTGCCGTTCCTCGTCCACCCGGCGGCGGTTCTCCTGCATGATCTGGTAAAGCCTTGCCAGCCGGTGTCCGATTCTGGCAAGCTGGGTTTCGCTGTCCTCTGGGCGCTGGGGCGCTTCATTCCCAGCGATCATGTGGTCTAAAGTCTGGCACAGGTCAGCGGTAAACTGCGACAGCCGCTTTCCAAACGCCTGCGTCAGTACAAAAATCCCCACAAGGGCGCACAGCAGCAGCGCCCCGCCCGTCAGCAGCACCGCAATCTGTTTTGTCACAAGAAACAGGGCTATGGTAATCCCGGACATGGAGAGGACAAGCCCTATTGCCACCCGGCCAAACAGCCGCTTTACCGAGAGGTTTTGAAACTTCATTTTGCCTCGCCTCCCGTCCATTGATAGCCCATGCCGTAAACGGTCTTGATGTAGGGCGCGCCGCCGTCGGCTTCGATCTTGCTGCGAATCCGGCTGATGGAGGTTGTCAGGGTGTGTTCGTCCACAAACCTTTCGTCTATATCCCACAGCTTTTCCAAAAGCTGCCCACGGGTCAGCACTTGCCGGGGATTTTTGCGGAACAGGTTCAGCATTTTGTACTCCATCGGGGATAGGGTCAGGGGCTTGCCATTTAAGGAAGCCGTCTGCTCCGAGAAGTCCAGAAACAGCCGCCCGTCGTCGTAAATGTCCTTGGCCGGTTTGTGGTGTTCCAGCATGGCGAACATGGCTTTGATTTTCCGCTGCAAGGCCCCAATCACAAAAGGCTTTGTGATGTAGTCCACCGCACCCACCTCATAGCCCCGTATCTGGTCGCTCTCCTGATCGTTGGCGGTCAGGAATATTACGATGGTGTCCGGGTGCTGGGGCTTTATCAGCTTGCACAGCTCAAAACCGTTCCCGTCCGGCAGGTTGATGTCCAGCAGCACTAAATCAAATTCCCGCTGGCGGATGGCGTCGGCTGCGGTTCTGGCATTTAGGGCAGAAGTCACGCCGTAGCCGTCTGCGGTCAGGTTATAGTCTAACATCTTATTCAAAAAACTGTCGTCCTCGACAATTAAAATCTGCTTCATATCCTCACTTCCTTTGCTTTTTGCAGATAGTATAACAGGCAAATGTCCTTAGTTGCAGAAAACACAATTTTCTGATAAAGGAAAATTTACTCCATTGTTTTAATGCGCTCGATCACAGGATGTCTTTTGCTATATCGTACAGAGAAAACGGAGTAAGCTGCCAGTATGAAGAAAAGCGCTACAAAATATATGCTTATTTCTAAAACTGGAAAATGATAAGTCAATGTCCCGAATGTCCCAACCTGATTGAAAACTTTGCAAAGTACAAATCCTGTTAAAGTTCCAATCGTTAAAGTTAGAATAGCCGTACCAGAAACATAATAGAAACATTCTGTTTGCAGCATTTTGGAGAATTGCTTACTGCTCAATCCCACAGACTGTAAAATACCAAATTCCTGCTGTCTTGATATAATGTTTGTCATTAGCGTGTTGATAAGGCTGATTAGCCCAAAAACAGCAATGAAAAATACCAATCCGTATAACGGCATTTTTATGTTATCCATTTCCTCTTGCAGATAAGTAATAATATCGCTGATACTGAAAACTTCTATACCTCCACGATTTTCCGCCAACTGGAAAATCTTATTCTCAACTTCTGTAAGCTGATCTCTTTCCACATCTACAATGCAGGTTATGTTGAAGTTGGAAACATTTTCTTTCATCATAGGTAAGAGTTCCTGCGGAAAATAGAAAGAAGCTGAATCCCCACCGAGATTAGGAGCTTTCCCAATCCCCATTACAGTAAATTCTTCCCATTGTCCATCCGCTGTTTCCACTTTGACTATATCGCCAATTTGAGGAGTGTAATTATAATAGTCGCTTAACAGCTTGGCGGAATTATCAACGATAACTCCTTTTCCATTGATAAGTTTCTGGCGGTCTGCGGTTCCCTCAATTAGTCCTTGTGAAAAGGCCTCGTACTGATTTTCGGGGATTCCAATTTGGGTAAAGAAATGGCTGTTACCATCCTTGAAAGGAGTGGGAAATTCCATATTTGAAACACAGCCCTGTATAAATTCAATATTCTTTACGCCATCCATATCTGAAATCGTTTCTTCCAAAACTTCATCCAATGGATTTTTTGTTTGAAGTGCATTGATCCCGGCGGGGCGATCTTCCGCATTTGTGTTGGCGGGATCAAGGGAAAGTACAATGTCGCCATTTGCAAATTGCTGTTTTGCCATGCTTTCTACATCAGTTGAATTAAGGTAGGTGGCGGCACACATCAGTAAAACTCCGGCAAATCCCAAAGACAATATGGTTAGTATAGCTTTTTTCTTGTTCCGGGCAAAGCTCATTCGGGCAAGCGAAGATGGCGTGATTTTTCGATGTTCGATCCGCGTTTTTTCTGTCGCCGGTGTATCAGTCGTATTGATTCGCAGCGCCTCAATAGGCGATACCATAGAGGCTTTCTTTACAGGGGTATGGACAGCAATTTTTAAGGCAATTTCTGTAACAAGGGCAATCACAACGGCACATTCCAGTGTAGTCATCCAATGCCAGCCGTCCGGGACGAAACAATAGCCCAAAACACTTCCCAATACAACGCCGATAGGAATTGCAGCACAGGATAACAAAAAACTTTCTTTTCGCACGATACGCTTGATCTGAACCGATGTAGCCCCCAGCACACGCAGTCTGCCATATTCATGTGTTTTCCCGATAACAGAAATGTAGAACAGGCTGTAAATAACCAAAGAACAGGCCAGTACAATTAAACTGCTTGCTCCGATAATCACCAATAGCTCCTGCGTGGATTTTTCTTCTGCCAATCCAAAGTAGGTAGAGCTATACATAACATACTGTTCAGGTACACCGCTTTGTTCCGCAATTTCGTTTATCAGCAGTTTCAAAGTTTCGCTGTCCATATTTTCGGTATTTTTCACGCGAACCAAAAGATCGTAACAGTTTGCTTTTCCATACCGGCTATATAAGCCATCCGATACAATGACTTGATAAATACGGGACGCATTACTGCTTTGAATAATGCCGCAAACATGATATGTCTGATTTTCTCCAAAAGGCATATCCAGTGTAACGGTTTGATCCAGTTGAACCGGCAGCCCTAAATGCTCCAAATAGGACTGTTCCACAATGATTTCATTTTCTGCCTCCGGCATTTTTCCCAGCAAGTCAGTAACGCCTTTTAGTTCAAGTGCATTTTGATCTCTGTAATACACATCCAAAGTGTAGTCATTGATACGGCTCGTTCCCATTGCAGCCTCTTTGCCGACTGCTTCAATCTGGTTGTTATGTTCCAGTTTTTCAAAGACGGCACTGGTACTGTTAATAAAGCTGCTCTGGTAGCGTCCTTGCAGATAAAGCCTATTTTCACGGTCTGTTCCGAGATTATATAGTGCTAATACCATCATCAAACTAACTGCAAAAGCAATCGTTATGATAATAAACGCATTGCGTCTTTTATCCGCTTTCATGCTTCGGTCTGCTAATTTTTTTACAATGGCGCTGGTGTCATTCTCAAAAGGCCATGTCATAGTTGTATCACCTCCATATTTGATAAGGCCATTGTAAACCCCAAATGTCCGCGAAATGTTACAACGGGCGGAAAATTTTAATTTTTTGCATTTCTCTGTTATAGCAGTTCAAAATAATAACTCTATTATAGGCAGTTATCAAAGGTTTATCAATGCGGCAACTGTAAACAGATCCTCTGCCAAAGACTCTTAAAACTACTGGCAAGCAATGCAATCTTCCGTAAGATTGCGTATTTTGGCAGGAATCCGTTTCCGGTATTCCTGCCAAAATGCTTGTTGGTGACATATCCCCAAACCCCTGAGATCATCACCTGCGGTGATGGCTGCGCGTTCCGTTGGAACGCTGAAAACCGAAAGCAGAAGGAAAACTATTGCCGCGACTTCTGCGATTCCTTCTGCGGTTCCCGTCCGGTAGGAATGTCCAGCAAATGCTCCACATTTGCCCGGATATTATAAAGCTCCTTCATATCGGCTCTGGCCTGTTTGTAAGAAGAATAGGCTTTCCGTTTCTGTTCCAGAAGTCCGGCATATTCCTCACGCAGAGATTTGACGGAGGGCAGCTTTGTAATCCCAACCTCGTCAAAGTGTTTCTTCGCCGCCTGGTGCAGAAGGATTTCCGTCTCATGCACCGCACGGAATTTTTTGCTGTACCCGGCTTTCCGGTACTCCACATAGGCCGCCCGCGTCTTGGCATAATTTACGATCTGTTTCTGCAGCTCCCCGTTGGCGGCCATCTGTGATTCCAGTTCCTTGATCTGTACCGACAGCGCATTGAAGCTGGCGGTAGCGGCATCTGATTTTTTCTGCAAATCCTCATAGCTCATATCGCCATGCTCTTTGAGATAGATTACCGCCTGGGAAAGCTGCTTTAAGTTGAACACCTTCGCCCAGCGTTCATACCCCGGCCCTTTGCCGGAACGGACCGCCGCCTCAATGTCCACCAGCAGTCCGACTTTGGAAACTGGCTTTTGGGGAGAGATACGGCGCGGTTTCACCGTCCGGATGCCGGCGATCCGTTCTCTGATGGCCTGCTCGGTATAGTCGCCCTTTAGCGTATCACACCGGGTATATCTATCTTCCGGTGACAGGCGAAAACGGAGGTACTTCCGCTCCCGGTTGACTTCGATCCCGGCCGCCTCCAGCTTCTTCAAAAGTTCTTCAAAGTCCTTCGGCTTTTCCTCCAGGGCAGCATCGATGGCCCAGCGTAGCTGCTCCTGATGGGAAGGCTGTTTCTGACTTCCCATCCATGTGCCGTAGTGGTTGCGGCTGGGCTTCGGATTCTCTACAATGGAAAGCCCATGCTCCAGGCACAGCTTGTCATTCATGCGCCGGATCGCCCAGGTGGAACCCCAGAAGTTGCGGAATTTTTTCTGACAGTCCAGCGTGGTAGAATTTATGATGATGTGGTTATGGACATGGTGTTTATCCACATGGGTGCAGACAACAAAAGCATGGTTTTCCTTCGTCAGTTTTAGTGCCAGCTCCCGCCCGATCTGGTTCGCTTCTTCTGGCGTGACCTCGCCGGGCTTGAACGCCTGCCGGAGATGGTAGGCAATCACATCATCCGCGCCCCGGTTACGTCCGGTCAGGTTCGCATACTGCCGTTTGGATAAAAGAAACTCCGCATCGGCGGTTCGGGTGTCACACTCATAACCATAAATGAATTTTCCAAAATCGGTTTTCTGCGGATTCTCTACGTAGTCAATGATGTCTGCAATCGCCGTGGAAACATCCCGGCCTTTACCGACATGCAGCGGCATGAGCCGTGTGGTCGCCATCCCATCACCCCCTTACTGTAAAACCGGCTCTGTTATCGTGTCTGTTCTTTTTTCATTTTCGGTTTGTCGCTGTGAGCCGCCTGCTGCCCGGCATGTTTGCCCAGACTGTCATGTATGGAAGGCTTTTCACCTTGTTCCTGAGTAAGCTCCTGTTGGGTCAGTTTCCGATATGTGTCCATACCGGGAATCAGTGAAAGGCTGCGTCCATTGTCCCAGGCAACCCCAATCTGGCCTATGTCATCCACATACTTGACAGTTCCACGGGTGCCAGCGGGCACCGGGGCATAGGGATCATCCATATGCTGCAACAAAATCCGGGTATTCGGTGGGTAGGTCTGACGTATAAACTCCACTTGGTTACGGCTCGTAAACTCTTGATTCATCTTGAAATCCTCCTTTGCAATGTCTCTGGCTTGGGTAAGAAATAAATCCATTAGTCCTGGATGGCTACGGTCTACCACAAAGGAAACATTCCTGTCATATCCGAAACCGTCCTTATCTTCACAGACCGGGATTGTCTGCGCCCAGGCTTTGTTATCACGGGAAATTCGCCCGTCATGTTCTTTCTGCCGGACCGTGTTGGCAAGGACATAGAAAATCCGGCCAGGATCAAATTGTTGTAAGACCTGCTGCACACATGCGGGGCCTAAACGGTTATCCCGGTAGTTGTCCGCAATGGCCTGTTCGATTGCCTCTTTACACGCAATGTTTGCCTTGTGGGAAGCACGGTACTGATCCAGCTCCCCATGCTCATGCGCATAGGTGGCAGAATGAAAATAAATTGGCGTTGTATCTTTCAATCAAATCCCTCCAATCAAAAAGCTGCCATAGCAGACAGCCATAATTATAGAAAAAGGGCGGGGCTGCCAATGAGCCCCGCCGAAACTGTTTAACCAAATACGAAATCCTTTAACGCGCTGTTTGCGCCTCCGATGATCCCCACCAGCCAGGCCGCCGCCATTGGCAGACCGTAGGGGCTGATCAGGAACGCGATCACCAGCCATGAAAGCCCCGGCCAGAACCCGGCTGCAAAGAACAGCGCCAGCGCCGCCAGAAATACGATCCCCGATAGAATCCCCAGCACAGCGCCGGAAACGACCACCAGGAATTTACACACCAGATAGAGAATCCCCGTAACCAGTACAAAGGGAAGTGCCAGTAATTTACCAATCAGACGCATACGCCCGCCTCCTTTCAAAGAGAAACATATTGTCCCTCTATCAAAATTCTACCGTGCCGGTTGCCGGAAAGCAACGGCGTTTTTTTCCTGTTTACGAAATGTTCGCAAATCCCCGCAGCAGCTTATCCATGCCATCCCATAAACTGTCCAGGCGTGTGCGCAGATCGTCCACGTCGGCAGCGTAAATACTGCCGGTCTCATTGGCACGCCGGGTGTACTGGTTCAGGTTATTGGAGCAAATGCGAAGGAGCCGTATCATTTCCTGAATGTCGCTCATATCCAGATGGATGATATAACCGTCCACCGCCATCTTGCGCAGATATGCGGAGAGGTTGGTAATGCCAAGTTCCGCCATGCGTTCTTTTACCAGTTCGGCCTCCGGTTCGGACATGACAAATTCGACACGGACGGATTTTTTGTTATGCCCGGCCTTCATCGTTCAGGCTCCTTTTTATGGGAAGGCGGTTTCCGGGTGAAAGCGGCTACCGCCTGCACCTCTTTCAGTTTCCCCCGCAGTGTGCTCTTTTTCAGGCTATCCATATATTCCTGAATATCACCGGGCTTTGCATGGTAATCCCGCTTAACGTGCTCCCGCCGCAGGATTGTTTGTAATTCCCGCTCACTTTCCGGCAGCCAGGTCACACATTTGGAAGTTCCATGCTCTGCCTTAAACATGTTAATCTGCTGTATATAGGAATCATAGGGGAATACCGCCTGTGTACCATCCTGGAACAATACTGATACTTTTTCAATCGCACAGGACAGCAGCTTGACCCGTTCCACATGGGCGTGATAATCGAGAGGCCAGATACAGCCGGTGACTTTCCCGTCCTGTATGCCGTCCAGTTGGATTGCATACGCCAGGATAGAATCTTTCGTCTGCTCATGGTAAAACCGCCACACCTTATTTTCGTGGCTGTCCTGCAGGTAAACATCCCTTTCCCATAAACAGTAAGTGCCGCAGGTCCTGGACATCCATAAAAGCTGTTCATTTTCTCCATTTCTGCAAGCCGCAAGATTTTGTATCAGTTCCTTGTCAATATCAAAATCGTCCTTATAATGCTGCGTGTGCAGCTCTACAACCTTCCCTAAAAAGTCCAGCACATCCACGCCCTCAAATTTTACCGCGCCCATCAGCGTTCCCTTTCCGGCACAGGCGGCGCTGCCTGTTTCGCCTCATGCTCCGGGCGTTCCGCTTTCAGCCGCTCCATCAGGGAAGGTTTTTCCTCCGGCAAAGTCTCCGGTGCAAGCTCCCGGATTTCCTCATAGGTCTGGCCGTCCGTTAAGTCAGGGCGTTCCGGCGGCTCATTATTCAGCCGGCCATCCAGCATATTATAGTTTCCGGTCTGTCCTTCCTCGTAGAGTTCCGCATTACGCAGATAGCTCTCCGGCGGCTGGAAGGGCTGCCCGGCGAACAGGATTTCTCTTTGGGTGGTAAACTGTGCAAGGACGCCATTTTGCAGTCTCGCAAATTCTTCGTACTGGTGCAGGGTGAGTCCTCGTTCCAGCATTTCCGCCTGGGTATGCGCCCAGCCTTCTCCATAAAGAAAATAATACATATCGGGCTGATCACAGACAAAACACAGGGAACCGTCCTGATTGTCATAGTAAGATGGCTGCATATCCTGGTAATGGCAGCGTTCCTCATGCCCCAAATACACACGGTTGTCCGCACCCAGCATAGCGACCATACCCGCGTAATTACTATGAACCGCAGAGCGGATTTCTACCAGCGGATCTGTTTGAGAAGGAATCTGTCTGCCCGGAATCTCATTTTGTTTTTCCGCTGCATCATTTCTTGGTATCACTTCTTCATGGCTGCGTGCATCCAGCTCCGGTTGAGATGTTCCTTTCCGAACAGCACCGGGCTCCGGTTCTTTTTCTTTCACATAGTATCGGACATTTGCTGTCGTATGCTCGTTGGCTTCCTTTGCATAGTTTTCAGCAGCAGCTTTGGTATCAAACTCCAACGGTTTTCCATTTTCCTTGCACCAGCTTTGTGCCGGTCCGAAAATAGAAGTGCTGCTTCGTACTGCCCATACACCATAGGTCCGTTTCTTTTCCATTCCGCATCCCTCCTTATCGTTCCTGCTGTTTGGAAGTTTGTTGCTTTTTTACCGGGTCTGCCGGTTTTGTTGCTTTTAGCTGCTGACGGAGAGAATTCTTATGCTCCGGTTCGGAATCTGTGATGTTGACATATTCGCCAATGATACAGAGCGCTTCTCCATAACTGCCGGAAGCAAATACCCGATCAGACATTTCTTTTGCCTGTTCTTTCAAACCATGCTCCCGCAAAGTACGGGAAGCAATACCCAGCAGATTAAAAATGTTCCCATCTGCTCCGATCAGCGGACAATCCGGTTTTTCCGGCTCCGGCGAAGGCTCCCCGATAAAACCGCCTAAATAATTCGGCACAAAGTCCGACAGCCATGTGCCGCCATAGACTTCATGGGTCTGCAATCGCCACATGGCAAGTTTCCCAATGTCCAGCTTCACATTCTCAAAAGGATAGAGCAGACAGGTAAGCTCCCCATACTGGAAAGTGGAAACACCCTCAAATTTACTGCCATCCTTCAAAATGCCCGCTTCGGTGAACATCTCATTGATCCCGTCCACCCATTCCTTCAAATCCCCGCCGCAGCCCTGTAAGATCAGGCCGTCTTTGCCCTCCATGTGCCGCAGGTCATCGATTGTGATCGTATTGATATTCAAAAAATCGCCTCCTATCGTTCCTGTTGATGATTGGTTTTCTGCCGGGTGGCTTTTGCCTCCGGCTGTTTTTTTAGCTGCCTGCGGACAGAGGGTTTCTGCCCCGGTTCCCGCATATCCGTAAAAATATCGGATAACGGCTGCTCCCAGTTTTCCCCGAAGCCACGGACCACCGTGCCCGCCAGCGCGCCGTTTTCCTGAAACATTTTCAGTGTGTCAAAAGCCCGGTCAAACAGCGTGATATTTCTCTTATCTACACAGGGGGCAAAGTGGATCACCCCTTTGGGGTAGTCCCCGCCAGTGCCGATCCAGCCCCGGACAAAATTGTCATAGCCTTTTGTAATCCCGGCGTCGGCCAGTTCGTTGGCATGGCTGGAAACCATTGTACTTGTAGCTGCATACTGATAACCTAAGACCAATATGCCGGTTTTGGGGTTATACATAAAGCGCCGGTTATCAATCTGCTGTATATCAATCATCTGCCTCCTGGTATCAATCCGCATAAGCTCTTTTGTAATCGCTGTCTTTTCTATCTGCATCCCTCCCGTTTGTTTATTTGTCCGCAACTTAGACCTGTTTCGGGGCGTCAGAGTATTCTAATACAGCCACCCCTCAAACCGGGTCCCGAAAGCCTTGAAAATCAAGCCTCATTTTGGTTAAGTTGCGGACATATTACCTTTAATTTTTTCTGATCCGGCGCTTGCGTTCCCGCTCGGATTTCCGTCTGGCAAAGGTGCGGCAGGAATCCGAACAATACGCCTGGCTGGTAGTAGGCAGATAGGCTTTCCCACAAACCGGGCATGTTTTCTGTTTCAGGGAAGTGTCCTCGCCGGTAATGGCAGATTCTAGCGCCGGGTCCACCGGCAGCACCGCCTCCCGGAAGTATCGGCAGAAAGAGCCGGTCCACCATTTTTGCAGCATATAACAGGGGCAGTCTAAGGGGAGGCAGAGCCTATCCTGATTGTCATGGTTAGCGCAAAGGTCTGTTACCAGCCTTCGGATTGCTGCCCGTTCCTGTCTTGTTAATTCCCGTGAGGGCTGCCCGGTCATTTCTTTCTGCCTTTCTTAGCCGGAAATTCCAGCTTGAAATTCACATATTTTCCGCCCGTATCATCCAGCAGCACCACCGCGTCATAGGTCTTTCCCGTCTTTTCGCTGTAAAGCCCGGACATGGAAACGCGGCCCTCTTTCAGAAGGGCCGCCGCCACGGATTTTGTTATGGATTTTTTCTTGCCGGAAAAGAATTTATTGTCTTTCCACAGCGCAAAAGCACAGTCCCGGTTATCACAAAAGAATCCTTTTTTACCCTCATATACGGTTCCGCCGCAGCGGGGGCAGGTGCCGACAGCCTCACCTCCGTTTCTTTTTGCATCCGGGAAGAGGCCGGAAAAGCGTTCCTCCGGGGCGGTATGTTCCTTTACCAGCGTCCGGCTCATATCCGCAATCTGCCCCATAAAGGATTCTGCAGCCAGCTCGCCGCGTTCTACCTGCTTCAACATGGATTCCCATTCTGCGGTGAGCGTAGGCGATTTGATATTGTCCGGCAGGACCAGGATCAGGTTCGTACCTTTTTCCGTTGGAATAAGCTGCTTTTTTTTCCGATCCACAAATCCGGCAGAGACCAGTTTTTCCAGTGTAGCCGCACGAGTGGCCGGGGTGCCTAATCCTTTACGCTCGGTATCCTCCGGCATATCCCCGGCTCCGGCGGTCTCCATTGCTGCCAGAAGGGAATCCTCCGTATAGTGTTTCGGCGGGGAGGTTCTGCCCTCCCGGACGCTGGCAGAGACCGTTTCAAAAACCTGCCCCTCCTGCAGCATGGGAAGGGAAGCATCCGTACTCTCGTCATCCTCCGGTTTGGATTGTTTCAATCCCATGCGGTAGAGGCGTTCCACTTCCTTCCATCCGGCCTGCAATACGGTTTTCCCTTTTGCTGTAAAGGAATTACCCCGGCAGTCCAGGACCGCCGTCACCGCCTCGAACCGGTGCGCCTGGGCCGTGGCAGAAAGCAGCCTTGCGGCAATCAGCGTCAGTACATCCCGCTCCCCGGAAGGCAGCTCCGATAAATCCGTCCGGGCAACCTCCACCGTAGGGATAATCGCGTGATGGTCGGTGACTTTGCTGCCGTCCGTTACGCGGTCAATATCAGGTTCCCCTGTGCAGCCTTTTCCAAAGGGCATATAATCCCGCAGCCAGAGAACCAGGGAGGCGGCGGTTGCCTGCATGTCCTCAGTCAGATACTGGCTGTCCGTCCGGGGATAGGTCGCCAGTTTTTTCTCATAGAGGGATTGCACATAATCAAGGGTCTGCTGTGCCGTATAGCCATAAATGCGGTTACATTCCCGCTGCAAAGTTGTCAGGTCATACAGGCGGGGCGGCTGCACCGTCTTGACCTGCTTCTCCACGGATAGCACTAAAGCACCCTGCCCGTCACAGTCCATACAGATTTTTTCAGCTTCATTTTTCCCGGACAGCTTTTCCCCAGAGGCAGTAAAGCCGCCGCAGGTGATCTCCGGCACATAGAAGGGCTTGCTCGTAAATGCCCGAATATCTGCCTCCCGCTGTACCAGAAGGGCCAGCGTGGGCGACATGACGCGCCCCACATTCAGCGTGACGCCATACAGGACAGAGAAAAGCCGGGTGGCGTTAATACCGATCAGCCAGTCAGCCCCGGCCCGGCAGACCGCCGCGTCATAGAGCTTATCGTAGTCGCTGCCAGGACGCAGGTGCTCAAACCCGTCACGGATTGCCGCATCCTCCATACTGGAAATCCAGAGACGTTCCATCGGTTTCTTACATCCGGCGTGTTCATAGACCAGACGGAAGATCAGTTCGCCCTCCCGTCCGGCGTCCGTAGCGCATACCACGGAATCCACCCGTTTGTCTTTCATCAGCCGGCAAAGAAGGTCAAGCTGCTTTTTCTTATCCTTCGGCACTTCATATTTCCATGTTTCCGGCAGAATCGGCAGATCACCATAACGCCATCTGGCATACCGTTCCCCATAAGCCTCCGGCTGCGCCAGTTCCAGAAGGTGTCCCACGCACCAGCTTACCAGATAACCCCCGCCCTCCATGTAGCCGTCTTTTTTCTCATTCGCACCCAGAACCGCCGCCAGCGACATGGCGACGGAGGGCTTTTCCGCAATTACTAACTTCATTCCTGTAACCTCCATTTCTTTGAATTAGAAAAGGCAGCATAGCCGCTGCCCCTTATAAGCTCGGTTCCTGTTTGGTTTTCTGTCTTTCTTTTGGTGCTTTTGCCTCTCTTTCCTGTACCTGTGCTTTATTTTCGGAAAGACGTTCCAATAGTCCTTTTTCCTGTTTTCGTCCCAGGGTTTTTGCTGCCCGGTCATAATACTGCACCTTATCAGAAAGTAAATCCTCTGGCGGCACCTGGGTAGCATTCACTTCTTTTACCATATCCTCCAGTTCTTTAGTCTGCATATTCCCGTTATCCGGCACAAGGATAACTTCATGGGTCGATGATGGGAGGACATAAAAATCAGAACCAAGCAGCTCGCCGATTTTATCCAGTACGCCGTCTCTTGCCAGAACCCCGGCGCCATTTACTTTATTCTGGTTTGTCAGGATATACATAGGTATCATTTCAGATTCTAATGGTTCCGTCTGTTCAAAAAGATTCTCAGGCTTTACGGACAGCATTATTTCTGACATCACATCATCCATTGTGTATAAACAGACAGGATTCCGGGCGTTTTCTGCTGACACCGTATCGTGGTGAAGCTGCTCTGGTGTAATTCCCCAAAGATTCAACATATCATTTGTAACAACAGCGGAAGCCGTTCCGCTGCTGTCCTCCATGATCTGAATACGGTAGGTTGCCGCCAGTTCCCCACATGCGGTATGGGGTTTATCTTTCAAATATTCCTGATTCTTTTCCGGGTCGCACAGACGGATCGCAAGCAGCGGCCTGGCTGTTTCATAATCCTGAAGTCCTTTCACATCAATAGGAAGTTCCAGGCTGTTTTCCATTTTTATCTGTGCAATTTCCTTCATAATGTCGTCCATCGGGCGGCCTTTGCCAAACTGTTCCTCATAGTGTTCCAGATAAATGGACGGTACAGCCGTTTCATCATCCTTTCGGATGATAAGCCCTGTAAGAATCCGGTCATTTCCTTTGGTGACTTTTTCAAGGGTTATCTTTGCATCCTGATAGTCCACCGGCAGATATTCCCGGATATGGTTTTTGATATTTTCTGCAAATTCCTGGTTCATTCGTTTTCCTCCCGTTTCCTGTTTTCTAACCATTCATCTTCCTGCTTTCCCGTCTGCAAAAGACACATCAGCACAACGCCGGCAGACATTCCCCCGGTGAATGTAAGAAAGTGTGTAATCATGTTCCACATAAAAAATCCTCCTAAAAAATAGGTAAAGAAAAACGCCCACCGAAAAGTGAGCGCATCATCAAGTATCAGTTATCCATTTTTTCATTTTCTTTTCGCAATGGGTTGGCCTGGCAGAACAATCTCCCCGACAGGGATTTCCCGCAGTACCTTTTTCATCTGGTGGGCAAACCGGATTGTCCTCACCGTGCCGCCTTTTTCCCTCCCGTCATACACAGCGATCACCCGGTCTGAGTGTTCCACCATGTAGCGGTTCCGGTGGGAATAGACGCTGGGGTGGTATTCCTCCTGCATGACAACAACATCCGCGCAAGCCTCCAGCATTTCATAAGTCCGGCCCTTTGCCATCAGGCTGTCCAGACGCTTTTGATAGGGAATGACAGCAATCAGCTCCAGCGCCGGATTTGTCTTTTTTTTCTCCAGCACAATCTCGGCAAAATACTGGTCCACGCCGTCTGCGAAACCGCTCATAAAGCGGGTAAACCCGTCTGCAACCGCTGAATCAATTTCACGCCGCAGGGCGGTCTTTACATGGTTAATCTCTTTCTGGGGTAAATCCCTGTGTCCGGTGACACAGCAGGTCTTTCCTTCCATTTTTATTCCTCCGTCCGATAGGTATTATTCTTCACTTTCCATATTGTAATAGATTTAATTTAGCAAGTCAACGAAAACACCCTTTTTCCCTTTGCGAATAATACAAGGGCGTGAGGTACAATCTATTACAGAATGGGAGGTGAAGGCGATGTATGAAGATTTTGTCCCGGAACGGCTGGCAAAGCTGCGGACACAGAAAGGCGTATCTGCGCGCGATATGTCTCTATCGTTAGGACAGGCAAACAACTACATCAACAACATTGAAAACAAAAAGTCACTTCCCGCCATGCAGTCTTTTTTCTATATCTGTGAATACCTGGGTGTAACACCGCAGGAATTCTTTGATGAGGGTAACACCTGCCCCGAAGCCTTGCGGGAATTTATCGCAGAGGCGAAACAGCTCGACTCCAAATCCATGCAGTATATCCTCGGTATTATGAAAGAACTCAATAGCAGAAAGTAAGCGGTCACGGTGCTGGCCGCTTTATTTGTAAATTTTTTTCGTACCCCTTGCATAAATCCCTCAAAGTGGATATACTATAAGTAAGAAAGTAAGAATTTCTTACTTTCAAACTTAAAGCAAAGGAGATGATCGTATGCTGGCCGAATTGCGTCAAAAAGCCCAGGTCACAATTCCAAGAGAAATCATTGTCAAACTCGGTCTGTCCGAAGGCGATAAACTGGACATCTTCGAGAAGGACGGTTCCATCTGCATCATGCCGGTGGTTGTCTACCCCAAAAAATATTTAAGCGAGCTTAAAGAAGAAATCGGGGATGTAAAAGCAAAAATCGCATCCGGGGAGCAGCCTGTCTTTGACAGCGTGGACGCCCTGTTTGACAAATTGGAGGCGGAATGATGGCGTATGAGTTTACCTTTACGCCCCGTTTCCAAAAGCATTTTAAGGGTCTGACCGTACAGGAGAAGAAGCAGCTTAAAAACAAGCTGGAACTTTTGGCCGAAAATCCTTCCCATCCGTCGCTGCGCACTAAACGCATCCAGGGAACCACGGATCTTTTTGAGTGCAGCGTCAACATGGACATCCGCATTATCTGGTATTACGAAGGCGACAAAATGATTATCCTGGTGGACGTAGGGCACCACGACATATTAAAGCAGTTTTAAGCAGCAGGGCGGTACGCTATGACAGTGTACCGCCTTTTGCTGCCTTCTGCCTTTCTTTTATTGTACCCTGCAATCTTCCTGATATGCCCAATCTCACTACCGGCGATAATTCCCTAATTACTCTCTAAAAGTCACTTTTTTATTTTCCTGTACTTCCAAATCCGCCTGTGCCGCGCTGCTCGCCAAGTTCGGTAACAAAATCCGCGATCACAACCGGGGTGATCACAAGCTGGCCCACGCGGGAGCCTTTGGAAAGCTCCTGCGTCTGATTGCTTACATTACTGATGATCGCATGGATTTCCCCACGGTAGCCGGAATCCACAGGAGGCAGTTCACAGACCAGCCCTTTTACCGCCATGCTGGTACGTGGGAACACATAGCCCGCATAGCCGTCCGGCACTTCAATCCCGAATCCAAGAGGAACCTTTGCGATCTCTCCCGGCTGCAAAGTACAGTCATAGGGCATGTAAACATCCGCGCCGGCATCGTTCCCATGCGGACGGAAAGGGCGGCGGCCCTCCGGCACGCCAAAGTCAATCAATTTGATCTTCATGCGCGCCTCCTTCCGAAAGTGCCGGATAGTCCGCTTTCAGAAGATCCTCCGGCGTTATATCCGCGTCTATTTTTCTGCCGCAGGCCATTTTCCCCTCCAGGCATTTGTCCCGTTGGCAGAACGATCCTGTAAGGCCAGGGGCAAACAGCGCCGGGCTTAAGGTATAAAGCTCCTGCCAGATTTTCAAAAGTACGATCCGGGTTTCGTCCGTATTGCGCCGGCATACCCGCTGGCCGATGATGTGTTTCCACTGATAGGGCGTGGCGCTGATAATCAGCACATTCCGAAGCCCCTGGGGTGTGGCATAGCCCGCCGCGTCATGGCCGATTCCCTCGGCACACAGCTTTTCGTAACAGTCCATACCTTCGTGACAGCTTTTTAAGTACAGTTCCCGGACCGCAGCCGGGGCGGCCAGAATCTCATAGGGTACGGCAAAATCCGCCTGCCCCGCATAATTGCTGTACTGTAAGGACGCGCTCATAAACTTTACTTCGTTCTGATGGCGCGTGATCTGCGACAGGAACCGCCTGCTTGCCCCCACAACAGCAACGGTGATCACCGCAAATTTCTGAACCGTGGGGTGCGGAAGGCCGCTGATTGCCGCCACGGTATTTTCGCTGAATGATTTTTCATAAAGAGCCATCAGATCATCCATTGTGGCAATCCGGTGGCCCCTTTGCGTGAGCCGGGCGGCAAAGACCATGTTTTTCTCGGCCTCTGCAATCGCCTGACAGTTTAATATTTTTACTTCAATCCGTTTGATTGGTATGTCCCTCCTTTACAATAGCTTTCAGTAAGAACAGATAGTTGAGACTGTCTGTGATCTTTTCATTCCATGTACTTAAATCGTAATCCGTATCATCGTCAAAGCACATGTCATACAGGGAAACGATATGCTTCGCCAGCATCCCGGCAAGGGCACGCTCCGGCGTGGTGTGCTGTAAAGCTGCCGCCGCCTTAAAAGCCCCCAGCCGGTCCGTATCGTCCCCGGTGTATTCTTTGGTTTTCTTTTGCAGAGTGTCAGCGCAGAGCTGCACCTGCTCGTCAAATACGGCATTGACTTCCTTTTGTGTGATATGGCATCCCTCCTTTGAAAATGAACTGTCCCGAATTTTGTCTATTATTCGGGACAAATTTATATAAAGTTCCCGGCATTATGCGCTGGGAAGGTAGATCCAGTCGTGCATCAGGCACACGCTGGGTTCGTCCTCCCTGGGAACCAGGCGGTAGGTACATTCCCCGTACACGGTCCGTTTGTCCTCAATCTCCATGCCATACGCCTTATAGAAGCGGTATTCCAGGTTGGAAATGATACAGCGGAGCGTCTGCAGCGCCTCCCGCTGTGAGGTCACGATCAAATCCCGGTCAATGCTGCGCTTTAAGAACAGCAGGGATTTATAAAGCTGTACCTCTGTCCGGTAAGGGCGGCAGTTCATATGTTCCAGCCAGTTGCTAAAGGCTACCGGCCCGCTCTGGATCACATCACGCTCCGGGTGGTAATACTCGTAGCAGTCCAGGTTTGCCGTGTTCAAAAGATAGAGCATTTCCCGGACCTCATTTTCCGGCATATCATAGAACCGCAAAAGGGAGCGGTACAGATGGACGTAGCCGGGTATTGGAATAATGGCATTCACCATAGAAAAATCCTCCTAAATAGCAGGTGCGGGAGCAGACAGCCCCCGCACCGGTTTCCCATATTCTTGTTAATCGTTTACAGCCGCCAGTTTTCCCATGACAATGAAGCGGCTCGCGCCTCCGGGCGTACAGGTGGAAAGGGTCAGCACCTTGTCACTGGAAGTCACCGTAACATCGGTTTCAATGACAGAACGGCCCGCCATTTCAGAAAGCCATGTGGTGTAGGCCCCGTCATCCTTGAAGCTAAGCCTCCAGGGGGAAGTGTCGCTGCCGGACTCGCTGGGTTTTGCTACAAACGCCGTGAAAATTTCCACGACATAGCCGCCGTCAGGGGTGACAAGATACATCTGCGGGTGTCCGTCATAATAGCTCTGTTCGTCATACTCATTCAGCGTGGCGAACATGGAGCCGTCCCGCATATTGTGGCCGTAGATAATGGTATTGCGGTCCGAAAAATCCTCCTGATTTTCATAATCCGCAAACAGGCAGCCCGTCTTATTATAGGTACCGTCATACAGGTGGTGCAGGTAATACTCGTTGTCGTCTGTCTGCGTGACCGGGTAGTTAATGGCCGTATCAGGAAGGGTAAGCCACCCGATGATGTCCGGCCCGGTTTCCCGGAGCGCATCAAAATCCACTGTGGGGAGGACCACAGAAGGGTCCTCCCCGGCAGGTTCCGTTTCCGTATTATCGTCCTCCGGCGCTTCGGTCTGCTCTGGCAGCTCTACATGGGAAGCAATGTCCTCATAGGCCCCGGCGCTCTCGGAATACTGGTTAAGGTCGCGTACCATCAGAAACCCGCTGCCAAGTGCCAACAACCCGCAGAGGGAAACCACCGCAATACCAACAACTTTTCTCTTTGGGGTATTTCTGCTGTACTTGCCCTTTTTGAAATAGGCTGCGGCAAACAGCCCGCCGCCAATCACAGCCAGCGCCAGGAGCCCGCCATACAGGAAAATGAAATTGTCATCCCCAGTCTGCGGTACCGCTTTATCAGGGTTAGATGGTGTGGACGGATTGGACGGTGTTTTCGGATTATCCGGGTTATCCGGGGTGGTCGGTTTCTCCGGCTTTTCATTGAAGAACTGGACCGTTGCGGTTTCGTCTGCCTTGATCTCCACGGTGGCAGCGTCAGGAATGATATAGTCCCTGCTTGCCCGGTTGGAGATTTCCGTTACGGTATAAATGCCAACACGCAGCCCTTTGACCTCGATCACGCCGGATTTTGGGCTGGTAAAGGTCTCACAGTAGGAGCCGTCTGCGCTCTTGACCTCAAAAGCGAACCCATCCTTGCGCCCGTCACTGGAATCCTTTGTAATCTTCAGGTTCCCGCGGTACGCCTCATTGGTAAAGCCCCGTCCGGCCTCACCATTTTCCACAACCGCAACCTGGCCGTCCTCTGTGATGGCAAAGTAGTAGGCGTTCCCGTCAAGCTGGTAGCCCTCCGGTGCCTTGCTTTCCTTCACAAAGTAGCCCTTTGCCAGAAGGCCCTCCGCGGTATGGTAGCCTGCATCCGATTCTTTCAGTGTGCCGATCTTCGTATCTTCGGAATCAAATTCCTTATTGCCGTTGGCGTCCTCATACAGATCGAATACCGCGCCGTAGAGGAAACGCAGGAAGGTGTTGTTATCTTTGTCCTCTTTCTTCACAGAAGAAGGCTCGTCTACTGCCTCGGTTTTCATCACCTGCACGCTGCCGCGGATCAGGGTATTTTCCACTTTGATTTCAATGCGCTGGCCGTCCACACCGATATAGATATGGTGCTGCTGCGGGCTTACCGTATAAAGTGCCGGAGAGGAAATTTCCTTTACAATCCAGTGGCCGTAAGGGATATTCTCAAAGGCAAAGCTGCCATCCTCGGCAGTGGTGACAGTAAGCAGCGCATTTTCCTCGGTAAATTCTTCCGTGTCCGGCCTGAATAATCCCATCAGTGCCCCGGACAGCTTCACATCTTCGCCGCCCTCCGGGTTTTCGCCGACTTTCACGCCGTCCACACGCCCGCGCAGCAGGTCGTTGGAAACAACCTCGCCTTCATTTACAAGAATCTGCACCAGCGCCGCCTCCTGGCCGGCATACTCAAAGACAACCGGATATTCGGTATCAGAGAGGATATAGGCGTTGTTTGTGGTGCGTTCCTTCACATAGTAGCTGCCAAAAGGCAGGTCGGAAGCAAAGGAAGCGTCATAGCCGCCCGCCTCATTCGGGTCAACGGAAACCACCTCTAAAAGCCCGCCAGCCGGAATTACGCTGCCGTCAAGAGCCGTCAGGTCTGCGGAAGCATACAAGCCGAAAGAAATATCTTTGTATTCCTCATTCATGCCAAGCCCAAAAAGATCGTCCGTTTCCAGTGCTTTGAACAGGCTCACATCCACCTTCTGACGCTCGTCATAAAGTCCGATGGCGGTCTGCGTTACTTCCACAGTTTCACCCGCATAAGTAAGCTCGGCATATTCCGGCTGGGTATTTAAGACCATCCCCTCCGGCGCCTGGCGTTCCTCCAGACGGTAGCGGCCCAGATAGAGAAGCCCGCTCTGGGCGGTTCCATCCTCCCCGGTGGTAAGGGTTTCCACAACCGTATCTTTTGCCGCCCTGAGCGTTCCGTCACCGGTATAAATATCTTCATCCGCGATCACGTCATAGACTGCGCCCGGCAGCCCCATGACCTCATACACCGGCTGGTACAGACCATCGTTTTCCTGGACGGAAGCGAATACCTCGCCGGTCTTGGTGATGGTAAGCTGCCCCTTCTGCGGCATATTGTACTGCGTAACCGTGACAACGGCCTCGCTGCCGTCAATGGTAAACGGCACCGGCTCGCTGGAAAGTACATACCCGTAAGGCGCCGCCACCTCGTAAAGCTCATAATCCCCGGTGTGCAGAGGCTCCGGCAGCATCAGCCAGCCTTCATCCGATACATAGAAGGTATCAAGGGTTTCCGGGTTCGGATAGTAAATATCCTGGGTGACAAATTCCCCGGTAGACAGGTCCTTGATCTGGAAACCGGTGCCCGTCATGGGGATAATATTGCCGGTCTCCGCGTCGCATTTCTCCACACGCAGCCTTGCGGTAATGGTGCGGTTATTCAGGATATAACTGTAAGTCTGTCCGTTGGAGGAAATAAAGACCGTAAAATCCGGGATAAACGCTTTTCCTTCCTCGCCGGAAACCTGGTGGATCGTATAATGGCCGTAAGGGAGCATTTTGGAGGAAGCGAAGCCGTCTCCATCGGTGGTGAGCAGATCACGCTCGCTTTCCTTTGCCGCATCATAGTTGCCTGCCGCCTTCAGGTAAACCTCAAAGACCGCACCGGCCTCCGGGCGTTCAATGACGCCCTCATTGGGTTCGTCCGTATTTTCATCCCCGGACACATCCGGGTCCAGGTCGTCCGTATGCTTCACCAGCTGGATATTTCCATAAATGACCGTTTCCGTAACCTGGTTTTCCGTGGTATTCAGTTCCACTTCATACAGGGTCGGGGAAGCGCCCACCTCATAGACCGTATCGTTTAAGAGGTAGCCGGTGCTGGGATCAATCTCCCTCACCGTCCAGTTATCACCGCAGACATAGTAGCGGGTCATAAAGCTGCCGTCCGGCCCGGTGGTGTAGGTGTCTACCAGCTCGCCATTGTTATAAATGCCATAAGTTGCACCGGCAAGGGTGGCGTCGCCCTGGGCGGTGCCGGTATCAGCGTCGCTCTTTACCACATGGACGCGGAACTTTTTCAGGATATTGCTGAAATGCACCGTGGAGGTCTGGCCGCTTTCAATGGTGACATACTGCGCGGAAGGGGTCACATAACGGTCCACCGGCAGCTCTTTCACCAGATAAGTGCCGGGCAGCAGCTTTTCTTTAATCTGCCCGTTTTCTCCGGTAGTGACGGTTTCATCCACTTTATTTCCCAAAATGTCCGTGCCTGAAATTTGGAAAGGAATCCCGGACACAATACCGTCCTCACTGGTCTTGACAATCTTTGCGGTGCCGTAGGTTTCGGTCTTGATCTTTACAAAGAAGGAAACCGGGTCGCTGGCGCCGGTCATCATAGTCTGGTAGCCGGGTCTGCCCCAGATCAGCATGTCATTGGCAACCGGAATATTCTTTCGGAATTCAAAGGTGACGGGGTCCATAATCATGTTCTTACTGGTGAACGTGTACTTGTTCCCGCTTCTTGTGACGGAAACGCCGCTGCCTTTCAAAGTCTCCAGGTCGATTTTCAGGTTATTGGTGTCCGTGACAGTCAGGGTATAAATCTTCTTTTCCGTGTCCCATTTCAGTTCCAGCTCTGGTGCCTCGCTTTTCTTCGTGGAAGTAAAAGAGGGGATCGTGGAATGGGAGGCAACCTGTGACAAAATCCAGTTATAGGCTTTTTCCGCAGGACGTCCGGCAATCACACTGAAATACTGGTTGGCATCTGCATGGCCGTTCCCGTGCCGGCTGTATGGGTCGCTGCGAAGCTGCTGCTGGCTCTCCATAGGCTTCATCCGGGTCAAAGCCTTCGCCGTAGCCGTCATCCTCGAAATCTTCGTCATCCTCTGCCTGCTGCTTCGGACGGACGATCTTTACATAATAGCCAACGCCGCCTACCGCAAGCAAGGCAACGATAATAAAGATAATCGTGCCGGCGCTGCCGTTGTCCTTTTTCGGCGGTTCGGTCTGTGCGAGTTCCTCTGTTTCTGCAGGTCTTTCCTTTCCGGTGCAGCCTTTGAGGTCATTCTTGCAGACCGAGCAGGCGGTATTGACTTCGCCGGCTTCGCATTTATCCGTACAGGTGCAGACGTCCTCTGTTGGAATCACGCTCATGGTGCCCTCGTTCTTTTCCGCCAGAGCCATCAGGTCAGCTTCGGTAACACCATTCAGGAAGTAGACGTTGTTGTCGTCACGCTTGCCGTCAATGATAAGATAGAACACATTTCCGGCCTCGGTGGTGATCGTGTAAAACTGCTTATCGTCACCCTCGCCAGTAGCTTCATCCAGCACTGTGCCGGTTCCCTCCGGGGTAAACGCGCCATCCGGGATAGAGGAAGTGGTTTCCGTTTCTTCCTGGGAATTGGAGCTGCCGCCATTTGTGCCGGAGGCTGTATTGCTGCCGGTATTGGTACCCGCATTAGAACTATTCCCGGAAGCATTACTGCCTGAATTGCTGCTTTGGGCGTTATGATTGGTACTGCCGGAAGAAGCAGCCTGGACCTGTGCCGGTTTTACCGGCTTGCTGCTCTGGTTCTGCTGCACCGTTTCCGCAGGTTTTTCCGTGGGCGTCGGTTCCTCATAATAGGGATTTTCAAACTTCACGGTCTTTGAGCGGTTCCCGGCATAATCCTGGGCATACACGTTTACCTGTTTTCCTGTGCCGGCATAATCCTTTAAGGTGACGGTAGCCGCCCCATTGGTCAGGGAGTTGATACGGTTCCCGTCCACAAAGACCGCTTCTACGCCGGAATTGTCGTCGCTGCTTTCTACTTTCAGCGTACCGCCGTCCAGAGAAGCCGCAAGCTCCGGCGGTGTGGTATCTTTGTCCCCGGCAGCATAAGCCGTCAGGGGCAAAGCGATGGCGCTTATGACAAGCACAAGCGCCAGTAGCAGAGAGATTTTTTTAGTCCTCATTCATGTCCTCCTGTTTCTTAAGCGGGCCATCTCCGGACGGAGCGGCCTGCTGCGATTTCAGAAATTCGGCCAACTGCTGGGGCGTCAGATGGAAGCTGCGGGCAATCGCCACATAGTCGGTGTTCTCCAGCTCCGTTTTCTGTTTTTCCAGGTCGCGGAGCCTGGCCTGCATCTCCGCAATCTTGTTTTTTGTCTTGTCGATCTCTTTCTCCAGTTTTTCAATCTTAGGGTTCAATTTATTACCTCCAATCTGTCAGGGCAGACGCCCAAATGTATAAAAGTGCTGCTGCCAGTAGCTTGTGTTGATGTTTGCGTAGGAGATCGGGTCCCCACAATGGATCATCATCCCGTTACCCACATAGATTCCCACATGGCTTGCGCCGCTGGTATTGTAGGTCCCCTGGAAGAAGATCAGGTCGCCGGGCCTTGCATCGGCGCTTGATACTGGCGTACACACGCCTAAAAGCCCGTCTGCGGTCAGGCGTCCGAAATTCCAGCCCACTCCACAGTGATTAACTACCCAGGAAACATACCCGGAACAGTCAAAGGAAGTGGAAGGGCTTGCGCCTCCCCACACATACGGATAGCCTAAATACTTTTCAGCCTCCGCAAGCATAGCCGCAAATTTTTCATCCGCAAGGGCCTCCGGCGGTACATCATAATTGAAATAATTCCCCCCGCCGCCTGCGCCTGCTGCCGGCAGATGCCGCTCGCTGGTATCGCCGGTATCGGCAAAATACAACGGGTTCCTATACTGTCCGTCAACCAATACCTCCAGGTGCAGGTGCGGCCCGGTGGAGTTTCCGGTGCTGCCGACCTTTGCGATCACATCCCCGGCCTTTACCTCCTGTCCGGCAGATACTAAGATTTGTGAACAGTGGCCGTATTTGGTGGTAAGGGAGTACCCCTCGTAAGCCTCGCCCTCAATGGCGACGCACAGGCCATAGCCGCCCGCGTTTCCTGCCAGCGTGACCGTGCCGTCATGCCCGGCCAAAATTTCCGTGCCCTGGGGCATCCCGATGTCAACGCCGGTATGGTAGTTCTTTTCCCCGCTGATCGGGTGTACCCGGTAGCCGTAGTAGCTGGTGACATAGGGCAGCCAGTTGGTGCCAAACACATTTTTCACATACTGCCGGTTTCCTTTGGTCTGCAATAAAATCTCGCAGATTTCTTTCTGGTCTGCGTCCATGCGTGAAACCACCAGGTTTTCAAGCGGCATGGAAGTAAGCGTTACATTTAAGATGTGCCACTCATAAGGCACTTCTTCCTCTGTTTCCTCGCCGGTCTCCGGGTCAATGCTTGTTTCTGTCCGGTAGCGGATTTCCGTTTCCTCCGTGAAGGATAGGGAATACTGCCCGTTAAAAAGCTCCCGGAGGACGCTCTCGATCTGTGCATAGGTGAAATCCTGATACGCAGAGGTGAGATACCCCATTAAAACATAAGGATCATGCTCAATGGGGCCGATATTATAGCGGTACTCGTCATAACCGGGCCGGTCCGATTCCACACGGTTGATCTGCATCTGCAGGTCCGTTTCCCACTCGGTATATATAAGCTCCGCATTGTTGATGTCCGCGTCGTCCGCCAGATAAGTAGAGGCGGCAAGGCTCCCCAGCCCTCCGGTTCCAATATTGGAAAAGGAAGAAAACAAGGAAGCGATCAGGAAAAATACCAAAAGGAGCAGGATCACGATTCCGCATAGAACCGGGTGGCGCTTGACAGCGTGAACCACACTTGCAGCAATCTTTTCCGTGGTAACGGCGGTGTCCTTTGCCCGCTTTCCCGCTTTTTTCGCCTCTCTGGCTGCTTTGGCATACTGGCGTTTTAGTTTTTGTTTCTGCCACATCCGGGCAAGAAGATTTTTCTTCAGCTCCGGGTTGTCCTGTAATGCCTGCCGGTAGGCAAGCCGGGCATTGGCCCTGGCTGATTTCTGCTGTAATTTTGCCACCCTGCGGTATGGCGCGGTCTTATGCCTGTGATATGCCATGCGCAGCCCCGACTCGCTTACAAGCTCGGTGCGGTGGGCCGCTTTAATGCCGACATTTTCATTCTCCGCCTGGTAGATTTTTTTGTGGGCGTAGCCAACCGCCATATTTGCGCCGGCCTTAACCGGGCGCATCGGAACAGAACCCTTTACATGGGCCCGTTGTGTTTTAACCTCCTTTTCAAATTTCAGGCGTTTTTTGGCCTTACCCGTATCAGGATCAGAAGATGTTTCCATCCGCAGCTTACGGCGGGCAGGCAGACGGTTTTCCGCCTGCTCCAGTTTTTCCGCTGTCCGTTCCGCTTTCCTCCGGGCTTTGGTGAGCTTTGTATCTTTTGCCTCTGGTGGGAGTTCGTCAGCGGTAAATTCCAGCTTGGAAGGCCGTTTTGGCTCTCCTTCGGCTGCCTCCGGTGGTTTCTCCTTTGGTTCCTCGGATTTTGCCGCCTCCTGGAAACGCTGCTGGTATTTGTTGCCGTGCTGGTGCATCCGGGAACGGCGATCTGTCTGGATGGATTCTCCTTGCGTGGAGTGCCCTATATCAGAATTGCCGCTGTCAGAATCCTCACGCCGGGAATCCACATATCTGAAATCCCTCCGGCGCGGTTCCGGTGCAGAAGTTCCCGGTTCCAGAGGGTTCCGTGTTTCAGGTGCCCGTGCCGGCTCATGGTCCATATCCCTGCTTTCCAAATGTTCCGGTATGGAAATATCCGCCTGCTGCGGTACATCCGCTTTGAAAGGCTGTGTATCATCCGCTGCCTGCTGTGCTGCGGTTTCATACCTCCGGCTCCGGGCCGTTCCCAAAGAAGAAGGGGCATCCCTGACCCGCAGCAGGTTAAAATCCTGTTCGCTCTGCCGGGTGTCCATCCGTTCCTCCGCATGGGAATCACGGACCGGCATCCGGGTATCTTTCTTTTTCCTCTGAAATTCTTTTTCCCGCGGCACTGTTATCACCTCCAGTCATTTTTATTTTCGGGAATTTATGCACCTGCCACTTCATCAGGCCGTGTTGTGAGTACGCTGTATAACAGGGTGTCTTTCGGAAAATGATCGACAAAGGGGATAATCACATTTCCGAAAAACAGAAGCCCCTCGCCGGGACCGGAATGGGTTACATAAGAAAGCTGGTGCGGGGAAATTCCCAACTGTTTCGCCAAAATCTGCCGGTCCCCCTGGGCTTGGTTCAGCATGTAGATAAAATCCGAGTTCTCAAAGATATTCTCAATCTCACGGGAGGCCAGCAGGTCTTTCACATTCTGCGTCAGGCCGCTCGGTATGCCGCCCCATTTCCTGAACCGTTTCCATATCTCCACGCTGAAACTTCCGGTCTGCCCTTTCAAAAGGAGATGGAATTCGTCGATATAGAACCAGGTCGTCTTGTGCTTCGAGCGGTTGGCGGTAACACGGTTCCACACGGCATCCTGCATAATGAGAAGCCCGATCTCTTTCAGGGCCTTGCCCAGAGATTTGAGCTGGAAGCAGAGTACCCGGTGGTTGTTCATGTCAATGTTGGAACGGTGATTGAACACATTCAGGGAGCCATTGACGTAGATTTCCAGCGCCGTAGCGATATTCTGCGCCTCCGGCTCCGCCTGTTTCAAAAGCAGCTCATACAGGTCGCCCAGGACCGGCATATTCTCCGGGCGCGGGTTCTGCAGGTAATCCCGGTACACAAGCCTCGTGCAGCGGTCAATGATGGTCCTCTCAATCGGGGAAAGCCCTTCCTTGCCGCCGATAATCAGGTCACACAGCGACAGGATAAAATCGCTTTTCAGTGTGATGGGATTTTCATCGTCCGAATAGTCCAGGTTAATGTCCATCGGATTGATATAGTTGGTGGAAGTCGGGGAAATGTCAATGACCTGCCCCTGGGCTCCAAACTGCTGTACCAGAGGCCCGTACTCATTTTCCGGGTCTGCAATAATGATGTCATCCTCCGTCAAAAGGAACACGTTGACGATCTCACGCTTGGCAGAGAAGGACTTGCCGCTGCCGGGCGTTCCCAGGAACAGGCCGTTTGGATTCTTTAAGTTCTTGCGGTTCGCCATGATCAGGTTATTACTTAATGCGTTCAGACCATAATAAAGAGCCTCGCCCTCCTGGAACAGCTCGCAGGTCGTAAACGGCACGAAAATGGCGGTGCTGCTGGTCGTAAGCCCACGCTCAATTTCAATCTGGTTCAACCCTAAGGCAAGAGAGGACATAAGCCCCTGTTCCTGCTGGTAGTCCAGACGTTTCAGGGCACAGTTATATTTCTGCGCAATACCGGAGGCAGACAGAATATCATTAAACAGCTTTTGCCGTTTGGAAGCGATATTCTCCACCAGCACCGTCACAAGAAACATGCGCTCATTCCGGCTCTGCAAATCCTGTAAGAGATTCTTTGCTTCTTCGCCGTAGGTGGCAAGGTCGGTAGGTATGATGTCCATGTCATACCCGGCACGGACCGCTTTCTTCTGTTCCTCAATGGTCATTTTCTGCAAATCGGACATCTTGCGCTTGATGTTCTTGATCGCCTGGGTCTGGTCAATGGACTGGATATGCAGGTTCACCGTCACGGCGTCGTCCAGGTCCAAAAGCTCCGCCAGCAGCCGGTCCGTCAGTTCCGGCGCTAAAATCTGCAAAAAAGACACCGCCCCGGAATGGTCGGCCACCCGGAAGGTCTTTCCGTCATTCGAGAACGACAGGCCGGAGGGCGCAATAAAATCCTTTGTGGAAAGCCCCGTTTTCGGCAGGTCCGCCCAGGTAAAATGAAACTTTTCCTGCCCGTCCGGGTGTAGCTGGCTGTGAAGGAGCTCCAGGCGTTCCAGCCCGTCTAACGGCTTTGCCTGCGCTCCTAAGGCTTTGAAATTTGCCAGCACGTCGGCCTCGATCCGCTCCAGGCGCATCTTCGCGGTGCGAAGGTCGTCAGCCTCAATGCCGAAGGTGATATATTTCCGCTTTGTAAGGCCGTTGTTGCCTTTTTGGAGCTGGCTCTTTAACATATCCCCATACTCTCTGCGGATTCCGTCATATTCGTCGCCGCGGATGGGAATGTCGATACTGCGGGCAAAATCCTGCATATTGGCCCGCTGGTTGATGAAAGTAAGCTGCACATGGATCGAAGCGTCAAAATAATTGAGGAAATCACAGTAGCCCTCAAAAATCTGCGCTTTGTCATCCGCCTGTGCAAGCTGGTAGTTAATATCAAAAAACTGCACCGTCTTGGTGTAGAGCTTATCCGTCAGCCGGCAGATTCCATCCCGGTACATTTCCTTATAGGGAATACTCTGCTGGACCGTCTGCGGGGCGTCCGTTTTCAGCCCGGCAAAAAAGCCGCCCTTTTTAGGCGGCCTAGTGCGGACAGTCTTATTTCCGCTTGTCTTTGCGTCGGCCCTGGTCTTTTTTGCCTGCCTGATGTTTCTTTGCAGACGTTTTTCCTGGGCCTCCTGCTGTTTGGTTTTTGGCAATCCTCGTAACCTCCTTCTTTGACATGGATTTATACAGGTTTTCCGTCCGGTATGGCCGTTTCTTCGGCCAGAGCTTATGGCGGAGCCTGTTTTTCAGAAGTTTCTCCGCCGGCTGTCCGTCCCGCTCATACATGGCGAAAAAGAAAAAGGGCATCATAAGCCCGATCATCAACAGCACTGCCGCCGAGTTGCCGATAGCGCCGCGGGTAAGGAAATATACCGGCAGCCCCACCAGTGCGGCCAGGCTGAAACAAATGAGCTGGCGCTTCGTCAGGTTAAACGCCAGCTTGGTCTTGACTTTTGTTAAGTCTTTGGGTACGGGTACATAGGGCATGTAAATTCACCTCCATTCATGCTGTATCTTACTGATTTCGTTCCTGCATCGTGACCGTGGATTCCACTTCATTGCCCCACACATCCCAGCCGGGGGTCTGCTGTCTTGCAAAAAGCTCTACCCTGGGCTGGTCGCCCATGAGCTTCACAATCTTATCCCGTACCTCGTCCGGCTTTTTGCTGTGCTGCTCGATATGGGAGATCACAAACTGATGGATTCCCGCGCACTGGCGTTTCGGGTGCCCCCTGGTCGCCAGTAAGCACACCTCCGCATTAGAGCGGGTCCAGAATCCCATCCCATAAAACCAGGAATCCGCTTTCCGGTTCTGTTTCAGCCAGAGGAAGGCCAGCGTCTTATATTTGAATCCCCATGCTTCGATCACCCGGAAGGCTTCATTGAGCTGTGGGAAGGTGGCCCATAGAAAAAGCGCACTGTCTCTGGCCGCAAGGTCTGTAACCGGCAGTGCGCATATTTCTTCTATGCTCATGGTGGGGTAATGGTTTTCCGCCACCCCATTGCCGCGTTTCATATCGTAACGCCAGGGCGGGTCTGCGTACACGATGCCATATTTTCCAGCCTCCGGCATTATCGGGCCTGCTCATTCTTGGCGGGAGCAGATTTTGCCGGCTGCGTCTTGACCTTGCCGGCATTATCCTTCAGGGCACCGGTCAAGGAAGGTTTCTCCGCCGCTCCCTTTGTCGCTTCAAGGGTGGCCTGCAAATTTTCAATCGCCTGGCCGTACCCTTCGATCAGGGCGTCGTTAAGCTGCCTGCGGAAATCCGCCGTCACCGGCCAGCAGACATCCCTCCATTTTCCCTGCTTATCCTGGGTGGAAGGCATGTTGACATACAGGCCGTTTTCACCGGAGCAGATGCGGAAGCCGTCAATCTTGAAACAGTCCCCAATCGTCACATTGGCGTAAGCCAGCAGGTTCCCCATCGGGGCAATCGGGCGCACAGTTACATCCAGCTTCAAGCTTTCACCCGTCTGTGCCTCCGGCTGCATGGGTTCGTTGTTTGTCTTACTCATATAGAAAAGTCCTCCTTCTTGTTAAAATATAGGTTGGTTACACGCTAATGCGAGTTAAAAATACTTTTGGATAGCGAGCCTGTCTTAAACAGGGCAAAGGCCAGCAGGACCGTATAGCCTGCCGTGCCCCAGATTGCGCCGTGAATGTCGCCGGAAGAAGGGATTGACTGGACCAGCACCGCATAAATTGCAACGCAGACCAGGATCAAAAACCCCTGGAAACCTAAAGCAAACAGGGAGCGCAGGTAATTTGTCCCCATCTGCCCCCATTCACGGTTTGCCATTGTGGAAAAGGGTATGGGTGCCAGGCTGACTGTAAGATATATTTCAATCATACGGCCATACACAATGACAAAGATCACGATGGACAACACCCACATGCACAGGTTGATAATGTTGGTCTCCAGCCACAGGCCGATCAGCTCCCACATCCCCATTGCTTCAAGCTGCGTTTCCAGGTCGGCCAGCGCAGCGGTGACGTCCATGTTCCCGTTTATCACGCCGGCGCTCTGGCTCACCACATTCTGGGCGACGTCAAACACCGCCATGACGATAGTAAAGCAGTTGGTGAGCAGGTATGTGGCAACAAAGGTTTTGAAAATCCACTTGAAGATGTTGAACGTATCAAAATCGTGCATGTTGTTCTTTTCCAGGATCATCTGGATCAGTTCATAGACAAGGACAAAAGTCAGGATAATTCCCGCAATGGGAATGACGACGGTTTCAGAAAGATTCTGGATCATGCTGAACACGCCGCCATTCCAGCCCTGCGGTGTCTGTCCTACCTGTGAGGCCACATCCGAGACCTGGCTGTTGACGGACTCAAAGATACCGGTGTATTGTCCTGTAATCGCTTCGATTAAGCCCTCTTTAATCCAGTCTGTTATCCGTTCAAACAGACTGCCCATTGGCTATTAACCGAACAGGCCGGAGAGCAGCGGGATCAGCGTGGCACCCACCAGCGCAATGCCGCCGCCAGCCATAAGCTGTTTCATGCCCTGGGATTTGGCACCAGGGTTGTCATTGCCATAACCTTCCAGAAGGTTGATGACGCCCCATGCGCCGAGGCCAGCGCCCAGAGCAATAACCAGGATTTTCAGGGTATCAATCGCACTTGCAAAAAAAGCCATAAAGTTCCTCCTTTAATTTAAGAAATATTGTTTTTGTGTTGTGGCCATATCAGGCCGGAAACGAAAAAACGCCCCTGTGCTTCAAGAACATTTACAAAAAGCACAGGGGCGGCAGAGTTCAGGATATACCTGAAAAAATATTCAGTTGTCAGGGAGGGGCACGAATCCTCAATAAAACCTCCTTCCGGTGAAAAGAAAAAGCCCGTCAAAGCCAGAAACCTTAACAGGCAGCTACATCATCATATAGCCGGAGCCTCCAAATCCTCCGCTGTGACCTCATAATTACGGTACAGCTCGCCGGGACGCATCGGCATTTTTGTAGATAAAAATTTCTCAATGTCAAAAGCGTTCTTCTCATTGAAATCGGAAAGCAGCCGGTAATTTGGGTGTCTGGTAATATCGTACTTCCGGGAGAGGAAAGGGCGCACGCCTCTGATCTGCAGCAGACATTTCCCACCGTCCATGACGGCCAGCTCGTCCACCGACATCAAATCCTTTCCCAGCTTCTGAAAATTCTGGCCGTGGGATTCCTGGGTGCCTTTCGTGACGCTGGTGTTATACATGTCGATGGTCTCTTTCCCAAGCAGGGAGTTCCAGCTTTTCAGCGTGGTTTCTTCCTTGCCTCCCAGGAAAAGGGAAGCGTCACAGTTGCCGATGATGGTGTCCATGTTGTCCTTATAAAGCGCCTTTAGCTGGCTCTGCGCCTGCAGGACCAGACAGGCCGAAATCTCCCTGGAACGGATCGTTGCCATCAGCTTTTCCAGGTTTGGAATCTGCCCGATGTTGGCGGCCTCGTCGATCAGGCACCGCACATGTACCGGCAGCCTGCCGCCGTACTTGTCATCGGCACGCTCGCACAGCAGATTGAACAACTGCGTATAGGCCATGCTGACAAGGAAATTGAAGGTCGCGTCCGTATCGCTGATAATAAAAAACAGCGCCGTTTTCCTATCTCCAACCAAGTCAAGCTCCAACTCGTCATACATAGTGATCTCCCGGACTTCCTTAATGTCGAAGGGGGCAAGTCTGGCACCGCAGGAAATAAGGATAGATTTTGCTGTCTTGCCCGCCGCAAGTTTGTATTTTTTATACTGGCGTAAGGCGAAGTGGTCCGGGTCTTTCTGTTCCAGTGCGTCAAAGAGAAGGTCAACGGCATTTTTGAAACTTTCGTCATCCTCCCGGACCTCCATAGCGTTTATCATTTCTACCAGAGTGGAAAAATTCTGCTCGTTTGTGGGGGCCTCATAATAGATATAGCCGATCAATGCTGTGTAAAGCAAAGTTTCGGCCTTGACCCAGAAATCGTCGCCGGATTTTCCTTCTCCTTTGGTATTTGCGATCAGCACCGTTACCAGTTTCAGAATATCCTTCTCATTGTGAATGTAAGCAAAAGGGTTATAGTGCATACTTTTTGAAAAGTTGATCGTATTGAATACCTTGATCTTATAAGGCTCATACACGATTTTTCCATTCTTTCCCCGGACCGGGTTGCCGTCCTTATCCAGTTTCGGTGTGCCGCGGCTTAACAGCTTTCCCACCTCAATCAAGACCGTACCTTTCGGATCGGTGACGACATAGGAGCTGTGCATCTGCATAAGATTGGGCTTGATAAAAAATCTCGTCTTGCCAGAGCCGGAACCACCGACTACCAGCACATTTTTATTGCGGGCATGGGCCGGATTCTTCGGCCTGCCGGACATCATAAGCCCCTCGGTCTGCGTCAGGATAATGTTGTTTTCCGGTTTCGGGTCTATAAAAGGGGCAATATCTGTTTTGTTGCCCCATGAAGCGTTTTGTCAAGTGCCTTTTTGAGTTATTGACGCAACATAGGCTCTTTTTTCCACGATAAAGCCCCACGCGGTCATACATGAGGCTGTGGGATTATGGTTGAAGTGGCGAAGTGGCAAAGTGGCAAGGTATCTGGATTTTGCCACTTGGATTTTGCCAGTTCACTTTTTTAGGGCGTGATACCATGCTGCGCCGATACGCTTTGAAGTAATGCGCCCGTCAAGATTTTTCTTTGCCGCCCGGACAGTACGGGCAGAAATCCCTGCGTCGGCTGCGGCTTTCTCTATGTCCTCGCTGGCAAGCTCTTTCCCGTCTGCCAGTAGGTCAAGTATCAGCTTTTCAGCCTGTTCGGTTTTGGTGGCGTTATTGCCGCCCGCACCGGACAGCAACTCGTCGGCGGTTATATCATATTCGCCTATCCACTCAAAGCCTGTTTCCGGGTCAAGGCAAAAGGCAACGGGCTTTCCCTCCGGCGCAAGGGAAGATTTGTCGTGAATGATAACACGCACATTCGGCTCACGCTTCACGCGCCCGATTAAAAGGACGCTCCTTGCTGCGGCTCTAAAGTCGATAGAACCTAAGCCCCTGTATGCGCTCTGTCCTCCGGCAGCTTTGTTGAGGTGTCCGATAAGGATAACGGCGCACCCGGTACGCTCCGCAACTTCGGCAAGGCGACGAAAAATGGGGCGCACCTCGTTTGCCTTGTTCATGTCAGCTTTGTCGCCCATATACGCCTGTATGGGGTCAAGGATAATCAGACGCGCCCCGTTCTGTATGATTGCTTTCTCTATGCGCTCGTCGGACAGGGTAAGCTCCCGTTTTGCTTCATCAATCACAAGCACCCGGTCAAGATCTGCGGCAGCTTCTATCAAGCGGGGCTTGACGGTATCGCCCAAACCGTCCTCGGCGGTCTGATAAATCACTTGAAACGGCTGCATGGGCTTCATGCCCGGAAGCGTCCCGCCAGTAGTACAGGCAGCGGCAAGGCGCAGCGCAAAGGTGGTCTTTCCCTCGCCGGGGTTGCCCTGTACTATGGTTACTTTCCCAAAGGGGATATACGGTTTCCATAGCCATTCAACGGTCTGTGTGTCAACCTCGCTCATTCGGATAATCTCAACGGTTTCTTCCTGTGGCGGCTCTTTCAAGCCATAGACAGCTTCCCGCAGATATTTCCCGTCTGTGATTTCATTCCGGCGCGTCTGCACCTCGTTCCAGTCTTTGAAAAGAGGAATAAGGCGGTGGACGGTCAAGCCCTCCGGCATAAGCTCCACAAGGCGGCTGCAAGCGTCGTTTCCGGCTTGGTCGCTGTCAAGGCAGAGATATACGGTCTTGATGTTCGGGCGGTCAGAGAGAAAGCGCATAAGGGCTTTATCTCCCACGCCACCCAGCGCAAGATAGCTTTGCTTTTGCCAGTCCTTTTTGAACAGACAGAGAAAAGATAACAGGTCAATAGGGGCTTCAAAGACAAACAATCTTTCGCCATCGCCCCGATAGCAGAAGTTAAAGGCTTTGTCGCTGCCTTTCACATCAAGCCGGAAGTTCCCGGCTGTGCCACGCTGGTGGGCGTAGCGTGGTACTCCGTCCTCGTCCCGCCCTACGAATACGGCGTTATGGTGGGCGGCTTCCTCGTAAATATCCCCGGTGGAAAAGAAAAAGCCCGACACATCTTCATCAATGCGGCGAACGGCTGTGAGGTAGTTCCTCACTATGCGGTTGTCGGGATTGCGGGGCGGCAATCGGAAGTCAGAAAAGGACGCGGGGCTTGGTCTGTCCGGCGGCGGTGCTGCGCCTTTTTCTCCCGTCAGCAGTTCTACGGCTTCGGTAAAGCTCTTTCCGAAAAACTCCATGACAAAATCAATGGGTGCGCCGCCTTTGCTTTGGCTGTGCCTGTACCATTTGTTTCCCCGGATAGTCAAGCTGTCATGCCGTTTCCAACGGTATTCCTGTCCGGCGCGGGTAAGCTGCTCGCCCTGTCCTTGCAGAAAAGAAACAAGGTCGGCTTGGTTGGCGCGGTCTATTTGTTCTTGGGTGTAATACATAGTTGATACCTCTCTTTCTGTGGTTGAATTGTTCATAGTTTTGATGTAGAATGAAACCGAAAAATCGGAAGTTAGTGAGGTGCTGGATTGTGAATGAAAGAGAAAAAATTATTCACTTATGGTTTGAAATGTGGCTTACAAAACAGGATTTAGGTATTGATGATATTTTTGCAGAAGATGTAATTTATACTGAAAGTTGGTGTCCAAAATATAATAACCGTCAAATCGTAAAACACTGGTTTCAGGAATGGAATACTCGTGGCAAAGTCGTTGCTTGGGAAATCAAACAATTTTTCCACAAAGGAAATCAGACGATTGTGGAGTGGTATTTCAAAAATGAAATGAACAATGGGAGCATAGAGGAATTTGATGGAATTTCGCTGGTTGAATGGACAAAGGATAATAAAATAAAATCATTGAAAGAGTTTGGTTGCAATTTGAATAATTATAATCCTTATGAGCATAGTGACCAGCCCGAATTTAGGGACGAAAGAGCAAGTTGGTTTTAATATTAGGTATCAATAGCATCCATTTTATCAGAAAACATTTAGGACGGACAGGCAAAATAGCTTGCCCGTCCTTTTCTTTATCTCTCCTGTTCCTGCCGCTTGGTGCGGTTCTGTGTCTGCTCCGGCTGCTCGGCTTTCAGCGCAATATCCACGCATTTGCGTATCTTCTGAAGCTCGGCAACTTCGGCGCGGGCAGCTTTCAGTTTGGTGTAGTCGGTATCTCTCTGCGCTTTGAGGTCAGCGTATTCCTGTTTCCATTCGGAGATAGGCAGCGTCTTTGTATCCGTCAGATTTGCATGGAGATAGCGGCTTGCTGCGTTCCATAGAGTCAGCTCGGCGCGGTGGGCTTCCTCATACTTATCCCGTTTGTTCGTCCAGCCATTTTTCAGCTTTTTCAGTTCGGCATGAATGGGCTTGTACTGCAAATAATTCTCGCCGTTCTCTATCAGCTTTTGCAGCTCTTTCATGCGCTGCTCGGCGGTTTTCATTCCCTCCCGGATAGAAAAGGCTTCATCACTGACAGAGGAAAGAGAAGCGTCCAACTCGTCAAGAGTGGAGATACCATGCTCCGCAAGATAATTCGCTGCCTGTGATATGGTTTTCAGTTCGTCGGCTGCGTGTTGGTGCTGCCAGCTCTGCGAATACTTCCGGCTCTTTTCCCTCTGAACGCTCAAATACCTCATCAGAAGATTTGCAAGGTTCGGGGACTTTGGCGGCTGTGGTTTTCTTGGGGCAGTTTCCCACGCCGCAAGCAGTCCGGCAATCCATTCTTTGAGGTTGCCGATCTGCGCCCGGATTTCCTTTATCAGTCTGTTTGATTTGCGGATAGCCCGGTTCAGTTCGCCTTTCTCGGTGGCTATGCCTTTCTTCTCCATTTGACAGGCGGCTACGCCCATGTGGACAGTGGGTATCTCGTCAATTCCTCTCTCGGCGTTGCTGCGGTGGTCGATACGCTCTGTGCTTCCGGCGTGTTCAAGATAGCTGTTTGAAATATCAGCCCACGCCTTGCGCCACAAGAGGGCGTTACCTTTGTCGTTCCAACCTGTGAGGTCAACCTTGTGGGTCTTGTATCTGCCGCTTGGCAAGCGTATGCGCTCGCCGTTCTCGTCAAGGTCATATTCCTTTTTGGACTTCGCCGCCCATGCGCCGCGCTCGTCAAGTGGTCGCATAGTTAGCATGATATGACAATGGGGGTTGCCACTGTCGGTGTCATGGATAGCAAAATCCACACACATTCCTTTGGAAACAAATTGAGAGGAACAGTATTCCCGGACAAGCCGTATCTGTTCCTCTCGTGATAATTCTATGGGGAGTGCTGCGTCAATCTCACGCGCAAGCTGGGCGTTTCCGGCTTTCTCATAAAGCTCCACGCTGTTCCATAAGGTAGAACGGTCAGAGAAAGAGGGTGGGGCATGGGGCGGCAGCATGATTTCGTTATGGACAACGCCGCCTTTGCGGGTGTAGTCGTGGGTCATTCCGTCCCACTCGTTTGTCAGCTTTTCGCCGCTTCGGTAGGCGGCTGCGGCAACGGCTGATTTGCCTTTGCCCCGGCTGACTATGCTAATGTTACAATGGTAAATGGCTATGGGTATCACCTCCAGTATAGCGGATATAAAACTTGTGGAAAATGAATAGCTTGCGTAGCAAGGTGTTCGATTTCCGCAAGTACACAAAAGGGTAGACAGCGCAAGCTGTCGCAGGGGAAGTGTAGCGTCCCCTGTCTGCGGCAAAGCCGCCAATCGTAGCGCGGGGTAAAATCCCTGTGCGAAGATAAAGCCCTCGGCAGAGCGCACACGCCCGTTAGGGTGTATAAGTGCGCCCTTAGTGTCTAAGGGATTTATTCAGCGTCCCCGTTCTCGGCTCGTTTTTTCAGATATTCCTGTACCGGCTCACTCGTCAGTGCAAACCTAAGAAGTGCTGCGGCTTCCTCGTCGGTCATGTTCTTTGCTTCCGGCACAATGCTTTCAAAGACTGCGCCCCGGACGATAAGGCGGTGGCTGCGTGTTCTGCGTTCCTCTTTGGACAGCTTCTGACGCAACATCTTTTCCCGGTTCTCAAACTGGCGGATTTTCTTCTTTCCGTCCTCAATCTCGGCTTGCAGCTCCTCGCGGGTTTTCTCTTTTGGTTTTGTCATGGTTGGTCGCTCCTTTCTGCTCATAGGCATAGAAAAAGGACAGTCGATTTTCTCGGCTGCCCTTGTGAGTGGGTTATTTTATTTATGTTGTGTGCTGTTGAAAAAACACTTTATCCGATGTTCAATACATCATGGATTACCCAGGGTTGAACTGTAACCATAACCATATATATATAAATTACAAACAAAAGCACTTCGACCGTACCATTAACATTCTCGGATTGAAGTTTTTTTCTAAAATTATTCGGCAAAGCTTTTGATAACAGATAATAAATCCAATATCCCAAACAGGCTCCAGCCGTATTTATAATAAGGTCATTTATATCCGATGAACCCCAGCCAAACATCTGAACAATTTCAACAGATAAAGAGAATAAAAAGCCAGTTAATGCAACTGTCTTTATGTGATGATACTTTTTATACAGAAATGGCAGGAAAACTCCTAAAGGTACAAATAAAATTAAATTAAGTATAGTATCTATTGGTCCGGTTATCATACCGAGAAACGGAATCAGGGAAATCTTTGGACTAAATGATATTGTGCTTGTATAGCCAATACCTGCTACGGTTAAAATTCCAAATAGATAATAGCAAAACACAAATACAGCAGCAATATGAAGAAGGCTTTGCTCTCTTCCCGATTTTCTAAGATATAAAAAATACAATATGAGAATTGGAACTATAAACACATACCCGCTAATTGAACGGATAATAATGTCAGAAATTGGTAACATTTTTTTCACTCCTTTACTTGCTATCAAAAATTGTTTTCAAGTATATTATACATAATCGTGAGCCAAAATTAAAGTCGCATATTATTAAGTTTTTCTTCAATTTACCTGAATACCTGTGCTTGTATCTACATCATTTTAGCCTGTCGGCGGCGTTGTTCTCTCTGGCGTACCGCCGCGCTGCTTCCCGGCGTTCCTCGCTGTATGGGGCGGTCAGACGGAAAGAGAAACGCCCCTTTGCAATATCAAACTCCATGCAACCTGTTTCGGGGTCTGTGTCAGTCTTGCAGCACTCGTCGGGGTACTGCTCGGCATAAGCGGCAAGCCGCTTTTTGAGGTTGGTGTTGTGGGTGCGGATATGGATAAGGGGGTCTTTCTCGTCAAACCATATATCAGTGGTCTTTTCCTGTTTGGTAAGCCCTGTTCTCATGCAAGCTCCTTTCTGCGCCCCTGTTACGCAATAGGGGCATTTTTCGGGTGTTTTCCTCGACTCTTGACTTGGGTAAAACGGCGTTTTTGACGATAAAAACCGCCCAAACGGGGAATGTATCGTCGGGGCGGCTGTTATCGCAAGATTTCTGTTTTTTCCGGCTCTTGACCGTCAGACGCAGAAAAACGCAGACTGTCGGCAAGTATCGTTTTCAGCAACTTGTCGGAGAATGTTTCTGTGCCGTTGGGATTGAAAAACAGCTCCGCAACAATGGTCTGCCCGTTCCTCTGTGTCGTGATAACTCCGTCCGGCTTAGTCAGTGGGGTAGGTGTTCCTTTCTTTTCTGTCAATCGGTTTCTCCTTTCTCCGGGCGCAAAAGAGGGACTTCCCGTAGTTCGGAAAATCCCTCTCTGATGTTGGCTATTCTGTTTTATGGTGCGGACAGTGCAGCGGCAGCCTGCGCCTTTTTCTTCGCCCGATATTCCCGCGCTTTGATACGGTCATACTCCCGTTGCTTTTCAAGATTTCTCGCCCGGTATTCTCTTGAATAGTTGCGGTGGTAGGCTCGGCTCTTTTCCTTTCTTGCTTCTTCGATTTCCTCACGCATTTGCCGGATTTCCTGCTCTGTCGGCTCTGCAAGCTGTGTCAGTTCATTTTCAAATCTGCCGATATGGTTAAAGTATATCCCGATATGCTGAATAGCCTGTTTTGCCCTTTTCTTGTCGCGTTCATGCACTTCAATCCGGCTGATAAACTCGTTGAGGATAGTCGGGGTAAGGTCGGTAAAGTCAGCGTAACGGTCTATCAGCTTTACAAACTTCTGCGCCCGTCCTCCCGCGTTTTCAAAAGCGGATAGCTGCTCCCTAAGCTGTTCAAGCTCCGCTTTCAGTGAGTAGTATTCTTCGGAATACTTCTGCGACATCTGCTCATAGCGGTCTTGTGGGATAGTACCCAGCACGTTGTCCTCATAAAGTTTATTCAGCACCTTGTCAATCTGTTCAAGGCGCGTCGTGATTTGCGGGATACGCTTCTGTTGTTTCTTTACTTTGTCAGTCTGCTGCATGGCAAGGCTCTTTTTCACTAAGGCTTCAAACTCTGCCCGGTTGCTGATAGAGTATTCCGCGATTTTTTTCAGCACATCTGCGACGGTCTGCATAAGCAGATCCGCGTCCATGATGTGCGGAGAGCTGCACTTGGGATTTTTGGCTTTTCCCTTGTGGTACTCGCTGCAATAGGCAACATGGCGCTTGCCGCCGTTCCTGTAATCTATGCGGATGTGCATTTTTGCGCCGCAGTCTTTACAGAAAAGCAAGCCTGACAGAGGGTGGATTTCTCCGTCCCCGTTGGGGCGTTTGACAGGTGCGTTTTCCAAAATCCGCTGCACATTTTCAAAGTCGGTGCGGTCGATAATCGGCTCATGCACATTTTCTGTGATGTGCCACTGGCTTCTGTCTACATAGTGGTTTCTCTTATCTCGGAAATGCTTTGCGGTCTTGAAGTTGACTACATCGCCGCAATACTCTTGCCGCGTGAGGATATGGGTCAGCGTGGCTTTGTTCCACTTGTAGCGGTTATTCTCATTGAGCGTTTTATTTTTACAAGTCCCCCGCCCCCGGTCTTTCATGTAGAATGTAGGGGTCGGGATTTGCTCCTGTGTCAGATATACGGCGATTTGGTTTCGGTTTTTCCCGTCCAAAAACAGACGGAAAATAAGGCGTACAACCTCGGCGGCTTCCTTGTCGATTATCCAAAAGTCCTTGTTGTCCGGGTCTTTGATATAGCCGTAAGGGGCTTCGGTGGCAACCGGCTTTCCGCTCATGCCTTTGGTCTTAATGCCCGTTTTCACTTTTTTGCTGATGTCCTTTGCGTACCACTCCGACATGATATTGATAAAAGGGGCAAACTCTAATGTGTCAGGGTTTTCGCTGTCTATGCCGTTGTTGACTGCGATAAAGCGTACATTGTTCCGTCTGAAAATCTCCATAGCGTTGCCGACTTGGAGATAGTCGCGCCCCCAGCGGGTAAGGTCTTTCATAATGCAGACACCGATTTTGCCGCTTTCCACATCTTCAATCATGCGGGAATAAGCAGAACGGTCAAAGAACCTGCCGCTTTCGTCGTCGTCAATGTAGTGCCGGATATTGGTTAGGTGCTGTCCTTTGGCGTAGTTCTCCAAAAAGATTTTTTGGTTCTGTATGCTGTTGCTCTCGCCGCCGTCCCTGTCCTCGTCGCCTACGGAAAGGCGGGAGTAAAGGGCTGTGATTTTATTGTAATTGCTCATGTGCATATCCCTCCTGCGTCTATAAAGGTGTTGTTTACAGTTAAGATTATGCACTCCAGCGGGCGCTCCCGTATTCCACATTTTTGCGGTACTTTTTGGCATCCTTTCCTTTAAGATAGACTGCCAGCCGCACAATCACCGCACCGCATAATCCCACCAGCCAGTCCAGCGCCGCACCGGGCCACATACTCTGAAAAGCCAGTGAGAAACCTTCGGAAAGCCCTAATAATTTCTGTGAGGCATCCGCTCCGGGGGCAAGGCGAACCGCCTCGCCCAGCTTCGCAAAGACCAGAAGGAACAGAAGATAGGGCAGATGGAGGATCACCTGCTTTTTCAGGGCATCGGTATCTATCTTCATCGTTCCGGCCCTCCGTGTTCCTTGTTCTTTACCCGGTCACGGCCAAGCGCCTGCGCCAGCTCCTTAAATTTATGAAGCTGGGAAAGAAGCGACGGCCTGGTGCTGCGGGTAAGATCCTTCCTCGTAAATTCCTTAAAAGCCGCTGTCAGTGCGTCCGCCTGGTTTGCTTTGAAATAGACCGTCCATTTCGGGGGATCGGTCCCCAGCTCTTTTTCAATATGGTAGCGGACCTGGTGTTTCCTGGCGTACCGCTCAAAAGAGCGGATTCTGCCGGACACTTCAATGGTATTGGCTCCAGGGTCTTTATAGGTCAGCCGTTTCATGCTGTTCCTGCCGACTTTCGGGGTAGTGCGTTCCTGCTCCATTTTCCTGAGCACAGCGGCAATCGCAGAACGCAGCACCCGCCCGGACAGCTTTGCCGCCTGGATGGAGACCGAAACGGTCCGCTGTTCCAATTCTTCCTGCATGTGCATCCTCCTTCCTGATAGAATCTGTAATAATAAATAGGAAATAACTGTTTAACGAGCGTCCCCGATCACCTGCTGGCGCGGGGTATGTTCAAAGGCTTTTGCCGCCTGGTTCACCTGAATTTTCGCATGTTTCAAAAGCGTCTTGATGATGGTCGCCGGGTGATCCTGTTCCTCCAGGTGGTCCACCATATTCTTACAGCCCTCCGGGAGATATTCAGCCATATCTTTACAGACATCGGCCAGGTCGCCCATAAAGCCCCAGCAGCTATCCGTGAGTTCGCCGTTTTTGTAAAGCTCAAATCCGTAGCACTCGCCCCGCAGGTAGGAATCATAAGCGGCCACTTCGCTGCGCATCAGATCCTCCGCCTTTTTCCGAAGGGCGCCGGTCATTTTTTCGCCGCCGAACTCTTTTAGGGCATCCTCTTTGGAAACATAAATCCATCCCACCTGCCCGCTGTCCCAGGGATCATTGAAACTTGTGGTCTGCATGGCAAGGCCGCTGTGATCCATCAGATAAAGGGGCAGCGTAATGTATTTTTCGGAGATCACCTTCAGCATGGCGTCATCAACCGCCTGTTCCTCCGTCTTGGGCCCGTGCCGGAACCGGCTGCTCACAATGTTCACCATGTGTTCATAGCGTTTCAGGCCCGCTTCATCATGTCCCACGGTATCTAAATACATCTCCCGCAGGAAATCGTCTTTATCCATGTAATTGTGGCTGTCACCCAGTGCGTAGCGGGAGTGGAAGCAGACCATCGTTCCAAAATGCTCGTCTACCTCACGGGGAGAGATTAAAATATCGTCCGGCTGCACCATCAGGGCATAGGGACCTTCTACTGCCATCAGCATAAGCTATCAGCTCCTTTCCGGCTCTCTGGGCCTTTTATCCGGCGCTTTCGGCTCTGTCTGCGCTGCCTGTTTCCTTGCATTGTCAAGCTGTTCCCGCACCGAAACATCCCGCCTGGCCTCCGGTGCCCCTGCGTCAAAGAAGCCCGGCAGCTCCTTGAAGCCGATACTGTCCACGTAATATGCGGCGTCCGCGCCATTCTCATGCAGGACCACCACATCGGAAACGGAAAGGGAGTGGCCCCTGAAATCTTCCGGGTGGTCGATATTGAACCGCCTGTAAATATCCTCCAGTGTTTCGCCCGGTTCCCGCTGCCTTGCATAGACCATCTGGTAATGATCCCGATCCACGGAAAACCCTTTGCTTTCCAGCCAGTCCAGAGACATAAAACGGAGGTTATCTGTATTGTCCGATAAGCCAAGCTGATAAATAGAATAAGTGCTGATCCCGTACTCTTTTTCATAGGAAGAAATACGCGCTAAAAGCGGCGCTGTTTCTCCCTCCATGTGTTCCTCGCGCTCAAATGCCGCCAGCCTCATTCGGATTTTTCCGGTATCTCCTGAAAGCAGCTCGTCCGCCATGCGCTCTTTCTCTGCATGGGAATCCGGGTACAGGTCTGCATAGGCCCCGCTGTTCTGCCTGAAAAATTCATCCAGGTCAAAGGCCAAATCCGTGGTATCGTCAAGCCTTATGTCATCCCTGCCCGGTTCCTCCATGACAGAAGCCGGCTGCTGCTTTTCTTCCGGTGGGAGGGGCTGCTTCACCGCAACGATCTCACCCGCCAGCCGGAAGAACTTCTCCGGGTATTTGAATCGCTCCGTGTATTTCTCTATCAGGTCAGCGGGAAGGTCTGTAAAATCTTCTTCGCCCAAACCGATGATCAAAAAATTGCCGGGAACAATATCGTACAAATGGCCCTCATCATCATAAAGTGCCCGGTTTAAGGGCAGACCTATGAGCTTGCCTTCATCATTGCAGATCAGCCCAACCAGATCGTCAAAGGGATAAGTTGCCTGAATATCTCCGCCAACGGCTGCCTGCAAGGATTCCAGCCCGCCCTCAATTTCAGTCTCATAGGGCGATTTGCCCGGCTCTACCATTAACACCTTCATAGCTGCATATCCTCCTTCTTTTTATTTGCCGCACCGGGAGCGGCAGGTGTTTTCTCCTGCGTTTTGGCCGCAGACAGCTTTCCCAGCACGGAAGGCTTCTCCGGTTTTTCAGGCATAGAAATACCGCCCTCCGAAACATCGGCGGCGGTACGGTCTGTTTTTACCGGTTCCTGACCCTCCACCGTGTACCCCGGCAGGAGTGCTCCATATACAGTGAAATGGTGCTCATACTGTTTTGGTATCTGCGGGGAAATTTCCGTGAATAAATGGGAGTAGGCTTTTTTCCGGCCTTCCAGATACTTTTCAGCGGCGGCCTTGTCCGTGTAGCGTTTCTGATTCTGCCCGGCAATCTTTTCGCCATAGCCCTGCTTTGGGGAGTTCACATAGACATCCCAGGTCACATACCAGGCAACCGGTACGCTCTGTTTGGTTTCCCGGTCATATTTGGTATCTTCCCAAATACCACAACTCATGCGGTAGACGCGGTTGCTGATTTCTTCGTCATTCCGCCAGTTGCCGGTTTTGCGCCATTCATTTGCGGTATGCGTCACCTCCGGGGTTCGCAGGTAAGAAAGCGCCCGGTTGATCATCTGCGTGGCGGCTGCCTGCTTTTCCCATTGCTTTGCCGCCGCGACCACAATCTCATAGGCTTTCTGTTCACCGTCGATACTTCCCTGGCGCATGGCCTCCAGATTTTCGGCGCCCATTGTAATCAGGGAGGAAATATCCACATCTTCACAAGAAACACTGTGCTCGATTTTCAGCTCTGCACCTGGTTCCAAATAATCGCCGTACCGGTAAGCACGGTAATCTTTATTTTCTTCCAAAATCTTTCACACCTCCTTAAATCTCCGGCACACGGCTCTTTTTCGGGACCGCCTGTGCCGGGGTAGTTTTTTCTGCCGGCTTCGCCGCTGCAAGCTGTGCCATGACCGAAGGCCGCTCTGCCGTAAATATGGAAATCTGCTCATTCTCTGCTAATGGCTGCGCCGGAAGGGGCAGCGTCACATCCGAATGGGTAAGTATCTGCTCCCGTTTCAGGTCTGCCACGATCTCGTCAAATACCGCGTTGATAGCCCGCCGTTCCTCACCTTCAGGATAGGCTTTCAAAACCTCCATTTTTCCGTCTTTATCGGAAACAAAGGTAACGGCACAATCCGCATGGCCCACCAGATAATCCGATTGATAGGGCAGCTTATCCTTGATGTAACAGGCAAAGGCCCTGGCGGTCATTTCCACGTTGCTGTCCCAATAGCCGCCGTCCTTTTCACATTCCTTTCCCATGCGCACGGAATTTCGGTAAAAATCGGTCTCCACACGTCCAATCTGCGGGGCCTCCTGTGCCTGCATCCCGGACAGCATGTGCTCGAATATTTCCAGCCTTTCCCGCTCACTTTTGGGGATCACCCGCCCGGTGACAGACTTCTTAAAGGCACTGATCCGTTCCACGGAGCCGGCCTCGCCGGACAGAAACGCCTCCCTGAGAACCGCGTAAGTTTCCATCTGTTCCTCATTGCCATGCCGTTTCAGAGAACCGAGCACCGCAGAATCCAGCCAGCTTGCCGCATTTTTCCGGGTGCGCTCCGTCTGTGCTTCGGTACGGGCCACCGCCTGCTCCGGTGTCTCCGGTTTATATTTCATGGCTTCAATTAACTTCTGAAATGGCGCATAGAGGCGGGGCTGTTCTGAGAGCATCCCCTTTGCGCCCATTTTCGTACCCAGGTAATCGTCCAACCCGTGCCACCATTCATGTGCCAAAGAGCCGGCCCCGTGCATCTTCGTGAGATTGATAACCTTGCGAAGCGGTTCATAGTGGGCTGCCGCATTGCCGCTGCCCCTGGCGCCGAAAGCGATAGCAAGCGTCCCCTGATAGGCAATATCTTTGTCGCTGACCTGCAGGGCTGCCGCCAAATCTTTGAGCGCTTCAAACCCCATGTTGAGGGAAGCCTGCCGGTCATTCTGGTTCATCCAGTTCCCAAACTCACCGCCGCGAAATCCGAAAGTATCAAGGTAGTGCTGACCGGTAATCTCTGCGCCGTTTCTGTAATCCGGCCCGGTTCGCCGCACAGCGATAAGCTGTGGAGGCACAAACCGCGTCTTTCCGCTTTTGCTGCGGCCTTTTGCCAGCTCCTGCACCCATTTCAGGGCAGCCTCCCGCGTTTCAAAATTTGTCTGTAAGATGGAATAGCCCTTCGTCACATACCAGGTATCAGGTTTCCAGTCATTATTTTTGGAATAAGTATTCTTCCCGTCGTTGAAATGGATCGCATAGCCCTTCGGCACCTTCTGGTCTTTGGAAACGCCAAACTGTTCCTTCTGTGCTTTCTGTGTGAAGTTCCGCTCAAAATATCCTGCCGAGCGGACCATCAGGGTATTGGACAGCTTGTTTGTAATGGCCGGGTTCTCACGGCCCTTTTCCGTTGCCTGGTAATGGATTCCGCTGCCCCAGCCCTGCACCTGTTCCAGATACCCGTTTTCCACAAAGAAACGGTCATAGACCTGCATGGCGTCCTCCACGGTGCGGACTTCCGAAACCGCGCCCTGCAGCTCCCGTACCGTCTGGATATATTCTTTCTGCCTTGCAAGGCGTTTCTCCGGCGTATCATCCCTGCGGTAATACTGCGGGGAGGCATTTAATCCGTCCCTCGCCTTTTTGATGAAATACACCACGCCAAGGGGAATCCCATCATCAAGCATGGCCTGATAATCCGGTTTCTTCCAGATATTATCCTTTTTTACAAATTTCTCGGCTTCGCGCTCATTCATGGCGTCCAGGTCGTTCACATAGAGCCCCCGGTCCTTCCATAAGTCTTTTTTCGCGCCGCCGATCTTTTCCCCGAAATCTTCATGCTGTATGTTATCCGCCAATCAATATCACCTCCAGTCTGTCATAAAAAATCACCGCTCCGGGGAAGGGCGGCGTTCCTGTGATTTATCAAGCTGCGGGCGTATTCTCATGAGCCGGTCTGTCTCCCTGCGGACCAGCCGGTCAAGCGCGCCCAGGTCCTCCGGGGTAACGGCAAACTCCCGATAATGCTCATACCAGAGGCCCGCCCGGACAGCCGCAATAGGCGCAATCTTTTCCGCCCCTCCGGGAAGGAGGCGGTAGACCGAAGCCCCGTCAAGAAGCAACTGCTTCGCCGTTCCCAGGGGTATGCGGTACATATCTGTGTCCGGATTCTGCGCCTCCTCCATATACTCCACATTCAGACGTTCCTCCAAATCCTGGGGCATATAGGAAAATGCCTGTGCCTTCCACTGGCTGAACAGGTTGGAATAGTGGTGCTGCCATTCCGTCACCTGCTCCGGCGCATAGAGGTAGCGCCAGGTTTTCAGGGCGTCCTTTTCGCATAGTTCCATTGCCTCCCATTTTTCAATGTCTGCCTCCGCCTTCGTGCCGTCCCGGTATTCCATGTTGACTCCGTAAGGGTAGAGGGTATTCCGTTCTATGTCCTGCCGCAGCGTGTCAAGGTCCGTCATCAGGACATCCCCGTACAGCCGTCCGTCCTCCTTACGCTCTGTGTGGAACAGGAAAGCCCTGGCGCCGGGGTATTCCGTCATGGCGGCCATCCGGTAAAGCTCTCCTGTGGGATAGTAGGCAGACAGGGCATCAGCAAGCCATATGTGGTTTTTTCCCATGATAGCGATAGAATCCGGCCCGGTGTTGGTTGCCAGTGAGCGCAGGTTGAATTCACTTTCCCGCAGGAAATCCCCGGCCAGGATATGGAGTTCATAGGCAAATACGCCTAAATCTGTATCACGGACTAAGTGAATCTGCGGAAGCGCATCATCTTTCATAGTGACCGGTGCCATTTATAGATTCCTCTCATCTGCCGGCGGCTGCCCTCCGGCAATCTTGCCGACGATCTCCGGCCCGGTCTCGTAAATCTGCATGAGCCGCTTTGCTGTTCCGCATGGCTGCGCTGCACCGCTGGTCCAGAGCCGGACCGTGGAAGGGGCGACGTTCATCAGAAGTGCAAAGCCTTTCTCGTTCATATCCAGCTTTTTCATCAGCGCCTTAACCATGTCGGGGCCATAGTCCGGACACCGGGCAGCTTCGGCAATCATCTGTAAAGCGGTGTTCTCTGTGTTCATCATTTCTAAAATCCTCCTGTCAAATTGAAATAGCCGCCTGTTTCTGGCGGCATTGTTGTTGATGGTCTTTCATTTTCTTCGTAACATGGAGCAGCATTTCGTTGTAGTCTTTTCCTATACGGGGCGGGTTGATCCCCACCCGGATATGTTTGAACCGCTGATCTTCATGGAGCATTGCCTTGATCCTCCTGGCATTTTTAAGGCCTCCAAGGTCATTGTCCATGTAGAGGCTGACGCGCCGGATTTCCGGGTGGCGTTTCAAAAATGCAGTCAGCGCCACATGGGAAGTGCCGCCCAAAGACAGCCGGTAGCCGTCCCATTTCCAGCCTTTCAATTCCTGCAGCGTGGCATGGGAAAGGGCGTCAATGGGTGCCTCAAAGACCGCCACATGGCGGCTGCCCGGATTCCTCGGTGGATAGCAGAAGCTATATTCCTTGTCGCTGCCGTAAACATCTTTTCTGAGATTGCCGGTAATGCTCCGCATACAGGCAAACTTCGCTTTGCCGGCTTCATCCTTTCCCACAAACACACAGACCGGCTCGCCATGATACCGTGCCTCATAGAACAGCCCTTTCCGGAAACACCGGCCAATCACATCAGAGCTGATCCCGCGCCGCTGTAAATAGGAAACAGCAGAGGTAGCACACCGTCTGACCCAGGGGAGAGAAAAAGGTTTCTTCTCCGGTTCTTTCTGCACATGGGCTTTTTCTGTTGCACTCCGATAGGCCGGTGCCTGCTGGATTTCTCCGCCTACCAGCGTATGGACCGCATCCACCAGCCCATAGCCCCGAATCTGGATCAGATAATCCAGGGCGTTGATACTCCGGCCCCGGCTGTTCCAGTACCAGTACCTTTTCCCGGTTACATAGACCAGGCTGTCATGTTCCTTGTGCCGGTAATTGGGCCCGTCCCGTTTCAGTACCCCAGGCTCATGGAACTGCAGGTATGCGAACAGGTCCGCCTCCCGCGCCGCCTGAATCTGTTCTTTGGTTACGCCGGGCATCGTGCCGGCACAGTATTTCTTTTCATCGTGCCCCGCCTCCTTTCCGTGATGAAAAAAGACGCCCAGAGGCGCCTAACAGCCGTACAGGTCATGGTTGACCTCGGCACGGTAATAACTGTCCATTGTTGCCGGGGCATTATACAGCGCCGCCAGCAGGTATGCCTTGATATTCCCGACTTTTGTAGTGTTCTTGTCAATACAGTCAAAGACATACTCCAGGTGGCCGGAATTGATCTTCAGGAAACGGCCCTTTACCACCTCCCTGGGAAAATCATCCCCGGCGATACGGATAAAGGGGCGTTTGGATAAAACCACTTCAAGCATAAGCTCCACGGTCTCGTCTAAGCGTTCTTTCCCATACCGGGAGACCATACAGTCATACTCAATATTTTCTTTGATGATTTTGCTGTATGCGTCTATCAATCCAATCCGATCCATCCCATCCGGGCGGCCTGCCGCCTCCGGCTCTGCTGGATAGATTGATTGATGGGTTCTTGATATATCCGTTTTTGATTTTTTAGTTCTTTGTGGATTAGTATTTAATTGTGCGGGATTTTCCTGTCCTGGTTCCACCTGTTCAGGTTTTGCCTGTCCTGGATTTACCTGTCTTGGATTTTCCCGTTTAGGTGGAAACGTCTGTTTTTCAGCGTTTACAGGCTTTTCATGGATGGTATATTCAATATCTCCGAGCTGCCCGTTCTCATAGCGGAGGCGCTGCCTGGTGAGATACCCGTGCCGCTCCAGCTCCTTCAGGGCGGTAGTGATCGAATCCACACCGTCCTTACAGATATGGGCGAGTCCCTTTGTGGTATAATCCCAATCTTCCGGCAGCGACAGCATGAGGGAGAGAAGCCCCTTTGCCTTTAAGGACAGTTCCGTATTGCGCAGATGGTGGTTGCACATGATCGTGAAGTCCTTCGTTTTTTCTACCCGGAATACAGCCATTTCACAGCCTCCTTTCTCCGGTTATTTCCGTTACAAGGCGCGGTCCCTGCGGTCATAGTGGAGGTGCCCGCCTGAAACCTTCGCATGGTTTTTCAGTTTGACTTCGCCCCGTTCCTGGCTGTCTAAGAATTTCTGATAGCCGGCATCCGTCAGGAACAGGCGCATCTTATCGCCCCTGTCACCCACAGGGGAATCATAAGACAGCACATCAAAGACGATCATGTGCCTTACCTCCGGGTCAAAGCGTTCCAGCGCCATGATGTCATGCCCCTTCAATTTCTCTGCGCCGGATTGCTGTCTGGCCTCGGCAATCTTTTCCCCGATCGTCCGGGGCGGGTAGGGCAGACGGTAATTCTTCTGAATATCCCGCACGATGTCCATGCACTCGGCATCCGTCAGGACGCGTAACTTTTCCATCAGATTTTCCGCTGCCTTCCGCTGTTCGAGATTCTTTGTGTACCGGGCGGTCATGTAAAGCTCATTCAGAATTTTGGATTGATAGTCACCTTCAACCTGAAACAGCAGCCGTTTTTCCATTTCGTTTAATTCCATGTGAATCTCCTTTCTCCTGAAAATGGGTATGAAAAAAGGACGCCCACCTGTAAAAGTGAAACGCCCACGGCAATCAGCGATCCGGCAATGTACCGGACCGCTGGCGCTATTAAATTTTGTCGTTAATGAAACAGCCTCCTTTTTTCGATAATTTTCTCGTCACATTTCAACTTGGAAAAGGAATTGAATAAATGACGGCAAACGCTCAAACCCCTTGAAAATAAAGGCTTTTTCCGTTTGTCGTTATTATACCGTAACGGCACAGCCATATAAGTTTGCTGATTGATATGGGATTTTCGGCGGTAGCGATTGCTGACCGTGTAGGACACGAAAGCATTGACATCACTTATCAGTATGCACACCTGTTTCCGTCCAAACAGACGGAAATGGCAGATAGATTAGATGATTTGGGGAAAGGAGATTTTGAAAATGTCGGCTAAAAACAGAGATAGCAAAAACCGTTGGAGGAATATCACGGTAGGGTTTCGGGTATCGCCCGAAGAAAACGTACTCATTAACAAGGCGGTTGCCTTATCGGGCTTGCCGAAACAGGAATACTGTTACCGCCGCTGTCTGAATCAGGATGTGGTGGTGCAGGGCAATCCGAGAGTATTTAAGGCACTTCACAAGGAACTTGCCGCCGTTCTTACAGAATTGCAAAGGATTGAAGCGGGCGAAAAAATCAATGACGAGCTGTTGAATGTGATTGAACTGATAACAGTTATCCTCGGCGGTCTGAAAGGAGAAGATGGGAATGGAGAATAAAAAAGAAATGACTACTCCAAATGTATCTGCGGCAACAGATACGGAGCAGCCGTTTCCTAAATGTACTGAACATAGTATAGCCGACTGCGATGAAAATATCAAGAGTTTTGAAGAAATGCAGAGGGAAATGCTGCGGCAGTTATCCCCCTCGTATCTCAAAACGGTATCAATGGCGGCTTTGTATGATACCGTATTTGATATACAGACGCCGCTGATTGACGGTCTGCTCCAAAGGGGAACTTACCTTTTTGTAGGCTCCCCTAAGGTAGGGAAAAGTTTTATGATGGCGCAGCTTGCTTACCATATCAGCACAGGAACGCCGCTGTGGGATTATAAGGTGCGAAAAGCAACGGTGCTTTACTTTGCTCTTGAAGATGATTACCCACGCTTGCAGAAACGATTGTTTCAGATGTTCGGTGCAGAAGAAACAGGCAATCTATATTTTGCAACGGAGTGTAAAACGGTTAATGGTGGTTTGGAAGAACAAATCAGAGAATTTATGCAGGAACACTCCGACACGGGTTTAATAATCATAGACACCTTAAAGCGTGTCCGTGAAGCTGGCGGGGCAGATTACAGCTACGCAAGCGACTATGACATTGTGGCAAGGCTCAAAGCGTTGGCAGACAGTTATAAAGTTACAATGCTCATCGTTCATCACACCCGAAAGCAGAAAGCGGAAGATATTTTTGATATGATTTCGGGAACAAACGGATTGATGGGTGCGGCAGATGGAGCATTTGTTCTCAGCAAGGAAAAGAGAACTTCTAATAATGCCACGCTTGATGTGGCAGGCAGGGATCAGCAGGATATGAAAATTCATCTTGTGAGAGATAGCAAGCGTTTGGTGTGGAACTTTGAAAAATCGGAAACGGAGCTGTGGAAAGAGCCGCCTGAGCCTTTGCTTGAAAAAATTGCAGCTATTCTTTTTTCGGAAAGTAACAGATGGGAGGGAACAGCTTCAGAACTTTGCGAAAGGCTCGGCGTGGATATAAAACCGAATGTGCTTTCACTTAGGCTTAGTATCAACGCAAGCAGGCTGTTTCGTGATTATGGTATTCGCTATCAGAACAGCCGCACGCACGATGGCAGAAAGGTTTCACTTTGGAAAGAAACCGATGGGGTGGCGTGACAAACGGTGTCAAAGGTGACAATGTTTTGAGAGTGGTACTGGTATCTCAAACATTGTCACCATCGTCACACATTGACACCGATTAAAGTTTGGCGGAGAGTGCAGAGAGCGCCTTTTCAAAGGCGGCTCTTTGCCCCTCGGAGAGCGCAAAACCTGCTTGCAGGTTGCATTTTTGTTGGCGGAGCTGACAAAAGTGCTTTTGCGTTACTTTCGCAGAAAGTAACAAAGGCTTGCGCCTAACGGCGCAGAAAGGAGAGGAAACGATTTATGCAAAGAACGATAAGCGCAATGGTCGGGAAAGGCTCGGTCAATCACAACAGCCGTAAATTCAAAGCGGAGAATGTTGACGCTGACCGTTCCCACCTCAACATAGATTACTGTAATGAGAGTATTAAAAAAGTCTATCACGAATTGTTCGATGAAGCACTCGAAAGATACAACGCTAAACAGACAAGAACAGACCGAAAGATAGCAAACTATTATGAAAAAATCCGCAGTTCCAAGCAGGAAAAACCATTCCACGAATTGATTTTGCAGATTGGCGATAAGGAAAATATGAGTGCAGAAAGTGAGAACGGACAGCTTGCAAGGCAGGTCTTAGATGAGTATTATCGTGGTTTTCAAGAGAGAAATCCGCAGCTTAGAGTATTCTCGGCTCATCTGCATTTAGACGAAGCAACGCCCCACCTCCACATTGATTTTGTGCCGTTTACAACAGGCAGCAAGCGTGGACTTGATACGAGAGTATCACTCAAACAAGCGTTAGCCGCACAGGGATTTAAGGGCGGCTCTCGTGGCGATACGGAATGGTCGCAATGGGTACTTTCCGAAAAAGAACGGCTTGCCGCCGTTATGGAACGGTACGGAATTGAGTGGGAGCAGAAAGGCACACACGAAAAACATCTCTCTGTTTTGGACTATAAAAAGCAGGAGCGGGCAGAAGAAATTGAACAACTGGAAAGCAAAATCATAGACAAGCAGACAGAGTTTGAAACGCTTTCAAAGCGTATTCAAAATTTTGATAAGGGTACGGATTCACTTTCGCAAATGCAGAGCGCACTGGAGAATGCTCCCGAATATCAGTTACCCGAACCACAAGGTTTTATGACTGCCAAAAGTTATAAGAGCAAAGTGGTCGAGCCGCTAATTAAGCGGCTGAAATCTCTTATTAAAACGCTTATGGTGCGGTGCTTTCAAGCGATTGATGATTACCAAAGGCTCAATCAGACAAACGCCAGTCTGTACCGTAGCAATGAAAAACTTAAAAATCACAATAAACAGTTGACCTCCGATAATAACCGATTGAGGGAAGAAATTAAGGACTATACGTTGCTGCGAAAGGTGTTCGGTAGTAAGCAGATTGACAGCCTGTTAGAACAGGCAAGGCAGTCTAAACAGCGTGGCACACGCTTTAGAAATAATCAATACGAAAGGTAGGAACAGACAATGGCAAAGACAATTTTTGAAGAAATGGGCGGCACTTATGTACGGCAAGGGGATTATTTTATCCCTTGCCTTAGTCTACCAGCCGATAAAGAAAATCATCCAATCGGCGTATGGGGACAGCGGCACAAACGCTACTTGCAAGAGCATAAAAAAGCAACCTATACTACTCTGCTCACAAGCGGCAAGTTGAACAGCTATCTTGCCGATATTGACGAACAAGCAGAAGAATGGTTTTCTCGGATGGTAAGACAGATGGCAGAGCATGAGGATGTGACCGAGACGCTCAAGGCTGAAAATCAAATGCTGTGGGTACAAAAAATAAATAATATTCGTAATAGAGCAATGGAAATTGTTTATACAAATTTAATCTATGCTTAACTGGCAAAGCGGCAGGGAGTGAAATCTCTGCCGCCGCTTTTTTCAAAAAAATTTCAAAATACATATTGACAATTTTCTATGTGACGCATATAATTACACATAGACAATTATCTATGGGAGGTGATTTTGAGAGATGGACGAAAGAAGAACTGCGGCAATCTTCAAAGCATTTTGTGATGAAAACCGTATTAGAATTATAAAGCTACTGCGTTCGGGCGAAAAATGTGCCTGTAAGCTGTTGGAAGAAATCAATGTGACACAGCCCACGCTTTCTCATCATATGAAAATACTTTGTGACGCTGAAATTGTCGTTGGTCGCAAAGAGGGAAAATGGACGCACTATTCCATTTCAGAAAAAGGTGTGAAGCAGGCAAAGGTATGTTTGGAGCAGTTGACAACTCTTGATGTTGAATACAAAAACAAGTCGTGCTGTGAAAAGTGAGTAAGTTTATAGATTACTTTTCCGCACGGCTTATAAAATCGCCAATATATAGACACATTTCAATATAACTATATGAAAGGAGCTTTTTATGGGAGCATTAAAAATTGGTTGGGACTTTTTTCAAAATGAAGTCCTCGGTATGGGTTGGCTGAGTAGGCTCATATCAACTATATTGAATGCCTGCGGTTTAGATACTACAAGCAGAGTAGGCGGCAGCATTCAGTTCTTTATTTACGATACTATAAAAATTATGGTACTACTCGGTGTGTTGATTTTGATTATTTCGTATATTCAAAGCTATTTTCCACCCGAAAGAACAAAAAAGATACTTGGCAGGTTTCACGGGATATGGGCAAATATCATTGCCGCATTACTCGGTACGGTAACGCCGTTTTGTTCGTGTTCCTCTATTCCGCTGTTTATCGGATTTACTAGTGCGGGTTTGCCGCTTGGCGTTACATTTTCCTTTTTGATTTCTTCGCCAATGGTTGACCTCGGTAGTCTTGTTTTACTGATGAGTATATTCGGTTGGAAAGTTGCCGTTTTGTATGTTGTTCTCGGTTTGGTAATTGCTGTTGTCGGCGGTACGTTGATTGAAAAACTGCACCTTGAAAATCAAGTGGAAGAATATATCCGAAACGGTCACGCTATTGATGTTCCGCAGGAAGAACTGCATTTCAAAGACCGTATGAAATATGCTTGGGAACAGGTCGTTTCAACAGCTAAAAAGGTTGCACCTTATGTGTTAATCGGTGTCGGTATCGGCGCAATTATTCACAACTGGATACCCGAAGATCTCATTGTCAAGGTACTTGGGGATAACAACCCGTTTGGCGTTGTGCTTGCTACTATCGCAGGCGTTCCAATGTATGCGGATATTTTCGGCACAATCCCGATTGCAGAAGCCTTACTTGCAAAGGGCGCTTTGCTCGGTGTTGTCCTTTCCTTTATGATGGGCGTAACTACCCTTTCTCTTCCATCAATGATTATGCTTCGCAAAGCGGTTAAGCCAAAGCTGCTCGGCATTTTCATTGCAATATGCACAGTCGGTATTATCGTTGTAGGTTATTTCTTCAACGCAATACAATATTTAATTGTTTAATTTTAGGAGGTTATCACTATGGCATTGTTTAATTTCGGAAAGAAAAAAGAAGAAGAAAAGAAAGCACCTGCTTGTGCTTGTGGTTGTGGTTGCCCGACAAGTGAGGCAGAAGAAATCACAAAGGACTGTTGTTCTGAAGCAAAGGACGGAATTTGCTGTATTAAGGTATTGGGTGCAGGCTGTAAATCCTGCCACGAACAGTATGAAAACGCTAAACAGGCAATAAAGGATATGGGGCTTTCCGTAGAGGTGGAATACATTACAGATATGCAAAAGGTAATGGAATACGGCGTAATGAGTATGCCCGCCATTGTAGTCAATGAAAAGGTTGTTGCTATGGGCAAAGTGCTAAAAGCAAACGAAGTCGTGGCTTTATTGCGAAAGTTAGGGTTTTAAAAGTGGAAAAGGAAAAAACAGAATGGGTAAAATGCCCCGTTTGCGGCAATAAAACTCGTGATAAAATTAGAAAAGATACGGTCATTAAAAATTTTCCGCTCTATTGTCCTAAGTGTAAGCACGAAACTTTAATCAATGTGAGGGATATGACCGTATCCGTATGCAAAAAAGTGGATGGATAATTGTTCAGACATCTTGATTTTCTAAGCAAAATCGCTTATAATTTGAGTCGGAACATATTGCTATTATCCGCAGTTGCAGAGCGAGTGTTATCAATGCCGATAACAAAATGATAACATTAGCTCATATAGGCAGGATAATATGGATACATCAAATAATCAAAAGAACTACGAACACGGCAGAGAATAATCATTAAACAAAATTGATTAGTATTTGTCGAGTTTGAATAGTAGGCGGTGGGCCAGAAAGCCTTATTTTACGGGGCTTCCGGGCTTCGACCTTTGAAAATTGCATTTTCATTGCATTTTTAATTTACCTGCTTATGATACTGTGCGGTAAACTGATTGCTTGTATAATCAGCCACACTTTCTGTCGCAGGCGTATATGTAAGTTTTCCAGTCAGCTTCTTTGCTACTTCAAAGTTGCTGTTTGGATATAAATGCCCATAGGTTCCCAAAGTCGTTTGGATTTTTTCGTGACCTAAACGGTCTTTGATGATTAATGGGTTTTCTCCCATGCTGATTAATAGGGATGCATGGGAATGCCGCAAGGCATGAATTTTGATGCGGTGAACGCCAGCAAGCTCTGCCAGCTTTTCCAGGGCTCTTGGTAAGGTATGCTTGCTGGTGGGAATACCGCTGTAACTCATTACAAAATTACAGTTTGTAAGAACTTTCTGTTGGACTTCTTTCCATTCTTTCAGTTCTTTGATAGTATCCTCATCTATAACGATATCCCGGATACCTGCCTGTGTTTTAGGCTCTGTAAAATGATATTCTGTCATTGACTTATAGTACAGGCTTTTGTTGATACTGAGAATACCTGTTTCAAAATCAATATCATCCCACTGTAATGCTGCAGCCTCACCAATTCTCATACCAGTCATAAATAATAACCAGAAAGAGATAAAAAGATAATGCTCGTAATAATCTCCCTTATAGAGCAAAGAAATTACTTTTTGGAATTCTTCCAGAGTCCAGAAGTCTACTTTGGGTTTCTTACTTTTTACATTGCCAATCATTCGGGCGGGATTTTTATCAATCAGACCTAAAATGATTGCCCTGTCAAATGCAATGCAAAGCATTCCTTGAACAATTCGTACATAATTTGGACTAAAATTCTTTGCTAACTTTAATTGCCAGTTTTGCACATGAATTGGCTCAATTTTGTCAGTGTCCATTTTATAAAAATATGCAAAATGCTTCTGGATTGTGGAGTACCGATTTTTGTAGGTACTATCTTTTACTTGTGTTTTATACCAAGGAAGATAAATTTCCTCTATAAAATTCTGGAAGGATACAGTTTCTTTTTTTTCAGTAAGTTCCTCTGCTGAGGCAAGAACTAATTTTGAATATGCTTCGCGTGCTTCTTTTTTTGTTTTAAAATTGCTGCGGTATTTTTGAATCTGTTTTCCGGTAACAGGATGTTTCCCTAAATTAGCCCTAAAATAGTAGGTTCCGTTATCAGCTTTCTTGATTGGATCTTTTGCCATATTTTCACTCCTTTACATTAACGCAAGAAGTACAATTATGTTTCATTTTCTGGCAAAGTGATACCTAATAATTCTTCAACCGCCTCTTTTGGTACCCTGTCTAATTTTTTGGATTGATAATAGGTATGGCCCTTTGCGATCATCAATTTTTTTGCTTCTTTAATGATGTCAGCAGCGAAGGAAGGCCCATAACCGAGTTTTATCAAATCGTTTTTTGTTACAGTAATCATGCCCCTCCTTTCCATAGACAGGATGAAAACTTCAATACCTGTCTATTATTATATCAAAATTAGAGTAATTTTACTATTATTGATTACCATCTGTAAAAATGCTGATAGGTCTCCCAGAGTCCAGTTCCTATGCCCTTCCGGCCACGTATCCGGCGTTGCTCGGGAGTTTGACAATTGAATAATCGAAAAATCCTCTGCAGGCCGCATAAAGCCTGCGTTTTTTGTGTCAACTTTTTTGTTTTATTATATTGTATTTTATTGCAATGTATTGTATAATAAGGGCCAGGAGGGTTTTTATATGAGAGTTACAACATCAAAATCAAAAAATTCGGAATCATTTTATATTACGAAAGGTTACGTCAATAACAAAGGTGTTAGCACTTCTGTTATTATTCGAAAACTCGGAACCTTGAAAGAACTTCTTCCAGAACACGGTCCTACCCGCGATGATGTCATGAAATGGGCCAGAGAGGAAGCCAGACTGGAAACACTCAGATACAAAGAAGAACAGCAGGCCAAGTCGGTTCAGATAACTTTTCACTCTGACCAGAAGCTGGATTATAGTCAGCAGGTCTTTTACCGCGGAGGATATCTTTTTCCACAAGCCTTTTACTATCGTATCCAGCTTGATAAGACTTGCCGAAAGCTCAGAGATAAATATAAATTTAAGTATGATATCAATGCCATCCTTTCCGATCTGATCTATGCCAGGGTTCTGGAACCAGCAAGTAAGCGTTCTTCTTTTAAGATAGCTTCTGAATTCCTGGAAAAACCTTCTTATCAATTACATGATATATACCGGGCTCTTGATGTCCTGGGAAATGAATGCGATTTCATCCAGTCTGAAGTTTATAAAAACAGTCATCTTCTCGGAAAACGAGATGATAAGATACTTTATTATGACTGTACAAACTATTTCTTTGAGATCGAGCAGGAAGATGGGGAGAGAAAATACGGGAAAGGAAAAGAACACCGGCCTAATCCAATCATTCAAATGGGGATGTTTATGGACGGAGCTGGAATTCCTCTTGCTTTTTCCCTTTTTCCCGGAAATGCGAATGAACAAACATCACTAAAACCTCTGGAAGAAAAAGTCCTCCAGGACTTTGGTTGTACAAAATTTATTTACTGCAGTGATGCCGGACTTGGTTCAGAAGCCATTAAAAGAATAAACCATGCAGGCCAGAGAGCTTTTATTGTTACCCAGTCCATCAAAAAGCTGAATAAAGATGACAGGAAATGGGCACTGGACAAAACTGGCTTTAAACGTGTTTCCGATGATTCTCCGGCAGATCTTTCCAGACTTACAGAGGATGATGCCGGCCTGTATTATAAGGATGAACCATATACCCCTCATTCACTGCACCAGCGTCTCATTGTCACTTACTCTCCTAAATATGCAAAATATCAGAAAGCAATACGTGACGCACAGGTAGAGCGTGCCGAAAAAATGCTCCATTCCGGGAAAGTAAAAAAAGAACGCAGAAACCCGAACGATCCCGCACGATTTATAGGTAAGATTGCAGTTACAGAAGAAGGAGAAGCTGCTAAAATCAAGAATTATCTGGATACAGATAAAATAGAAACCGAAGCGCTCTATGATGGAATGTACGCTGTAACTACAGATTTGTTAGATGATGACGTAAAAGATATTTTAAAAGTAAGCGAGGGCCGTTGGGAAATCGAAGAATGTTTCCGCATCATGAAAACAGATTTTGAAGCAAGACCTGTATTTCTTCATGACGATGTGCGTATCAAAGCACATTTCCTGATCTGTTTTCTTGCATTAGTCATATACCGTTACCTTGAAAAAAGTTTGGGAAATGCCTATACCTGTGAAACAATCCTGGACAAACTGAAATCCATGAATTTTGCTGATGTACAGGAACAGGGGTTCATGCCACTTTATACACGGGACAAACTAACCGATGCCTTACACGAAGCATGTGGTTTTGAAACAGACTTTCAATTCATTACAAAAAGCCAAATGAAAACAATCCAGAAAAAAAGTAAAGGGAGAAAATAAAATACCATACTTCAAAACAAGAGCAAAACACCTTGCAACCAGCATAAACACTGGGTTTGCGAGGTGTTTTAGCCTTCTCAACTGTCAAAGATGGGATTATATCAAAATTAGAGTAATTTTACTATTATTGATTACCATCTGTAAAAATGCTGATAGGTCTCCCAGAGTCCAGTTCCTATGCCCTTCCGGCCACGTATCCGGCGTTGCTGTGCAAGCATCAAGCTGCAGGCGCGCATTATGCGGCACTATCTGCAGCACCCGTATCAATCTTCTGGAAGAGGTATGCGGTTTTCAAGGTACAGTGGGAGCCTTGCCCCTACATTTTAGAAATAGTGGGGAGAATTGGAAGATCGCAAATTTTTAAAAAAAAGAATGGCTGCCATGTGCGCAGGCAGCCATAAGAAATTTTTTTATTTTTTAGCGGTAAGCCTCTTTAAGATAGCGATGACAGCCATCATATCGTCATCATCCAATTGCTTCAGCAGGTCGTTTGCTTTCTGGTAGAGGGGAAGGTTGTGCAACCCTTCATCAAAAAATTCCTGCGGGGTAATGTCAAAATAGCGACAGATCTCATAAAACTGGGTCATAGAGGGTAGGGAGCGTCCAGAACTGATATTCTGGATATAGCTCTTATTCTTGCCCAAATCAAGGCTTAACTGGTATTCGGATATATTTTTTCTAAGACGCAGCTCCGTGATGCGGTCTGCTATGAATCGTTCATCCATAATTGACACCTCATATTCTATATTTTAAACTATTTACGCAATGCAAATTACGGAATAAAATAGATGTATTAAACAAAAAATGAAGTATTATACGAATTATTTCCGTAATCAACGGATACAATACATTTGAAAAATTTATAGGTGTTGGATTGGGAGTTTTGGGGTAAGATGGTTTATAAAGGAGTGGTTTGCAATGAAGATTATCGGCAATGAACAGGAAATCAAGTGGGTGATGGAAGCCTTGAAAAACAACTGCGAGGGTTGTCCATATGGGGAAACTTGTGAAAGAGTGGCAAAAGAAGATTACAGGGCTTCCGGAAAAGTAAATCATACCTGCCGGGAATTTCTGGGAGATAGGATTGAATTTGTAATAGAAAGCAATATATAGTATATAATGAATTGACATAAACAATATCTTGTGTTAGTATACAAATATGATTTATTTTTGTGCGTACCCGTTTCGGGATGATTTCGGGATTTGAACAATCCCGGAAGAAACAGGTGGAAGAAAAATTTCCGTCTGGCATAAGTTGTTTATGTTTGTATCAGGTGTCACTATATGCAGAACCGTGCAATAGTGGCACTTTTTTTGTCAGGACATATAAGAAAATGGTCCGGCAGATCATTTTTGAGCTGCCAATCATATAAAAAGACCCGGTGAACTTCACTGGAGTATGATAAGTAAAAAAACAAAACTTTTAGGAATGAATGGAGATAACAGGCTCTTTTCATTCCTTTTTTGTTTTTATGGCGCTGCCACAACCAGCTCTGTGCTGTTTATGGATAAAAAATAAAAGAAAGGTGGAAGAAAACATGAATGAAACAAGAATTTTTGCAGATGCGTTTGAAACGGCATTTGCCACACCCGGAGAGCTACTGGAATTTCTGGCAGAGAGGGGGAAGACATCCAAATGGATACGCAGGCCCGCCAGGATGCTCCGGCTGGTTCCAATCAGCGAGGAGGCAGAACATATGGAGGAAAATGCGGAGGATGACTGGGAAGGGATTCTGAAGGATACACAGGAAAACACGAAGCTTGCGCTTAAAATCCGGGGAGAAGCATACCCGGTAAGGGACTGTGCAATCCATACGATCCTTAAACGTGCCGGTATTTCCGGAAACGGGCTGAAACGGCTGGAAACGGGAAATTACGCAAAGGTCGTGAATTATTGCCTGAAGGCTGCAAAAGGAGATGTCTTGATTAAGGTTGCAGACGGCAAGGTATCGGCGGTCCATGCGGGAGATGATAGCGATTACCATATCCTGGACATGAGGACTATTTTTGAAGTTACCATTCAGTACCTGAATAACAACTTTATCGGAAACAGCTATGTGGAAGGTTCCGGAGTGTATGACCATTCCGTCGTTTCGGCTATGTGGGAACTGGGCGGAAACCAGGAGCTTCTGGATACTTACCGGAAGGCTCTGGCAGATCATGGAATTGCCGCCCACATAATTTCGCCTGCAGTAAGGCTCACAACTTCCGATGTAGCGGCAAGCGGAGTAAATCTTTACCCGATGCTCCTGTGCGGAAGCGCAAACCGGACGATCAGCCTGGGAAACCCCATCCGGCTGCCGCATACCAACGGCGCGGATATTTCCAGGTATATGGATAACCTGCGGATGCTATTTTCCAGATATCAGGATGCGATTGCGGATATCACGAAACTGATGGATATCGAGATCCGGAATCCGCTGAACTGCCTCCGGCTGGCAATGAAAAAGGTTGGTATTCGAAAAAATCTTATCAATGAGGTTGCGGAGCTTTTTGAACATCAGCATGGTGCCGGAAACTGTACAGCCCATGACCTTTACTTTGCCATGAATGAGGCGTCTTTCTTCGGCGCCTGTGAGGGTATGCAGGGATGCAGCATCCTCAGCCTGGAGGAACAGATCACGAGGGCGCTTCAGCTTGACTGGAAAGAGTTTGATGTCAGCGGGGCAATTAACTGGTAAAAAATTACAGAATGGAGGAAACAGGATGAACCAGACAGAAATGAAAAACTATGAACCGGAGGTTATGGTAGATACGGAAGGGCTTTCCAGGGAGGACTGGCTTGCATACCGCAGGCTGGGAATCGGGGGGAGCGATGTGGCGGCTATCATGGGGATATCTCCCTTTGCCACGATCCGAGACCTCTATAATGATAAAGTCGGCATCCTGCCGCTTATAGAGGAAGAAGAAAGCAACTGGGTGGCGAAAGAAGTCGGGAACCGGTTGGAGGATCTGGTTGCCGAGATTTTCTCTCGGAAAACAGGACTCCGTGTATTTCCGGTCCGGAAGATGTTCCGGCACCCCCTGTATCCGTTCATGCTGGCGGATGTGGATTTTTTCATTGTATTCCCGGACGGTACTTTTGGTATCCTGGAATGCAAGACCTGCAATTATAATGCAAGGGGAAAATGGGAGGATGATTCCGTCCCTGCAAATTATGTCCTTCAGGTAAGGCATTACCTGGCGGTTATGAACATGGACTGCGCTTATATCGCCTGCCTGTATGGAAACAATGAAGACGAGTTTTTCATAAGGCGCATAGAGCGGGACCGCATGGAAGAGGAGGATATCATCGAACAGGAGTCCTATTTCTGGAAGGAGTATGTGGAGAAACGGATAGAGCCGCCCTACAGCGGAAAACCGGACCTCATCCTTGCGAGCATCCGAAGATACGGAGGTTATGCGGATAAAAGCCTTCCAGAGATTGAAGTATCCGGTATGGAAACGAAGAGCTTGGAGCAGTATCTTTCCCTTGCGGAAGAAAAGGCGCAGCTTGAGAAGCGAAGGAAGGAGATTGACGCAAAACAGAGGGAGCTTAGTGTCCCGTTTGTGGAAAAGATGGGTGCAGGCTGCAAGGCAGTCTTTCTGGATGGCGACAGCCGGTACCGGATTACTTATAACCCAACCCGGCGTACCCAGATCGGAAAAGACCAGATGGAAAAGCTGAAGATCCAGCACCCGGATATTTATGAGGAATATGCGAAAACAACCGAGAGCCGCACATTCCGGATCAAGAAGGAGGCGGCGTGATGCTTGTCGGATTAACAGCTTATATCTGTTCTCCTTTATCATCACCATCCCAAAAAGAAATCCTCCATAACATGGAGATGGCGAGGTTTTACATGGAGAGGATGACGGAGCTTTACCACTGCCGCAGCATGGCGTCCCATGCGTATCTGCCCCTTATGCTGGATGATACGGTCCCAAGAGAACGGGAAGCTGCCCTGCGGATTGGAAAGGAGCTGATGTCCCTGTGTGATATCCTGATCATCTGCGGGAGGCGGATCAGTTCCGGCATGGCAGGAGAGATTCAGACAGCATTTTTCAGAGGGATGGGGGTGTACTGGTATGACGGCCCTGCAAAGCCCTTTGAGATCATGCAGGTAAAGGACTGGAGGTATGTAGAGGATGCGCTGCAGATATATGAGTAAGAGGTACCGGAGTGAGGAAAACGGCTATACTGTAGCAGTTTACTGTACAGAAGATTCGTCCGTTCCGCTTCCGGCAAGAGATAAACGCCTGATGTCCAGCGGTCTTATCGGCTTTACGGCGGTGGGATACAGCCTGCCGCTCACAGACGAGATAGAGCTGGAAATGGAAGGCGAATGGGAAGATTCCGGATATGGATTGCAGTTCAAGGTGGAATCCTTTATGGAGATCGTGCCGCGGACACGGGAAGGGATTATCGGGTACTTATCTTCCGGCGCAATCAAGGGTGTGAAAGCGAAAACAGCTGAGGCAATTTATCGGGAGTTTGGGTTGGACACCTTAGAGGTTATGGAAAAGACCCCGGAGAAGCTTTTGAGGATCCGGGGAATCTCGGAGCGGAAGCTGAAGGATATAGAAAAATCCTTTTCGCAGAATAAAACATTCCGGGAGCTGATGACCTTCCTGGCACCTTTCCATGTGACCCCAAAAAAAGTGAACATGATCCTCCAGACGTTTAAGGAGGATTCTATCAATATCATCCGGCAGAGACCCTTTATGCTGTGCGCAGTAAAAGGGTTTGGATTCCTTACTGTGGATGAAATCGGGAAACAGCTCTGCCGTACCCTGAATGACCCCATACGGATTTCCGGCGGCATCAGTTACCTTCTCCATGAATCCATGAAGGAAGGACACCTTTACATGCCAAGGCAGATGCTGGTGGAGAAAGCGCTGCAGCTTCTGAATAAGGATCTGGCTTATCTGGCAGTGACAGAACAGGATATCAGCAGTGTTATGTACCGTCTCATTATGCAGAAAAGCATTGTCATGGACGGAGAACGCGTTTATATTTTCCAGCAGTATGAGGAAGAAAACCTGACGGCATCTATGGTAGCTGGCAAGCTGTTTTCCAATATTCTGCCGATGGAGGTGGAAAAGGAACTGGAGGCAGCCCAGGCGGATCTGTCGATCAGCCTGTCGGAACGCCAGAAACAGGCGGTGCGCATGGTATTTCAGAATCCGGTAAGCATCATTACAGGAGGTCCGGGAACCGGGAAAACGACGGTTCTGAAGGTCATTCTATATATCTATGGAATGAAATGCGGGAAGCAGGTGCAGATGATGGCGCCTACCGGACGTGCTGCCAGAAGGATGTCAGAAAGTACGGGAAATCCGGATTCTTCCACCATGCACATGGCGCTTGGTCTGATAGGCGGAACGGATTATACACCGGATTTTTCGTACCTGAACGTGGAATTTCTTAACGTAGATGAAACTTCTATGGTAGATATGCACTTGGCTTATGAATTTTTCCGCCGGGTAAAAGCGGATACGAGAGTTCTTTTATTGGGGGATGTGGACCAGCTTCCTTCCGTGGGAGCCGGTGATGTGTTCCGGCAGTTGATCGGGTGCGGGATGATACCGGTAACGGTACTCGACCTGGTTTACCGTCAGGGAGCCATGAGCACAATTCCGGTTAATGCAAGGCGGATCCAGGAAAACAGGACGGATCTCATAGAAGGGGAGGATTTTGTGATCGTCCCCTGTAAGGGAGCGGAAGCTGCGGCGGATATCGTCAGGCAGATTTATCTGGATGAAGCGGTAAAAAACGGGCTGGAGAACGTCCAGATCCTTACGCCGTACCGGGTAAAGACTGCGGCAGGCGTACAGGAATTAAACCGTACCCTTGAGGACATGGTAAACCCGCCCATCAGCGGCAGGAAAGAACTGAACCTTGGAAATGAGGTGTTCCGCCCGGGGGATAAAGTCCTGCAGAATAAAAATACGGAACTGGTAAGCAATGGCGATATGGGATTTATCCAGGATTTCAGTCAGGATGAGGAAGGAAATGTCAAGGTAAAAATCTTGTTTTCAGAAAACCGCATAGCAGAGTATGGGACGGAGCAGATGGATATGGTAGAGCATGCGAACGCGATTACCGTCCACAAGTCCCAGGGGTCGGAATGCCCCGTGGTCATCATCCCGTGGGTAAGGGCTTTTTATACTATGATGAAACGGAATATCCTTTATACCGCAGTTACCAGGGCAAAAACGAAGGTGTATCTGGTAGGGGAAAAAGCTGCGATCAGCCAGGCAATCCGTACCGATGACAGCGGGAAACGCAGGACTATGCTGGGAGAACGGATCAGGCTGTATTATGTGCAGCATCAGAACAAAAATAAACCGGAAAATGAGCAGTTAAAGCTGGCAGTCTGAGAGAGAAACCGACGGTTTTGCTTATTTTCTTTTTGAATTGAAACAATTTTTTGCAATCTGGAAGAAAAGCAGACTATTACTTTTATAGAGGGGATGGTCTGCTTTTCTGGAATCATCAGATAATAGAAGGGAGCAGAATAGATGAAAGAAATTTTGTATAACAAATCAAGTGCGGTTGCCTCATTGAACCGTGTGGAAGGCTTTTACCCGATGGAGCTTGCAAGAAGACTGCAGAAGGAAGGGCAGGAGGATCAGCTTTATCTGGATGTAAAATACCGGAAGCTGTGGTTCCGCCTGGTACACCCTGCCGGAAAAGTCATCAGCTATATCCGCAGTTTTACGGAAAACATGGCTTTAGTGGAAGCGAGGGTCTATCTGGATAAAGGAGATTCAGAGGACAGTTATATCGCAAATTCCTTCTCCCAGAAGTTCCGGAGCGAGGATCCGGTTTTCGGAGATAAGTTTCTGGAAATGGCGGAGACGGCAGCGATTGGAAGGGCTCTTTCTGATGCCGGTTTTGGCCTGCAGTTTGCAGATGTGGGAGAGCCGGATGATCCGAACCAAGTAGATGCGGGGATTCCGGTTCCAGATGGAAATATTCCGGCAGAAGGCATGAAGACCCTTCCAACCAACCATACTTCTGTGCAGGAAAGCGTGCAGAATTACGGAAATCCCATGCCGCCTATACAGCAGGGGAATATGATGGCTCAGTTTTATCAGCAGGCCCAGGAAAATGGAAGGCTGGTAGGACAGCAGGGAATGGGACAAGCGCCCATGAACAAAGCGGCAAACCAAAATCCGCAGTCTGCCATGCAGGGCGGTTCCTCCCAGCCGGGAGGCACAGCTCCCCTTGATCCGGGGATGCCGGTGGAAGAACTGGTGCAGCGCATGACATATGAACAGGCGGTGCGGGTAGTGATTCCGGGCAATGGCAAATTCGGAGGAAAGACTATGGGGCAGGTTGCAGTGGAAAATCCGCAGAACCTGGGCTGGTTTGCACAGAGCTACAGCGGTAATAACCATATGGTACCGGCGGCAGCCAGAATCCTCATAGAAAAAGCCATGCCGATGGCTGGTTAATCGTAAACCCTGCGACCGGAAACGGCTGCAGGGGGAAAGGAGGTTCTGGCATAGATGTATGATATGTCAGGGTTTGATTATGATATCCGTGATGTTGTCCGGGTACTGAATCTGCGTATACGACGTAAAAATTCATATTCGTATGATGTAGACTGCCCGTTTTGTAATTTTGAGACAGGGAAGATGAACATCAACATCCAGAAAGATGTGTTCCGTTGCAATTATTGCAATGAACAGGGCGGTATGCTGGATCTTTATGCGAAGCTGTACCATCTGACAAAATCAGAAGCAAACCGGCAGATTCGGGAGGCTCTGAATCTTGGGCAGTACCGGGATGATTATAAGGTACCAGAGAAAAAGAAAGAGCTGCCTGAGATGGAGAACAGCGAACGTGCGTCAGATGAGGTGCTGGATCATACTTATGCGGAGATGCTGTCCATGCTTCCATTGTCGCAAAAACACAGGGAGGATCTTTTAGGAAGAGGACTTACCCGGGAGCAGATTGAAGAGCAGAGATACCGCAGTGTTCCTGCATTTGGAATGAAGGAAATGACAAGGTGGCTTCTGGAAAAAGAATGCACCGTGCAGGGAGTCCCCGGATTTTATCTGGATTCCGATGGAAACTGGACGGTAAACTTAAATGCCCGGAAATCCGGAATCCTGATCCCGATTCTCTCTATGGAGGGGAAGATACAAGGATTCCAGATCCGGCTGGACCAGGTGACGGATTCCAGGAAATATATCTGGTTATCCAGCACCAATTACCCTTATGGAACATCATCCGGCAGTCCGGTACATGTGATTGGAAATCTGGATGATGAGGAGGTATATGTGACGGAAGGGGCTTTAAAAGGAACGATTGCCCATTATCTGTCTGGAAATACCTTCCTTTGCGCTCCAGGAGTGAATCAGCACAGGGGGATTGCTCCTGTACTGGAAGCACTTTTAAAAAGGAATCTGCGTTTTGTCAGGGAGGCTTATGACATGGATAAAAAGATGCGGATCAACTGTGACCACCATTCCAGCCATTGCGCGCAGTGTACGCTTACCGGACAGCCGGAATACTGTCCATTCCGCTTGAGAAAACGGGAGATTATTCAGAACGGGTGCAGCCGCCTCTATGAGATCTGCAGGGAGTTTTCCCTTCCTGTGAAAAGGATCCTCTGGGATCTGGATGCGGACGGCGAATGGAAAGGAGAGGTAAAAGGAATTGATGACTATTACTATGCAATGAAAAAAGGGCAGGAAACTATATGAAAGCAGACCGGGGCGCAAGTTCCGGTCCTTTTTGAAAGGAGACGATTTTTACGGATAAGAAGAAATGGATATCGAAAGCACTGCTGTTTATCTCCGCCGGAATGTTTTTATTTGCGGCAGGAAATCTGATCAGTATTTATCTGGATTATAAGAAAGGGGCAGATACCTATGATGAACTGCAGAAATACGTGCAGGAGAAGGATGTGGCAGAAGTGCAGGAACCGGAACGGAAACCAGAGACGGAAGCAGAAATGGAAGAAACAGAAGGAGACTGGCTTCAGATTGATTTTGCCGGACTTCAGGCACAGAATCCGGATACGGCGGGATGGATTGTCATTCCTGCCCTGGAAGTGAGTTATCCGGTGGTACAGGAAGAAGATAATGATTATTACCTGCACCACATGTTTGACGGGCAGGAGCATAAGAACGGCAGTATTTTTATTGACTGCCATAACCAGCCAGGCTTTACAGACCAAAATACGATCATTTACGGACATAATATGAAAGACGGCAGCATGTTCGGAACCCTGGATCGCTATCAAGAGGAAAGAATGTACCAGGAATATCCCTGCTTTTATATTTATGTTCCGGGGTATGTGCTGGTTTACCGGATTTTTTCCTGTTATATAGGAAGGTCAAGAGAATCTGCTTATACCTATTACTTTCCGGAAAAAGAGGATTTTAAAGAATTTCTCAGAAAAATACAGTCCTATGGGGCTTATGAAACCGGAGTGGAGGCGAAGGAAACGGATAAGATCGTGACGTTATCTACCTGTGTAAATACAGACTTAAACTACCGGTATTTGGTACATGGAAAACTGGAAGAAAAAATTGTAATGAAGGAGGCGTTAGAAAATGGTTGATTTGGAATATGCAAAATATCTGGCAGAAATACTACTTTCTGAAGAGGAAAAAGAAGAAGTAAAGGACTGGCGGTTTGAAGCAATGATACGACTCAGAAACTATGCAGGGTATTTTGAAAGCAAAGGATTCATTTCAGAACTGATTGAAAAAATGTTCTGTAAAAAGGCGGAGTTTATCATGGAAGCATCAACAAAACATGAGATAAACGAAATTTTAAAGCAAAGTACACCTCATTATGATGGAAATAAATTTGTCCCCACCGGGAGATTTTATGTGGAGGAGGAAGAACTGATGCTGTGGTCGCTTACTTCGCTGAATGGCCCCTTGATTTCGGCAGGATATGACCGGTATGTGGAATTGTTTGAAGCTTACTTTGGAAAGAAAGTGGAGGACATGGCAGCGTAAGAAGAAAGCATAAAAGGCAGAGGTATGCTTCGTTCCTACCTCTGCTTTTTGGGAGGGAAGATTATGTACATTAAAAATGAAGATTTAAAGTTAAATGAGGGCTTCTACGCACAGAGGAAATATCTGCCGTATGAAAGTAAAGTGAAGCTGGCAGTCTGCCGTATCCGTGAATGGTACGAATACTGGGATGGTATGGTCTATTTAAGTTATAGCGGCGGGCTGGATTCTACGGTACTGCTCGCACTTATCCGTATGACTCTGGGAAAGGATGTTCCCGCAGTCTTTTGCAATACCGGCCTGGAATATCCGGAGCTTGTGCGGTTTGCAAGAAAAGCACAGGAGTCGGGGGCATTTGAAGAAATCCGTCCGGGAAAAAATTTCCGCCAGGTAATTATGGAGGAGGGATACCCCGTAATCAGTAAGGAAAATGCGGCGAAGATAAGGAAGCTGCGTCATGGAAATCTGTCTCCCCGTTACCGAAACTATTTATTGAATGGGGATGAGCGTGGAAGGTTTGGAATGCTTGCGTAAAAATGGCAGAGCTATATCTATGCACCTTTTGAAATATCAGAAAAGTGCTGTGATATTATGAAGAAAAAGCCGTTTAACAAATATGTTAGGCGGACGGGACGCTATCCTTTTATGGGGATTACCCAGGATGAATCCTTCCGGCGGCAGCATCAGTATTCCAAAACGGGCTGTAATGTCTACGATGGGACAACCATCAAAAGCCAGCCGCTTGGACCGTGGAGAAAGCAGGATGTGCTGCGGTTTGCCTATGAACATATGGGGAAGGAGATTGAGCTTCCGGATGGTTCTTCCTATCCTTTTGCGATTGCTCCTGTTTACGGGAAAATTGAAAAAGACCTGCAGGGGATCTTCCATCTGACAGGGGAGCAGCGTACCGGCTGTATGTATTGTGCGTTTGGAGTGACGGAGGAGAAAGAACCAAACCGCTTCCAGAGAATGCAGATCAGCCATCCAAAACACTATAGCCTGTGCATGAAACCGGTTGAGGAAGGAGGGCTTGGAATGAAAGAGGTACTTCGCTATATGGATGTACCATATGAAACATGGGAATCTGTGGGGCAGATGCGTTTTGACATTCATGGAGAGATTCATGAATATGCAGCTTAATGGCAGAAAAAACAGAGATGTACAGAAATAAAAATTGGTGCTGGCAGAAGCTGGCACCTTTTTTCTTGGTTGCGTTTTACGTATCCTGTGCGTATAGGGTAAGTATTAAACAAAAAAGGAGTGGTTTTACTATGATAAAAAAATTAAGGATCGCGGTAGATCATGGAAACCGGAATATGAAAACCTGTAATCATATCTTTACGTCTGGAGTGACAATGCAGGATAAAAAGCCTGCCCGGGGTGAAACGTATCTTTTTTACAAAGACGTTTATTATACACTCAGCGAAAAGCGTATCCCTTACCAGAGGGATAAGACGGCAGATTTCCGCTTTTTTATTTTAACGCTGTTTGCGGTTGCTATGGAGCTGGAAGACAACCTGCAGGTGCAGGCAGACGATATTGTACAGGTTGAGCTTCCTATCGGCCTGCCGCCTAAACACTATGCAGAGCTTTATGAAAAATATGAAACCTTTTTCCGGGGAGACGGGAAAGTGTTTGATATGGAATATAACGGAAGAACCTACCATCTTTGCATCAAAGAAGTGCGGGCATTTGTCCAGGATTTTGCCGCTATGATGACACGGATTACGGAGATCGGAGAGATTCCCAAAGCGGTTGGCATAGATATCGGCGGGTTTACCACGGACTATCTGATGATGCGCCGGGGAGCTGCAGATATGGAATACTGCGATTCTCTGGAAAATGGAGTGATTACCATGTTTAACGACATTATTTCTCGGATTAACAGTGAATATGACATGCTTCTGGAAGAGGCGGACATTGAGGGCATCATAAAAGGACAGACAGAATACTATGGGGAGCAGGTAGTACGGCTGGTGGAGCAGAAAGTACAGGATTTTGTGACAGACCTTCTGAATGGAATCCGGGAACGAGGAATCGACACGAAATCTGCGTATACGGTTTTTATCGGTGGCGGCGCGGTTTTGCTCAGACGTTTTCTGGAAAAGTCGGAACGGTTAGGGCATTATATGTTTATCGAGGATCTTAGAGCAAATGCGAAGGGATATGATTTTCTGTATCGGATGTATGAGAATGGGAAGTGATGCGTATGGCAAAGAAAAACCCGAATATTTTTACAATTGGTTTTAAGAAACGAAATCCAAACCATCAGAGGGTAGTAGAGATTCTGAACCATACGGACGAAAAAGCGGAACTGATTGTGACAGCGATTCTGTGTTATATGGGCGAAGATGATAAGGTGGCTGCGGGAGGAGCAGACATTGAGAATTTTCTTCCAATGATTGAGAACCTGATCCAAACGGAAGTACAAAAAGCCCTGCAGAAATATGATGATTCCGCAAATTCCACGGTTCCGGAAAGGGAAGCGTCCGGGGAATCAGTCCCGGACATTTCCGGAGAAGGAACTCCGCCTTCCATAAATGAAAATATCATGAAGAATATTACCAGTGCCATGAACGCTTTCCGGCGTACATAGCACGAAAGAAGCAGCCTTCCACATAGGGCTGCTTTTTTCAAACTAATATGCAGGAGCGCTTACAGACAACTCACAGATTCCATACAGAGTTCCCACAGATTCCTTTTTTATAATTACGGAATTGCTAAGTGGGGGAAGAGGATTCTTTCTGCTTCCGTAAACCTTCCAGCAGACCGCGGAGCGCATAAAGTGCCAGTTCCTTTTCTTCAGGGGAACAGGCATCCAGCTCTGCCATGATCTGCCGGGTAAGAGGATCCATCGGGGAATGATTTTTTAAAATAATGGAATCAAGGGAGATGTCCAGGTAACTGGCCAGGAGGCTTAATGTTTCCAAACGCGGGTTCCCATTATAGGATTCGATATCCGAGACAGTCCTCAAAGAAACATGCGCCCGTTCCGCTAACGCATTCTGTGAAAGTTCTCTGCGCAGGCGTTCTTCCTTAACCAAATCTCCAAGCAGTTTCTTGACCATCATCTGTATCACCTCACTTAATGCAATTATTTTACCCCAGATTTGCAGCATATGAAACGTGCCATGATACGTATGAAATGCAATATAATGCGTATTTTTAATGGCGTGGAACCGTAAGGGAGAAAAGGAGCTTGAGGGATACAAAAGAAGAAACCAGGCTGTTCACGTTGTCAAAAAAATCTTATGCAGAAGAAGGGTAAAATATCCAGGTGGACACGCAGAATGTGAGGTATATATCTCTCATATTCTACACAATTTTATTAAAAATCGGTCTGAAGTCGAACCGGCTATATGCTGGTCCGGCTTTCTTTTTTGTCGAAAAATCTCGATAAATGACAGTTATTGGTGTAGGGCGCCGCCTTCAGGATTTTCAGAAACGTAAAAATCTAAAATTCTGGAGGAAAAAATATTGGAAGAATATACATACACCGGTTCAAAGATTAAAAATCAGTTTACAGCGTACCTGTTACAGCAGATTCGGGGACGGAGGAGAGATTATTTGAAAAAGAAGATTCAGATTGGCGAGATGGAGTCTCCGATGGATGAAATGTCCAGAGAGGCATTTGGCTTTAACGTTGAAGAAAGCCTGGAACTGGAAATGAGAGAAAGACTTTTAATGCGAGAAGCAGAAGGTGTTTATCCACAATGGAATGAAATTACAGATAAACGGCTTCAGCAGGCTCTTTTCATGCTTCGGGAGGACGAGAGAAAGCTCATTTACCAGCATGTATTTGAAGAATGGACTTTCGAGGAAATGAGCAGGGTAAACAACCTGCCGCTTTATAAGGTAAAAGGACTTTATTACTATGCAATCCGCAAAATCAGAAAATGGATGGGAGATGAATGAAGATGGAGTTTGAAGAATTATTATTCCGGGCAAAGGCAGATGATAAGCAGGCGGTGGAACAGATCATAGAAATGTATCGGCCGTTGGTAATTAAAAATGCTTTGGTAAATGGGGTTTTTGATGAGGATTTGTATCAGGAGTTGATGGTGGAAGTAGTGAAGTGCATTCAGTATTTTGAGAAATTGGAATAAATCGTATCCTATACGAATGGAAGACATACAAAAGCTTCCATTCGTATAAAGAAAAAAACCGTGACTTTTATGAAATATAAAAATAAAGAATAAATTTGACAATTAATATTTTGAAAACAAAAGAGAAACATGAGAAAAATAAAAGATTGCTATATTGCTTTCAATAGATTGCCGAAAAAGTAATCAGGAAAGTTACGGATATGGGGTGAAAGAATGCAAAAGCTTCCGTTTTCCGGGTGCAAAAAGATAATAAATAAAATAAAAAAGAGGAAAATGCCGGCATTAAAATTAAGATATCAGATTTTAATCTATATCCTGACAGGTGTTTTTGCAGGTCTGTCCTTTATCAGCGTGTTATATCCGGATTTTTTTCCAATGATGGCAGAGGTTCTGTTTTACACGCTTGCGGCATCAGCCTTTTTTCTTTCCTGCTTTTATATTGCCGGTACTTTAGTCCGATTGAAACAGGTTTGTCTGAAAATACTTTTGTCCCACATGCTTACAAAGCGAATCCTGCAGAATCGGGAATATCGGACAATGATTTTTACTATGATGGGCGTTTTGGTGAATTTTGCATTTGCCTTTATGAACGGTTCAACAGGATGGGTCAGCAGATCTCCCTGGTTTGGAACACTGGCCGCATATTATCTGCTCCTTGGAATTATGAAGGTTTATTGGCTTACAAAAAATTTCATGAAGATAGCCCCGGAAAAAAGCAGGCGTCTACAAAAGATTTCTGAGAAAAAGCTAAGGAAAATCTACGGGGTACAGTTTATTTTCTTGTCAATTATTCTTGGCGGGGCAGTGATCCTTTTAGTCAATCTGGAAGGCGGGAAGGAATATCCGGGATATATGATTTATGTGGCAGCCGGCTATTCATTTATAAAGATTGTTTTGGCTATTTCCAATATGATCAGGGAAAGAAAACAGGAGGTGAGAACCTGGCTGATTATACGGGATATCGGACTGGTAGATGCACTGATGTCTATTCTGACATTGCAGACCGCTATGTTTGCAGCATTTGCAGTAGATGACAGAAATTTTCCGGTGAAGATGAATGGCGTTACAGGGGCGGTGGTCAGCCTGATTATTTTGGGTATCGGGATCAGTTATCTGGTAAATACACGGAAAGGAGGCGATAAATCATGAATGAGAAAAAGGAAAATGGATTTATTGGATTTGATTATAAAGAAATAAAAACAGATTCAGGTCAGGCACCCTTTATTCTGGATGGATATGAGAATTTTGGATGGCAGATAGACGGACATTTTGATATGGAGAAAAAATTACATGGAAAAGACCGGACGGTGATTCGGATGAAACGGGACAGGAAGATTATGAACAGAGCAGAGCTGACAAGGCTGCAGAGGAATTTTGAGGATTGTCTTGACCAGATCCGGAAGCTGGAGCAGTCAAAGGAATCCACGGCAGATATTGTTTCGATGGCCGTTGGGATTGTCGGAACTGCTTTTATGGCAGGAAGCACCTTTGCGGTAACGGTACAGTCTCCCAATATTCCGTTGTGTATCGTTCTGGGGGTTCCCGGACTGATAGGGTGGATACTTCCTTATTTTATCTATAAAGCGGTCGTAAAGCGTAAGACAGAAGAAATAACGCCTTTTATCGAAGCAAAGTATGATGAGATTTATGAAATCTGTGAAAAAGGAAGCAAGCTGCTTTATTAATTACGAAGGGATAAATAATGGTTATTAAAGAAAACTCAATGGCAGTAATCTATAAGTTGTTTTGGATTTTTGTTATCTGTGGAGTGACAGGTTTTATTATTGAAACTACCTGGTGCTGGATTGATTTTCATGAATTTACCAGCCGGACAAGCAACCTGTTTTTTCCAATCAGCTGTGTCTGGGGAGCGGGTGGAATTGTTTTACACCTTTTGACATTGAAAAACAGATGGGGAAGCATACCTTACATTTTTGTTAAGTGTATAATACTGGGCGCCTTTTTTGAATTTTTATGCGGATACGTGGGGGAAAAGGTTCTTGAGGTGACGTTTTGGGATTATTCGGACATGCCATTTCATATAGGGAAATATGTCAATATTCCGTTTTGTATGGTATGGGGCGTAATCGGAACTTTGTGGGTGTGCAAGATTTACCCACTGTTGAAAAAGAAACTGGATAAACCAGTGAAAGACAGCCACAAGGCTGCGTTGAATCTGTTCCTTGCATTTATACTTTTTTCACAGGTATTTACTGGAATAGCCTTGTTGAGGATGCACGAAAGGCAGAACAGTCCTATAGCGTCAAGCCGTATGGAGAAATTTCTGGATGTTTGTTTTCCTGACCGTATGCTGCAGAAATTTTTTCCTAAAATGAAAAGCACGGTTACCGGAGAAAAAATTTATATAACCAGCCAGAGTGAACAGAGAGGAGGGGAGCAAATGGAATGGGAATGAATAATAACAGGCTTATCAAATAACAAAGGAGGAAACAGATGCGATATGTAATTGTTGCAGAATCCGGTTCCGATATTCCGCCGGAACTGGCTGATAAATATGGAATTTACATTGTTCCAATGCACGTTTCTTTTGATACGGAAACGAAGGATGACGGGAGCTTTCCGGCAGACGAGATATTTTCCTATTATGAGGAAACAAAAAAACTACCCGTAACCAGCGGCTGTGTGCCGGAAGATTTCAGGGCTGTCTTTGATGAAATACATGACAGGTATCCTGGTAGGCATATCCTTCATCTGGCGTATTCGGCGGTTACCACCTGTTCTTTCCAAAGTGCCTTGATTGCCGGAGAAGGAAGAGATTATGTAACCAGCGTAGATACCAGATCTGTGACAATCGGGCAGGGGATGATCGTATTGGCGGTGGCAGAATACCTGAGAGAAAAACCGGACTGTCCATTAGAAGAAGTCCTGCATGTGGTGGATAAATATTGCAGGATGTGCAGGCTGTGTTTTTTCCCGGGAGATCTGGTTTATCTGAAAGCGGGAGGGCGCGTTAGTAATGCGGCGTATCTTGGGGCAAAGCTCTTATCTATAAATCCGCTGATCGAGCTGAGAGAAGGAAAACTTGTAGCTACCCGGAAATACCGTGGGAATATTGGAAAAAGCGCGGTAAAACTGCTGAAAGACTTTGTGGAGGAAAGGCAGTTGAAGAAGCAGATGATAGCTTTTGGATTTTCTCCGGGACTGCATGAAAAAATACGAAAGGAGATAACGGAACAGGCCAGGAATATGGGATTTGCACAAATTTGTTGGTTTTGTACGGGATGTGTCATTTCTGCCCACGGAGGGCCGGGAGGTTTTGGAATATGCGGTTTTTTCAATGAAAGAGAGTGAGAGAGGAAGTGGCTTGTATGAATAAGATAAAAGAAAAACTTCTGATGGGGATCCTGGTTATCCTAATTATACTGGCAGCAGCCGTGTATTTCTTTTCTTTTATTGCTCCGGCGCTGACGTGTTAAATAATATGGAAAGTTCCGAAAAAAATTAAAAACTAATAAAACAGAAACATAAATAAAACAATACATAAAAATACAGATGGTAAAGTCATGACATCAATGAGAGAGGAGGAAGGAGGATACCGAATCGTATTCGTATAAAAAATATAAAAAGAAAAGAGGTATCAGATATGCAGTATGAAGTAAAAACAGTAAAGAAGATTGGCGTCAATGGATATGATAATGAAATGAACAATACAATCAAGGCGATGGCTGCGAATGGATGGAATGTGCAGCAGATTATTGGAAGTGCCGACCAGGGATTTCTGATCTTATTTGCAAAGGAAGAGTAATTGGAAGTTTACAGTTTTTAATGAAACTCCCCACTCAGGGAGAAATACATAAGCGAAAGGGATAAAAAACAATGGCGATAAAAGAAAATGTAGAAGTATTTGCAGTGAAACAGGCGCTATCTTATCTGGATAAGGATCCGGAGAAGAACCTGCCGAAGCTTTTGGACTGGTTTGACCGTTTCGACCGGAAGGACACGCTGAAAACCCAGAGGGAGATGATCCGCAGCGTGGTCATGGATCCGGATAACAACTGGCATAAGCTGGTCATGAGTCTCTGGGAGGACATCGATCCGGGCGTGAGAAACCGTTTTTTTGAAAACTTTATTATCAACGGCTGCCTTTTAGGTTACCAGCGTCAGAAGGAATATAAGGAAAAATATAACTGCAACATCCCGTGGGCGATTCTTCTGGATCCTACCAGTGCCTGCAACCTGAAATGTACCGGTTGCTGGGCAGCAGAGTACGGAAACCATATGAATCTGACTTATGAGGAGATGGACGATATTGTAAATCAGGGAGTGGAACTTGGTACATATGTTTACTTATTTACCGGCGGGGAGCCGCTTGTGCGGAAAAAAGATATCATCCGTCTCTGCGAAGAGCATCCGGACTGTGTATTTTCGACTTTTACCAATGGCACCCTGATTGATGAGGCGTTTGCAAAGGAAATGCTCCGGGTAAAGAATTTTGTGCCGGCGATCAGTATTGAAGGCTTTGAGGATGCTACGGATTCCAGGAGGGGGAACGGCACTTATCAGAAGATCATCCGTGCCATGAATATTTTAAAGGAAAACAGGCTGCCCTTTGGAATTTCCTGCTGTTACACTTCCGCCAATGCGGAGGTCATCGGCAGTGAAGAATATTTTGACCAGATGATCGATATGGGCGCGAAATTCGCCTGGTTTTTCACCTATATGCCGGTGGGAAAAGGTGCGGTGAAGGAACTGATGGCGGACGCCGCACAGAGGGAAATGATGTACCATAAAATACGGGAGTTCCGCCAGACAAAACCAATCTTTACGGTGGATTTCTGGAACGATGGGGAGTATGTGGGAGGCTGCATCGCCGGAGGACGCTGCTACTGCCATATCAATGCCAACGGCGATATTGAGCCGTGCGCTTTTATTCATTATTCGGATTCCAATATCCGGGAGAAGTCTCTGCTGGAGGCATATCAATCTCCGCTGTTCATGGGTTACCACGACAATCAGCCGTGGAATGAAAACATGCTTCGTCCCTGCCCGGTGCTGGACAATCCCGGAAGCCTGACCAGAATCGTGGAAGAAAGCCATGCAAAAAGTACAGATTATCAAAATCTGGAAAGCGCGAAGGAGTTTTCTGATAAATGTGTGGAGACGGCTGAAAAATGGGCTCCGGTAGCGGATCGTCTCTGGGAGAAATCTCATGGCGGATGCGCAGCCTGCGGACGATGCGGCAAAGCAGAAAATAATTGATAAAGTAAAAATACTGCAGATCCGGAAAGGGGGAATGCAATGGAAAAAAAGAAAGCTTTGTTATGGAACGCTGCTTATTATGGTTTATTTGCCGTACTGGTCTGTCTGGCATGGAGATATCTGTATCCCGCCCTGATGCCCTTTATTCTGGCCTTTGCCATTGCATTCCTGATCCGGAAACTCGCAGGGAAGCTTCCCTGTAAAGGAAAATGGACGGCAACCCTCTTGCTGGCACTTTTTTATGTGATTTTTTTTGGAACAATCTTTCTGGGTGGGAGCAAAATGATCGGAACCGTTGCAGGTTTTATTACAAATCTGCCGGAATTGTACCGGACGCAGATCGTACCGTTTCTGGATGGGGTATCCGGGGATATCGGTTCTATACTGGGAAAGACGGACGCATCGCTGGCGGGGGAAATACAAAAAGGTATTCAGCAGATGATCCAGAGCATGGGAGAGAACCTTTCATCGCTGTCCATGAATATACTGACTGGCCTGTCTGAATTTGTGACGGGTATCCCTGCTCTGGTGGTAAAGGTGATCGTGATGGTGGTTGCGTCATTCTACATGACGGCGGATTATGACAGGATCATGGCAGCAGCCGGAAAATATCTGCCCGAAAAAGTGAAGCGTACCGTCCGGACAGTGAAAGAGCATGGAGGGAACACATTGAAGGCGTACCTGAAATCGTATTTTCTATTGTTTCTGATCACATTTGCAGAGCTGGCGGCAGGGCTCTGGCTTCTGCGCATTCCCTATGCACCGCTTATTGCCCTGGCAATTGCGGTTTTCGATATCCTGCCGGTACTGGGGACGGGAGGAATCCTCCTTCCCTGGACGGCAGTGCTGCTGGTCATGGGAAACTATCCAATGGCAGCGGGGATTCTGGTGCTTTATATTGTGATCGTCATTGTCCGGAATACATTGGAGCCGAAAATTGTGGGGAAGCAGGTAGGGCTGCATCCGCTGGTAACGCTGGTCGCCATGTTCACAGGGCTGCAGCTTGGCGGGCTGCCCGGAATCATTCTGGCTCCTATGGGCGTTGTGATCCTGGTGAATATGGGAAAAAGCGGGGTAATACGGGAATTCTGGAGAAAAACAGGACAGACAGAAGAAAATGGAACACAGGAACAGAAAGGGGAATGATCTTATGAAAAAAACAATAATGGTTATTGTAGCGCTGGCAATGATTGCAGGAATCACGATTACATCCGTATGCCTGCCGGAAGACAGGTTTGATTATTAATGGTAGCAGCCGGTGAAAAAAGCGAAAAATACAAATAAGCTACTGGCGCTTTGCCGGAAAATTTTATGGTTCTTAAAATCCAGGTACTTTTTTGCAGCATTCTGCATTGTATTGGAATTTGTGGAGATACTGACGGTATTTTCCTTCCTGTATAAATATTTCTTTCCAATCACCGTTGCGGGAAAGCTTTTCAATGCAGGCGTGCTGCTTTATCTGATCAATCGGGAGGAAACGCCGGAATTTAAGCTGCCTTGGACTTTTCTGATGCTGGTTGTCCCGGTAATGGGCGCTTTTGCTTTTGTGGTGCTTTCCAGCACGGAAAACAGCAGGGATCTGCAGAAAAGGCACAGAGCGTCTGCGGCGAAGCTGGCGCCGTATCTGAAACGGAAGGATCAGACGGAACTCCTGTCAGAGGAAGCGGACAGGGAAGCAAGGCTGCAGGCGGCTTACCTTCAGCGGGCAGCGGGAATGCCATGCTGCGGGAATACGCAGATAACCTATTACAGAACCGGGCAGGAGTTTTATCAGGCATTGCTGGAGAGCCTGGAGCGTGCAGAGCAGTTTATCTTTATGGAATATTTTATTATTGAAAGCGGCAGTATGTGGGACCCCATTTATGAGGTCCTGCAAAGAAAAGCGGCACAGGGGGTGGAAGTCTGCCTGATGTATGACGATATCGGATGTATGGGAACCCTTCCGTCACGGTACGACCGCATAGTGCGCAGGGATGGCATCCGGTGTATGGTGTCAAACCGTTTCAGGCCGGTGCTGTCAAATGTACATAATAACCGGGACCACCGGAAGATCACGGTGATTGACGGAAATACAGGTTTTACCGGCGGAATTAACCTGGCGGACGAATACATCAACGCCGTGGAAAAATTCGGATACTGGAAGGATACGGCGGTAAAGCTGGAGGGTGACGCTGTGGGAAGCCTGACGGCGTTATTTTTAAGCTTCTGGAATACCCAGTGTGAAAAAACAGAGGATACCCTTGATTATGGAATCTATATGGAAACATCAGAGGATACCCTTGATTATGGAATCTATATGGAAACATCAGAGGAAAAGAAAACAGGGGAGGGAGCGGTAATCCCGTTCGGGGATGGTCCGGACCTGTTATATCCGGAAAGCATTGGGAAAAATGTCTATCTGAATATCATCCATACAGCCAGGGAGTACCTTTATATCACCAGCCCCTATCTGATCTGCGATCATGAAATATTAAACAGCCTCCGGCTTGCAGCGGGGAAAGGGGTGGACGTGCGGATTATCGTGCCTCATATCCCGGATAAGCAGATCGTGTTTTTGATGACACAATCAAATTATCCGTCCCTGATCCAGGCGGGAGTAAAAATCTATGAATACACGCCGGGGTTTATTCATGCCAAAAACTTTGTGTGTGACGACCGGTTTGCAGTATGCGGGACAATTAATCTGGATTACCGCTCCCTTGCGCACCATTATGAATGCGGCGTCTGGATGTACCGGACGGGCTGTATTGGGAATATGAAGGAGGATTTCCGAAAAACCCTGGAGGCATCCCAGGAGATTTTGTTGGAACAGGCGCGCCTGAAGCTCTGGAAGCGTCTTCCGGCGGAAACTTTGAAGCTGTTTACCCCACTTTTTTAAAAAAAACAGAAGGAATGGATAATTAATAATTCAGAAACCAAATCCGGACAAAACAGAAACAAAAGAATGCCATAATCCGGATATAGAAAAAACAAACAAGGCGCCTGTATCAGAAGGGTGCAGAGAAAGGCAGGTAAGAAAATGAAAAAAAGTAATTTTGTGGCAATGATCCTGGGAACTATCGGAGGGATTTTGTTTGCGCTTGGCATGTGCATGGCGCTGATCCCGGAATGGGATGCTTTCCAGCCGGGGATTGTGATGGGGACAATCGGGGCAGTGGTGCTTCTGGTCATGGTACTTGTGTGGAGAAAGATGGAAAATAAAAATCCTATCCGCTTGTCGGGAAAGACCATAGGGACTGTACTGCTTGGAATCGCAGGAGCGCTGTTTCTGGGCGTCGGGATGTGTATGGTCATGGTGTGGACCAATCTGGTTCCCGGAATCGTGATCGGATTGCTCGGCATCGTTCTGCTGCTGTGTCTGATCCCCCTTACCAGGGGCTTAAAATAAATGCTGGAAAAACTTATGGACAAGCCATTTCAGACACCGCCGCAGAGTCTGAAATGGCTTTTTCAGAAAAAGGAAAGGGATGAAAGCAAATGGGAAGGAAAAAGATGAAACTGGACAGCAGCGGGAATCTTTATCCGGCTATCGCGACCAGGGAGTATCCGCAGATCTACCGGATCAGCATTGCGTTGGTAACGCCGGTGCTCCCTGCGCTTTTGAAGCAGGCGGTAAAAGAAACTCTCCCGGCGTTTCCTGCTTTTCATGTCTGCCTGAAGCGGGAACGGTTCTGGTACTATCTGGAAAATTCGGATAAACTGCCGGAAATCACACGACAGAAGGATAAGGGTATACGGCCGTTTCCGGAAAAAGGACTTCAGTTTCGGTTCCTGTACGAGAAGAACTGGATCCATCTTGAAACATTCCATGCACTGACAGACGGGACGGGAGCCATACATTTTCTCCATGCGGTATGCTACCGGTACTGCCAGCTGGCTTACCGGGGACTTTTATCCCGGGATGTCCTGGAAAAAAGATACGGTCTGGAAGGGGCGGAGAATATCCGGGATGCGTATCAGAGTTTTGGGACAAAGAGCGGAAGACCGTGGAAGCTGCTGAAAAAATCCCCTGCCTTCCGGATCTGCGGGAAAAAACAGCCGCAGGGCAATGTGGTTGTCTATACAGGGCAGCTTTCCTTAACCGAATTAAAGGAGGCATGCCGGAAATACCATGCGACGGTCTGTGAGCTGCTTACAGCTATAAGCCTTTATGCGCTCTGGCAGGAATACCGGGAAAAAGCAGTGCAGAGCAGGAGACGGTTCAGGGTTGCCATACCGGTAAACCTCCGGCCTTTTTTTCAGAAAAAGACGGAAAAAAATTTTTTCACCTGCATTCCCATTGAGGCTGACCCGGAAGAATATTATACGCTGGAGCGGCTGATCGGCGAAGTAAAGCGTCAGTTTTCAGATAAATGCAGTGAAAATTACCTGCGCAGCCAGGTGGCTGGACAGGTGACAGGGCAGCAAAGCCTGGTTTCCAGGTATGCCCCGGTTGTTTTGAAGAACTGGTTTTTAAAAACAATGTACCGGTACAACGGGTACAGCACGATGGTTCTCTCGAACCTCGGAAAAATGCAGCCCAGGAAGGAATTTGCTTCCTGTATCATCGGATACCGGTGTGTGCTTCCTGTCACCGGGCGCGAACCGGTCAAGATAGCGGTCTGCTCCTATCGGGATACGATAGAGCTGACCGTGACAAGCAATCTGGCGGAAGAAAAGCTGCAGGAGACGGTATTTGGGCTTTGCGCCCGGCTGGGCATTTCCATGGAAATCCAGAAAACAGGCATCGGAGGCGAATGGCCTGCCGAAAAAAAATCCGGATTAATAAATCAGAAACAGTTCTCAAACAGAAGGAAAACATTCCCCTGTTATAGTTTGCTCAGTAATTGAGACAGAGCAAAAAAGAAAGAGAGGTATTTGAAATGGAGAAGACAATGTATCTGGTAACAGGCGCGGCAGGATTTTTGGGAAGCCATGTATGTGATGAACTTCTGTCAAGGGGGGACCGCGTGCGTGCTCTGGTCCTGCCGGGCGATAAATCCGTAAAATATATTCCGGATGAGGTGGAAATCGTGGAAGGAAACCTGTGCGACATGGCATCCCTGGAAAACTTTTTTACGGTACCAAAGGGAAGCGCATCTGTGGTCATCCACTGCGCGAGCATGGTTACTACAAACGCGGAATTTAACCAGAAGCTGGTGGACGTCAATGTAGGCGGAACCCGGAACATGATCGAACAGTGCCTGAAGCATCCGGAATGTAAAAAAATGGTATATGTAAGCTCTACCGGAGCCATTCCGGAGCAGTCCAAGGGGACGCCTATCCGTGAGACGAAGAGATTTACTCCGATTGATGAAGAACGGCAGGTAGGGTGCTACAGCCAGACAAAGGCGATGGCTACGCAGGCAGTGCTGGATGCATGCAGGGAGAAGGGGCTGAAGGCATGCGTGGTCCATCCCAGCGGGATCCTGGGACCGAAGGATTACGCAATCGGAGAAACGACAGGGACTGTGATCAAGATCATGAACGGCAAAATGCCTGTGGGAATGGGCGGCTCTTTTAATCTCTGCGATGTGCGTGACCTGGCTTATGGCTGCGTGGCGGCAGCGGATAAGGGCAGGATCGGGGAGTGTTATATCCTGGGAAACAAAGAGGTAACGTTAAAGGAAATGTGCCGGATGCTCCATGCCGCCAGCGGATGCAGGACGCCATATTTCTATGTACCCATTGGAATGGCGTACAAGCTGGCGGCACAGATGGAGAAGAAGTCCAAAAAGACAGGGGAAAAGCCGCTGATGACTAATTTTGCGGTTTACAACCTGGCAAGAAACAACGAGTTTGATTATTCCAAGGCAGAGAAGGAACTGGGTTATCATACAAGGCCTTATGAGGAGACGCTGAAGGATGAAGCCGAGTGGCTGATGGCAGAGGGATATATCAGATGTGGGATGACTGAACAATAAACGAGAAGAAGAGAAAGGAGACAGAAATGAAAGACAGTATACTTCGGGAAACAGAAGACGGAACAAAAATGGTATTCAGCGGAGGAAAAGAATTTGTGGAAGCCGTGGCGCACGCTTCCTCCAAAGAAGAACTGAGACAACTGCTGAAAGCGGGAGGTATTTATGAATTCAGCGAGGAGGAGCTGGAGGAAAGCTATAAGAACCTGGCACTGTCCCAGGACTGGGAGGCTCTTTCGGAGCTGTTCCGGGACAGGGATTACGATAGCTGCAGAAGAAAGCTGGAGGCGCATGGCATAACAACGACCAGGGAGCATTTTGACCTGATTAATGAAGTGGTCGCTACCGCTTCCGATGACGCGCTGATCCGTGAAATCCTTCACAAGGAAGATATGGAAAGCACGCTGGAGGCGCTGCACCGGCATGGATACCGTCTTTCTGGAAAAAAGGAATATATTTGCCCATGTAAGGATACAGAGACAAACAGTGTTTGTTCTTACTGTGTTTGCCATAGCACTGCAGGTAGTGACGCCATTTACGAAGGGGCTTTGCCTTTACAAACAGGGGTGGATACGGTATAATAAGCGGCAGATATACTGAAAACCGGACGGTGCGGAAGACGCCGGACAGACAGGGAGGAAATCATATGATTCACAAATTAATCAGCAATATTAAGAAAACAAAAGCGCCGATCGTGGTGGGACTTGATCCAATGCTCAGCTATATCCCGGAGCATATCAAACAGAAGGCGTTCGCGGAATTCGGAGAGACGCTGGAGGGCGCTGCGGAGGCAATCTGGCAATTCAATAAAGAAATTGTAGACTGCACCTGGGATCTGATTCCGGCGGTAAAACCGCAGATTGCCATGTACGAGCAGTTTGGCATAGAAGGGCTGAAGGTGTATAAAAAGACCATCGATTACTGCCAGGAAAAAGGGTTGGTGGTGATTGGCGATATCAAGCGCGGCGACATCGGCTCCACATCGGCGGCGTATGCGACCGGACATCTTGGAAAGGTGCAGGTGGGCAGCAAATCCTATGCGGCATTTAACGAAGATTTTGCCACGGTAAATCCGTATCTCGGCTCGGACGGAGTAAAACCGTTCATAGATGTCTGCAAAGAAGAGAAGAAGGGGCTGTTTATTCTGGTTAAGACCTCCAATCCGTCCAGCGGAGAATTCCAGGACCAGCTCGTAGACGGCAGACCGCTTTACGAACTGGTTGGAGAAAAAGTGGCAGAGTGGGGCGAAACCTGCATGGGCGATACCTACAGCTATGTCGGTGCGGTTGTGGGAGCGACCTATCCGGAAATGGGCAGGGTGCTGCGCCGAATTATGCCGAAAACCTACATCCTGGTGCCGGGCTACGGCGCGCAGGGCGGACAGGGCAAAGACCTCGTGCACTTCTTCAATGAGGATGGTCTGGGCGCGATCGTCAACTCCTCCCGCGGAATCATTGCGGCTTATAAACAGGAAAAATATGCTGCATATGGTCCGGAGCATTTTGCGGAGGCAAGCCGCGCGGCGGTGGAGGATATGGTAAAGGATATTAACGGAGCGCTGGAAAACCGGTAACTGTGCAGGGCGCAGGCAGGAGGTGAGAGCGGAATGGATACAAAAAGAAAGATGCTTCCCATCGGAATCGAGAATTTTGAGGAAATCCGTACAGAAGGCTTTTATTATGTGGATAAAACCGGGATGATTAAGGAATTGCTGGAAAACTGGGGCAAGGTAAATCTGTTTACCCGTCCGCGCAGGTTCGGCAAGTCTTTAAATATGAGTATGCTGAAATACTTTTTTGACGTGAACACCGACCCGGCGCTTTTTGACGGTCTTAAAATTTCGGAGGAAAAAGAGCTGTGTGAAAGGTATATGGGAAAATTTCCGGTCATCTCTGTATCGCTGAAGGGGCTTAACGCTATCTCCTATGAAAAAGCGCTGGAGATGGCGGTGCCGGTGCTCCAGGGGGAAATCAGGCGTTTCCAGTATCTTCTGGAGAGCGAACGGCTTACGCAGCGCGACAAAGAAGCCTACGACAGACTGCTGGACGCAGAGGTAAGCGAGGGAGCCCTGTGCAACAGTCTGAAGGTTCTGTCAGAGCTGCTCTTTAAGCATCATGGAGAAAAGACGGTTATATTAATTGATGAGTACGACGTGCCTCTGGCGAAAGCCTTTGAACAGGGATATTATGAGCAGATGGTGTTATTCATCCGTAACCTGTTTGAGCAGACATTGAAAACAAACGAAAGCCTGCAGCTTGCGGTGCTCACTGGCTGTATGCGCATTTCAAAAGAAAGCATTTTTACTGGGTTGAATAATCTGCGGGTGCTGACGATTGCAGAGGTCAGATTTGATGAATATTTCGGATTTACGGACACAGAAGTAAAAAATTTATTGGAATACTATGGGTTGTCCGCAAATTATAAAGTGGCGAAGGAATGGTATGATGGTTACCAGTTTGGCAATGTTGATGTATACTGTCCGTGGGATGTAATTAATTATTGTGATGCTCTGAGGGCAGACCGTGAGGCGCAGCCGCAGAATTACTGGTCAAATACCAGCAGCAATGATGCGGTAAGACGTTTCATACAGCAGGCGGATACGTCGGCTGTAAAACAGGAGATTGAAAAGCTGGTTGCCGGAGAGACGATTCGAAAAGAAATCCGTCAGGAGCTGACCTATCAGGATATGTACAGTACGGTGGATAACATCTGGAGCGTCCTTTTTACGACGGGCTATCTCACGCAAAGGGGAAAGCCGGATAAGAAAACTTTCTGTCTTGCGATTCCGAATATGGAAATACGGGAAATTTATACGGAACAGATCATGGCTCTTTTTAAGGAGGACATGCGCAGCAACAGAGCGGATACAGAAGCATTCTGCCGGGCGCTGCAGGATGGCGATGCGGCGGAGGTGGAGAAGCGTTTTACAGATTTTTTGAGAAGAACGATCAGTATCCGGGACACCTTTGTGAAAAAACGTCTGAAAGAAAACTTTTATCATGGGATTTTGCTTGGAATCCTGAGCTGCTATAACGCATGGATCGTATCTTCCAATGAGGAAGCGGGAGATGGATACAGCGATATTCTGCTTATGATGGAAGATGAGGAAACCGGCGTGGTGATCGAGGTGAAATATGCGGAAAACGGAAATCTGGACGAGTGCTGCCGGAAGGCGCTTGAGCAGATTGAGGAGAATCATTATGAAGAAACGCTCCGGGACGAAGGAAGCACGCATATTTTGAAGTATGGGATTGCCTGTTACAAAAAGCGCTGCAGGGTGATGCTTGCAAAGAATTAACAGGTGTTTTTCAACTACAAAGGAATACTGAAAAAGGGAGCGGGTTATGGCAAGACACGACGGAGCTATAAGGGATGATAAGCTGGCTATTTATTCGCAGGTTGCCCATATGTATTATGAGCTTGGAATGATGCAGCCGGAGATAGCGGAAAAATTGTATTTTTCCAGGTCGAAGGTAAGCAGAATACTTCAGAAGGCGCAGGACCTTGGGATTGTTGATATCAAAGTAAAGCATTATCTGTCGCGCGTGCATTCATATGAAAATGAATTAAAAAGAAAGTTTGGAATCGGCAATCCCGTCGTCCTGACAAGCTTTGAGGGGGACCAGACATCAAATGCTATGGACGGGCTGATAAATTATGCGGCGCTGTATATTTCGGACAGGCTGAAGGGAGACTGTGTGTTCGGGATTACGGGCAGCCATAATGTAACGCGGACGGTACATATGCTGCGGAAGCAGCACGATTGTAATCTGAAGGTTGTGCAGACTATTGGCGCCAGCATCAATCAGGATATGTCGGCAGAGCTTGTAGAATTTCTGGCGAATACATTTGGCGGCAAGGCTTATGTTTTAAATACGCCGGTGTATGTAGACGATCTTGCTGTTAAGGCAGAGCTGATGCGGGAACCGGCAGTTTCAGATGCAATGTATCTGATGAAGAAATGTGATTTGATGCTGATGAGCATCGGAACCTTTGATGTAAAAGGAGATATGCCAAACTGGTGGGGATATATGACGGAGAAGCACCGTCATGAACTTCAGAAGAAAGGCGCGGCGGGAAGTCTGTGCGCTCAGTTTTTTGATTTGGACGGAAACTGGATAGACTGTGAATGGAACCGGAAGTGTGTCAGCATTCCGTGGGAATATCTGGTAAACGGAAAAGAGCGCATAGTGATTGCGCACGGACCTTCAAAGGTACGCGGAATGCTGGGAGCGCTTCGCGGAAAACTCATAGATGTTTTAATTACAGATACCATAACGGCAGCAGCCGTATTGGAATTACAGGATAAAATAACGGGCAGATAACAACAGTGGAAGAAAAACCGGCGAGAGCCGGTTTTTTGTCGCTCTGGTGGGAATAAATAGAAAAAATGGAATTATGTACAAAAAATAAACAGAATCAGCAAATTAAAATACAAAATTGCACATAATTGCATTTACTAAAGTAATATAGCATGGTATAATCTGTACAACTTCAGAAGAGGTGAGAAAAAGAAAACAGCAGAACGCACATTACAATTTGAGAAGGAGGCTTTTTATGGGTGTATTTGATGAAAAGAAAGAAATCCGCCGGTATGAGGATTCGATTCCGGACAGTAAGGGGACAGGGGTTCCACGAAAAATGACCAGGGAAATCTGGCTGGAGGAGTGCTTTCCGGAATGGCACTGTATGCTGAACCAGGAGATTGAGAAGGCGGAATTTCCGGAAGGGTCTTTTGGAATGTGGATGCTGGGCGGACCGAGCTGGGCGTATAAATCGGCAGGCGGGGCAACATTTCTGGTAGACAATTATTCGGGATCCTCTCTGTGCAGCAATTACGAATACTGCGGTGTATGCCGGACGACCGGGGCGCCGAAGCTGCACTGGATGCGGATTAACCCGCATGTAATCGACCCGTGGAAGTTTAAAAGGCTGGATTATGTGTTTGCAACGCATCATCACCAGGACCATGCGGATTATTACACAGTACAGGCTACACTGCAGACAACAGACTGCAAATTTGTCGGACCAAAGAATACCTGCAGCCTGTTCCGCCAGTGGGGCGTACCGGAAGAGCGCATCGTGGAGGTAAAGCCGGGCGACCGGTTCCAGTGTCTGGATGTAACAGTAAAGGTAGAGCGTAATTATGACAGTATGGCATGTATGACGGGAGATTATAAGCCGGGAGATACGCTTGACTTTGATTCGAATGCAGTATCCTTTATTTTTGACACGGGCAGGCATTCGGTAATCTTTCTGGGTGATACGCTGTATAACGATGGCTATAAGGCGGTTGGACAGCGCAACAAGATTGATGTGGTTGTCACGGATATGGGATACAATGCTCCGGGAGGAACCGATAAAATGAATCCGTGGGATGTGATGCGCGTGACGGAAAATCTTGGCGCGAAGGTAGTAATTCCGGATCATTATGAAAACTGGGCAAGCAGTGAAATCAATCCGCATCAGCTCCAGAGGATTGTCCGGGAAAATCATCCGGGAATGGTTGCCTGCATCATGAAGAGCGGCGGAATGTACGAATATCCGCGCGATGCCGCTATGTGGGAGTACAAATATCCCGACTGGCAGGAGCGCTATGACTGGGAAAAGAGCTATGTTTATGGAAATGCCGGAAAAGAAGAGACATAATTCACGAAAAAGGAGGGTTATCTATGAAGAAACTAATGGCGATTGCTGCAGCGACTCTGCTGCTTACTACATCCATGACAGCAATGGCGGAGGGCGTTGCTTTCAATGACCCGGCTGCTGAGAGACCGGAGTCGATTGAATATCCGGTAGAAGGACTGTCCTGGGCTGCAACCACAGATGTGAAAGTAAATGGCGATTATACGATTGCCATGATTGTAAAAAATAATACGAATCCGTTTATGAACGGGGTGCTGAACGGTTTCAGCAAGGCAGCGGAGGATATCGGCTTTGAAGCCATGCTGCTTTCCCCGCAGACAGCGGACAGCAATGAAGATCAAGTCCGTCTTGTGGAAGATATGATTCAGAGCGGCGTAGACGCTATCTGCATTCATCCGGTAGATTCCAATGGAATCGTTCCGGCGCTGGAAAAGGCATGGGATGCCGGTATCCCGGTGCTTGTGCAGGGCACGCAGGCGAATACAGACAAAATATACGGCTGGTATGGAACAAAATATGCGGATGAGGCGACACTGATTGCGGAATATCTTGCAGAAAAGCTGGACTACAAGGGAAATGTTGTTTACATTACCGGTCCGCAGCAGGCGCAGAACGCGATTGATGAAATTAATGCCACGCATGCAGTGTTTGAGAAATATCCGGATTTGAATCTGATTGAGGAGCAGCCAGGAAACTTCAATAGAGCAACCAGCATGAGCGTTATGGAGAATCTGATACAGAAATACAGCGAGGATGATATTGACTGGGTTATCGGCGGAAACGATGAATGTGCGATGGGCGCGATTGCCGCAATGGAAAATGCCGGCTGGAAACTTGGCTTTGAGGACGGCGGTATCGGCGTATCCGGAATCGACTGCAATAAGGATGCCTCCTATGCAATGCAGGAGGGGACGCTTACCGTTTCTGTGAATCCGGACCCGGTATCGCTGGGATATATTGGGGCGGCATTTCTGGTGAACTATCTGAATGATGGAGATTTATTCCCGGAATATGTGGCATGGCCGGATTTCCAGACAGCGGATGATGTTGTGATTGATGCGTCCAACATTGATAACTATATTGAAAATTTGGCTTGGTGGAAAGACCCAAGTTAGGGATTAAAAAATGAGGGTGTCCCGAAAAGAATACTTCCGGGGCACCCTTACACTTTCATATTGGGAGGATGCATATGACGCCATTGATGAAACTGGAACATATAGACAAGCAATTTCCGGGCGTGAAAGCACTGACGGATGTGAATATCGAATTTTACGCCGGAGAGATACATGCTCTGGTTGGTGAAAACGGAGCCGGAAAATCAACGATGATAAAGATTATTCTGAGCGCTTACAAGCCGACCGCGGGGAAAATATATTATGAGGGAAAAGAAATACAGCTTACCGGTCCGCTGGAAGCATCCGCACTCGGCATAGAAGCCGTTCATCAGGAATTGATGCTGGTACCATACTTAAGTGTTGCGCGCAATATTTTTCTGAACCATGAGCCCAAAAGACCGGGAACCGGTCTGTTTGATGTCAGAGAGATGGAAAGAAGGGCAAAAGAACTGCTGGAGGGCTTCGGCGTCTGTATCGACGTTACCCGTCCGGTAAAAGAATTCAGCGCCTCTGTCTGGAAGATGATTGATATTGCACGTGTGGTGAATCTGAAGCCGAGAATGATTATTTTTGATGAACCTACCGCAATTCTGTCGGAACGCGAGGTGGACAGTCTGATGAAAAAGATTCTGGAGCTGAAACGCGAGGGCGTTGCCATTATTTATATTTCTCACAGACTGCAGGAGATTGAAAAGCTGGCGGATAAGATATCAATACTGCGTGACGGGCATCATGTGGGGACGATGTCCGGAGAAGGCATGAATGAGGAAGAAATTGTAAAACGCATGGTTGGGCGTGATGTTTCCAGTTTTTACAGCCGGAGGATTAATCCGCAGGGAGAGGAACTGCTGCGCATGGAGCACGTTAATCTGAAAAAGGGGCAGAAGGATATTTCCCTGAATGTTCACCGGGGAGAAATTGTCGGTCTTGCCGGGCTGGTCGGTGCAGGACGTACGGAGGTGGCAGAGAGTCTGTTTGGCATGAACCGCATTCTGTCCGGCGAAATTTATTACCGGGGAGAGCGGATAAGACCACGCTCAGTATCGGCAATGATTAATCGCGGAGCTTATCTTGTGCCGGAAAACAGAAAATATGAGGGGCTGGTTCTGCGCTTTTCGGTGGCGGCGAATATAGCGCTGAGTGCGTTTGGGCGCTGGAGCCGCTTCTTTTACAATAAGAAGAAAGAAACAGAGAAGGCGGAAGAGATGATTCACGCATTGTCAATCAAAACACCGGGAAGGACGCAGCTTGTCGGGAATCTGTCCGGCGGAAATCAGCAGAAGGTAGTAATTGGTAAGGCAATGGTGACGGAATCGGAGTTTCTGATTTTTGATGAGCCTACCGTCGGCGTGGATGTGGGAGCAAAGGAAGAAATCCACAATCTGATGGATGAATTTGTGAGAAAGAACGGGGGAATTCTGATGATTTCCAGTGATTTGCCGGAGATTATCGGTATGTGTGACCGTGTCTATATTATGTACGAAGGAAAGATTGTCAGGGAACTTCAGAGGGAGGAGCTGTCGGATAAGAACATTGCGGGTTATATGCTCGGAGCGAAAGGCGGGGATGGACAATGAACAATAAAAAACCGCGAAGAAGCGTGCTGCAGGCGGCGGGCAGTGTGGAACCTGTGGTATGGATGCTTGCGATTATCGTTATTACGTTTGCTTTTACAGGGGAGCAGTTTCTGACATGGGGAAACGCTGTGAATATTATTAAACAGGCATCGCCGTTTCTGATACTGGCGCTGGCAGAGACAATGGCAGTGCTGGTCGGGCAGATTGATTTGTCGGTTGGAAACAATATGGCGTTCTGCACAGTGATAATCGCCATGATGATAAACGCCGGGATACCGGTCTGGCTTTCCGCGATAGCGGGAATCCTGACAGGTGCATGCTGTGGTCTGCTGAACGGAGTGTTTATCGCACGGTTTAAGGTGCCGGCATACATTACTACATTCGGCTTTGGAACCATGTTTTATGGGATTGGCTCCCTGATTACAGGTGGAATTTCTGTTCCGGCGCTCAATGAGCATTTTAGGTTTCTGGCGGATGGAAGTGTGTGGAAGATTCCAATGGTTATGATACTGGCGATACTGGTATTTTTTATGGTCTGGATTCTGGTGTACCGCACTGCATTTGGAAGAAATATGTATGGTCTGGGAGGAAACCGGGAAGCGCTGTTTTTGGGCGGGGTTAATCCGGTAAAGGCAGAAATCATGGTGTTTACAGTGGCAGGTGTGCTTGTCGGAATAGCCGGTGTGCTGTTTGCTGCGCGTTCTGCGTCCGGACATCCCGATTATGGAAAGCAGTGGGAGTTTAATGCGATAGCGGCAACGATTATCGGCGGGAACTCCTTTTCGGAGGGGAATGGAAATATTTTTAAGACGGTCATGGGTGTGTTGTTTATTCAGATACTGAAAACCGGGTTGAATATTTCGGGGGTATCGCCCCAGTCACAGTCATTTCTGATGGGAGTTATTGTGGTGGCGGCAATTTCCATTGACGTACTTCTGAAAACAAGGAAGGAGGCGTAGTGATTATGAAAAATCAGAAAAAAGATTTTTTCGGCATTTTCTTTGAAAGCGGACTTTACCGGATAGGGATTCTTGCAGTGATGTGTCTGGTACTGGCGCTTGTTTCCGACAATTTCTTTAAGGTAAGTAATTTCATGAATATATTGCGTCAGTCTTCTGTATTACTGGTTCTTGCTGCATGCGCTACCGGTTGTATTCTGACGCATGGCATCGACAACTCGATTGGAGGAGTTATGTCGCTGTGCGGATGTGCGTGCGGATGGTTTCTGAATAATGATTTTTCTGTGCCTGCGGCAATCATCCTGACGATTCTGGTGGGAATATTGTTTGGCGCGATCAACGGATTTCTGGTTGGCGTTGTAAGAATACCGCCGTTTGTTTCCACGTATGGCGTAAGCTATATTGCAAATGGTCTGGCATTGATATTGATGGGGTCTGATATTTTTTCGGGTTTTCCGAAAAGCTTCCGCAGCCTTGCATCGGGGAATATTTTCGGCTTTCCGGTGATCATGATAATTGCCCTGGGCGTAACATTGCTGATGTATCTTTGCTTTCAGCGAAGCAATTTTGGAAAGCAGGTGTATTGTGTGGGTGCTAATTATACCACGGCAAAATATTCCGGAATCAATACGCTGCTGACATTATTTATTGTGTATATTCTCAGCGGCTGCGGAGCTGCGATCGGTGGAATCCTGCAGGTGGCGCGCCAGAGTGCGGCACAGGCGGGAATGGGAGATACGTTTCAGATGACGGCGATTGCCGCTATTGTAATTGGCGGAACTTCCATGTCCGGAGGAGAAGGCAGTGTGTTTGGAGCAATCATTGGCGCCCTGATTCTTACATTGATTGTAAATGCCATGAACCTTCTGGGGGTTCCAGCTCTGGCGCAGTCGATTGTGACAGGCGCGATTATTGTGCTGGCAGTGCTTCTGGATGTGCAGCTGAAACGGATACAGGCAGCGCGCTCAGCAGCAGTATGATTGCTTCCGGCATTTGATGAAGTGCATGTGTGTTAGAAAAACATATGGGAAAACCACGAAAGGGAAAAAGAGCTATGAAGATTGAGAAAAAGAAGATGGCAGATTTGTCGATGGTATATGTGACAGCGGAATTGTCCCTGCAGGGAAAACGCTATCTGGCAGCAGCGAGCGAGGCGAAAGGGGAGAGCGCGTATATTTTTAATCCGGAAACCGGGGAATATGCACCTCTCTGGAAAGGGGATACCGGTGTTATGAATATTGTCCAGCTTCCGGGACAGGAAAAGCTGCTGGCGATTGTACGGTTTTATCCGGTGTTTCAGTCAAAGGAGGCGGCGGTCTGCCTGCTGGAGCCGACGGCAAAGGGGTATATGAGTCCGTGGAATTTGCGTGAGGTATTCCGGCTTCCATTCTGCCACCGGATTGGAGTGGTGAAAAATGACAATGGTCTGTTTATTCTGGGATGCCAGCTCTGCCGTGATAAGGATTTCCAGGAGGACTGGTCGCAACCGGGGGCGCTTTTTATGATACCGGTTCCGGATAAGCCGGAGGGCGAATGGAAAATGACAAAAATATTTGACGGTCTGACAAAAAATCATGGATTATTTATCGAAGATGAGAACCAGGTCTATATCTGTGCGGAGAATGGGGTGATGCACTTTGATTTATCCGGTTACCGGCCCGGTGACACGGCGGTTCCTGTACTTCTGACAGCAACACCCACCAGTGATATTTCGATTGCAGAGCTGAATGGTCAAAAGTATGCGGGCGTCATAGAGCCATTTCACGGGAATACAGCGGCTGTGTACCGGATAACAGATACCGGTTATGAGCAGATACGGCGTTATGACATTGATTTCGGGCATGTTATCTGGATTGGAGAGCTTTTTGGAAAGCCGTTTTTAATTGTCGGAAGCCGCGGAGGAGAAAAGAAACTGGAACTGATAAATCTGGAAACGGATGCCCGTACACTTCTGGAGGCGGGAGTGGGACCGACGCAGATAAGCGTATACCATGAGGAAAATATGGTTAAAATTCTGGCAGCAAATCATGGGTCCGGCGAAGTAACTCTGTACAGTCTGCAGGAAGAAATTTTACCGGCGGGATTTCGTGATGGCAGACAATAGTGTAATAAATGAGGCATTGAGATTAGCAAAGAATTAATAATTTTTTCAAAAATGGTTGATTTTTTATGGGTAGCTGGCATATAATATAAATACAGATAGGAGACTATCTTCGGGAGAGTCCCTGCCATATAGTGGGAAGTTTTAAACTCGGGAGAGTCCCTGCCATATAGTGGGAAGTTTTAAACTCAAAGGAAGTGCTGGTCCACTTCCTTTTCTTTTATGGAGAATGCAAAATGATAAATGAATTTAAAATTTATAGCATATCAGACCGATATGTCGATTTCTTGAGACAAAAGGTTCCGAATGTGTATTCTAATAAAGAAAACCATCGGACGCATACGAGAAAATACATAGGAATTTGCTTAAAAATTGAGGAATTTTGTTATTATATTCCTATGTCTTCGCCCAAAGAATCAGATTATCAAGTGGCAGGGCAGAACAGGGTGATAAGAAAGAGTATTGTACCAATTATGAGGATTGTTGTGAAGAACAGCCAGGGTGTTAAAGAATTAAAGGGAACTTTGCGTATCAGCCATATGATACCAGTGCCGGAGAAAGAGCTGAAATTATATGATATAGATTCAGAGACAGACTTGCGTTATAGAGATTTAATACAAGACGAAATTATCTTTATTCGTAAGTACAAGGATAAGATTGCCAGTAATGCTAAGCTGTTGTATAAACAAAAGCAGGAAGGAGATATAACGGCAGGATATGTAAAATCAGCATTGGATTATAAAGTGCTGGAAGAGTTATGCAAAGAATATTCATTGCGGGAATAAAACCCGTTTTTTGTGAATTGCTGTGATGACACAGCAATTTTTTCTTATGCGTCGGAATGGAATTAATCCTTAATCTTATGAAATTCCCGAATTGAAAAACCCTATTGGATATGTTAGAATTGAAAAGAGTTTAACCGTTCCTTTCCGGAATGCAAAGATACTATAAGAAATCAGACGGAAAGCAGAACGCGGGAAGTATCCGGAAAAGAGTAAGGGCAGAGCAGACCCATAAAGATGGAGGTTTTAGGAAACATGGAAAGCTACAAACAGGAATTTATTGAGTTTATGGTGGATTGCCAGGTGTTGAAGTTTGGCGAGTTTGTTTTAAAAAGCGGCAGAAAGTCCCCGTTTTTCATGAATGCGGGCGGTTATGTGACGGGCGCGCAGCTCAGGAAGCTGGGAGAGTATTATGCAAAGGCGATTTATGACAGATACGGCGCGGATTTTGACGTGCTGTTCGGACCGGCGTACAAGGGGATACCGCTGGCGGTAACCACCTTGATTGCATTCAGCGAGCTGTATGGCAAGGAGATACGCTACTGCAGCGACCGCAAGGAGGAAAAGGACCACGGCGCGGATAAGGGCGGCTTTCTGGGCAGCAAATTAAAAGACGGCGACCGCGTGGTGATGATTGAGGATGTGATCACCTCCGGAAAATCGATGGAGGAGACCGTGCCCAAGGTACGCGGCGCAGCGGACGTGAAAATCGTGGGTCTGATGGTGTCGCTGGACCGCATGGAGGTCGGAAAGGGCGGAAAGAAGTGCGCGCTCGATGAGGTGAAGGAGCTGTACGGTTTTGAGACGAACGCCATTGTCACCATGAAAGAAGTGGTGGAATATCTGCATAATAAACCGTATAAGGGAAATATCATAATTAATGATGAAATAAAAGCCGCGATCGATGCGTATTATGCGCAGTACGGCGTAAAATAGCAGGATAGAAAGCAGTAAAGGAGACGGACTATGAATGAAAACGAAAAAATATACCGTACACTGAGCGCGACGGGCGCCGGTGACATCGTGATTGGTATACTGGTAATCGTGGTTGGTCTTGCCGCGGGGATTCTGGCGGTTGTGAACGGGGCGAGACTTCTTGCTTCGCGGAAACATGTAATGCTGTAGACCGGGGTGTTCAGGTGAAGATAGAAACAAAACGAAAAATACAGGCGCTCAGCACCGTGCTGTTTATCCTGTATCTGTTTCTGCTGACTTACTTTCTGTTTTTTGCAGAGAGCTTTGACAGAATGTACACGGAGCGGGAGTATGCTTACAATCTGGAGCCGTTTAAGGAAATCCACCGTTTCTGGACATACCGGGAGGAGCTTGGGTTCCTGGCGGTGTTTACCAATCTGGCGGGCAACGTAATCTGCTTTATGCCGTTCGGGGCGATTTTGCCGGTGCTGAACAGAAAGGCGCGCAATTTCTTTGTGATTACGTTCCTGAGCTTTGAATTCAGCCTGCTGGTGGAGTGCGCGCAGCTTATTTCCAGGGTCGGCAGCTTCGATGTCGACGACCTGATGCTGAATACCATCGGCGGCGTGCTTGGATTTCTGATATTTACCATATGCAACCAGGTGAGGAGAAAACGATATGGCTAAAAAGATGATGTATTCCTTCACGGAAAAGAAAAATTCTGTAAATGGGATTATCTCGACAATCATGGGCGGCATTTCGCTGGTATTTCTGCTGGCGATGATCTACGCCTCCTATTATATGCGCGGAGACGCCGGAATTTATGCCGGGGCGTTCGGGCTTTGCGGGCTGATTTTTGCTCTGGCAGGCTTTATTGTCGGCATCCGCAGCTTTTCAGAAAAAAATATCAAATATAAATATCCGAAAATCGGCTCGGTGCTCAGCGGGACCGTATTTGTCATCTGGCTGGCGCTGTATCTGATTGGGGTGTAGAAGGAGGGAATGGATGATGCAGCAGGACGAACTTGTGCTGGAACGATTTGCTCTGGCTTCGGAGCGGATCGCGCAGATTGCGGACCGCGCGGAGGTGCCGCAGCCGTTTGCAGGCTATTTCCAGAAGACAGCGGCGTTTATTTTGCAGATAAAAGAATTGTACGGAGAGATTTCCGGGGGAAAGACAGAAGCGTATTCTCTGCAGCAGTGGCAGCAGGTGAACCATGCGCTTTACGAGGACATCCTTCCGGAACAGTATGATACAAGCTATGGAAATCCGGCTTACGCGGTAGATACTCTCGGAGAGGTGCACGGGCGGATTCTTTCTTTTTTATATACGGAGATACGCAGCATGATTCCGGCGGCTTTTGAGGAGGAGCTGGCGGATATCACTTCCCTGTGCGAGCTGTTTATCGAGGTTTACAACTGTTTTGAGGAAGAGGAGCTTCCCACCTACCGCCGGATTCAGCAGATCGTTTACTGGCATGTGAGCGACTATGCAGATATGCTGGTGGAAAAGCATGTCCGCCGGGCGGTGGACCCGTCGCTGGATTTTGCCGTGCGCATTATCACGGAATCCGATCTGACGGACATGCGCTATCTCTACCGGTACGGCGAATATGTCTCCGAAAACGAGCTGCGGACGGCGGCGTTTTTAAATTCCCTTCCGCAGGAGGAAATCGACAGGATGGCGTCCGTTTACACGGAGGGCTACCGCATCGGCTTCATTCTCGGAAAAAAGGATCTGTCGAAAAAGAAGACGGTGAATATCCGCTACCGGCTCGGCTTTGAGCGGATGATACGCAGGGCGATAGAAAATTTTGCGCAGATGGGGCTGCAGCCGGTGATTTACCGGGCGGCGGCGCACAGCGTCAACCGCCGGCAGCATGAGCGTGTCGGGTATTACGGGGCTGTTCCGAACCCGCAGTTCGATTACGACCATAAGGGTGACAGTGCCATTTACCTTGATAAGGCATTTGTGGAGCGCAAGCTTGGCGTGCTGCGCACAGCTTACGAAACGTATAAGGAGCTGGCGTATGTACATGCCGGTCCGGCGCTTGTGGAGACCTTCGGGGAAAATCCGTTTGCACCGGAGAATAAGGATGCGGCTTACCGGCTTTCCGAAAAGCAGCAGCATCTTTCCGTGGAACTGGCAAATGAAACGATGCAGATCACAAACCGCTACATTAAGGGCGAGGAGCGCAGCTTCACGATTATCGCGTTCCCGGTGCCGGAAATCGGGGATAATTTTGAAGAGATATTCCGGGAGACGGTAAAGATTAATACGCTGGATTATCATCTTTACCAGCGCATCCAGCAGACCATCATCGATACGCTGGATACGGGCGTGCAGGTGCACATCCTTGGAAAGAACGGCAACCATACCGATTTGACGGTGCAGCTTCCTGAACTGAAGGATCCGGAGAAGGAAACACTGTTTGAAAACTGCGTGGCGGATGTGAATATTCCGGTGGGCGAGGTGTTCACTTCCCCCAGACTTTCGGGGACGAACGGACGGCTGCATGTCACGGAGGTGTATCTGAACGGACTTTGCTATCATAATCTGGACATCACCTTTACAGACGGCATGATTACGGACTATACCTGTACTAATTTTGATACGGAAGAGGCAAACCGCGGATATATCCGCGAAAACGTGCTGTTCCACCACGACACTTTGCCGATGGGCGAATTTGCGATCGGCACCAATACCACAGCATACATGGTGGCGGAAAAGTATCAGATCGCGGATAAGCTGCCGATTCTGATTGCGGAAAAGATGGGACCGCATTTTGCGGTCGGCGATACCTGCTATAGCTGGGCGGAGGACACGGCGGTGTTCAATCCGGACGGCAAAGAGATCATCGCCAGAGACAACGAGGTGTCTCTGCTGCGTAAAACCGACGTGGCAAAAGCGTACTTCGGATGCCATACGGACATCACGATTCCCTATCGGGAGCTGGGACTGATTGAGGTGATTACGGCGGAAGGCGCGCGTATCCCCATTATCGAGGACGGGCGTTTTGTTCTGCCGGGCTGTGAAGAGCTGAACAGTCCGTTACGTTAAACTGAGAGAACCGTAACAATCGCCCGATGGATGTTGACAAGCAAGAAAAGAATTAGTACAATGGAAACAGTTATTACAGAATTGTTAAAGGAGAAAATATCATGGCAAAAGTTGGAATTGTAATGGGCAGCGACTCTGATATGCCGGTTATGGCAAAGGCGGCGGACATTCTGGACAGGCTTGGCGTGGAATACGAAATGTCCATCATTTCCGCACACCGCGAGCCGGATACCTTTTTTGAATATGCAAAATCAGCCGAGGCAAAGGGTTGGAAGGTCATCATTGCGGGAGCGGGCATGGCGGCGCATCTGCCGGGCATGTGCGCGGCGATTTTCCCAATGCCGGTCATCGGTATCCCGATGCATACCAGTTCTCTGGGCGGCAGGGATTCCCTGTACTCCATCGTGCAGATGCCGTCCGGTATTCCGGTGGCGACTGTGGCGATCAACGGCGGTGCAAATGCCGGACTGCTTGCGGCGAAAATTCTTGCCACCTCTGACGACGCTCTTCTGGAGCGCCTGAAGGCTTACTCAAAGGAGCTGAAGGAGCAGGTGGAGGCAAAGGATGCGAGACTGAAGGAAGTTGGCTATAAAGCATACTGATAATGCCGCACCCGGAAGGCGCAGGGCATAAAAAGTTGCCGGAGTGAACAGTAACAAATCCGGGACTTCATGAATAAAAAGGAACAGGCGAGAGGAGAACAGTTATGGATTACAAGAATGCGGGCGTAGACATCGAAGCCGGATATAAATCCGTGGAGCTGATGAAGGAGCACGTAAAACGCACGATGCGGGAAGAGGTCCTGGGCGGTCTGGGCGGATTTTCCGGCGCGTTTTCACTGGCGAAGATTAAAAATATGGAGGAGCCGGTGCTCTTATCCGGCACGGACGGCTGCGGCACCAAGGTGAAGCTGGCGTTTATTCTGGATAAGCATGATACCATCGGCATCGATGCGGTGGCAATGTGTGTAAACGATATTGCCTGCGCAGGCGGTGAGCCGCTGTTTTTCCTGGATTACATTGCCTGCGGCAAAAACTATCCGGAAAAAATCGCTGCAATCGTTGGCGGCGTGGCGGAGGGCTGCGTGCAGTCTGACTGTGCGCTGATCGGCGGCGAGACGGCGGAGCATCCGGGATTGATGCCGGAGGACGAATACGACATCGCAGGCTTTGCGGTGGGCGTGGTAGATAAAAAGGATCTGATTACCGGAGACAATATCAAGGCGGGCGACACTCTGATCGGCATCGCCAGCTCCGGCGTACATAGCAACGGATTTTCACTGGTGCGCAAGGTATTCCCGATGGATGCGGCATCCTTAAATACCTATTATGACGAGCTTGGAAAGACTCTGGGCGAGGCGCTGCTGGCGCCGACCAGAATTTACGTAAAGGCGCTGCGCAGCGTAAAGGAAGCGGGCGTGTGCGTGAAGGGCTGCAGCCACATCACCGGCGGCGGCTTCTATGAAAATATTCCGAGAATGCTGCCGGACGGCGTGCGGGCAGTGATAAAGAAGGACAGCTACGAGGTTCCGGCAATCTTTAAAATGCTTGCGAAGGAAGGACAGATTGCGGAGCAGATGATGTATAATACCTTCAACATGGGCATCGGCATGGTGATTGCCGTGGATGCGGCGGATACAGAGAAAGCCGTTGCAGCCCTGGAGGCGGCAGGCGAGACGGCTTATGTCATCGGCAGTGTTGCCGAAGGTGAGAAAGGCGTGGAATTATGCTGAGAATGGTAGTGCTGGTATCCGGAGGCGGGACGAACCTGCAGGCGATTATCGATGCACTGGCTGCCGGAAAAATTACCAATGCCAAAATTGCGGCGGTAATCAGCAACAACCCGAATGCCTACGCGCTGAAGCGCGCAGAGCAGGCGGGTATTGAGGGCGTATGTGTTTCCCCGAAGTCGTTTGGGACGCGCGACGAATTTAACCGGGCGCTGCTCGCGAAGATTCAGTCATATGCGCCGGATCTGATTGTGCTGGCGGGCTGTATGGTGGTCATTCCAAAAGAAATGGTGCAGGCGTATCCAAACCGCATCATCAATATCCATCCGGCGCTGATTCCGTCTTTCTGCGGAACCGGCTACTATGGGCTGCGGGTGCATGAAAAAGCGCTGGAGCGCGGCGTAAAGCTGACCGGGGCGACGGTGCATTTTGTGGATGAGGGGACGGATACCGGACCGATTATCCTGCAGAAGGCGGTAGCGGTGCGGGAGGACGACACGCCGGAGACGCTGCAGCGGCGCGTGATGGAAGAGGCTGAGTGGCAGATTATGCCGCAGGCGATAAACCTGATTGCAAACGGCAGAGTGAAGGTGGAAGACGGCAGAGTGAAGATAAGCGGAGGAGAAAAATGAAGGTACTGATTGTAGGGAGCGGCGGCAGAGAACACGCGATTGCATGGAAGGTCGCACAGAGTCCCAGAGTGGAAAAAATATACTGCGCGCCGGGAAACGCCGGCATAGAGCAATATGCCGAGTGCGTCAATATCGGCGCGATGGAGTTCGAAAAACTGGCGGCATTTGCAAAGGAAAAAGAAATCGACCTTACGGTGATCGGCATGGACGACCCGCTGGTGGGCGGTGTTGTGGATGTTTTTGAAAAAGAGGGGCTGCGAGTATTCGGACCGCGCGCGAACGCGGCGATTCTGGAGGGCTCCAAGGCGTTCTCCAAGGATTTGATGAAGAAATATCACATTCCGACGGCGGCATATGAGAATTTTGACGACCCGCAGGCGGCGCTTGCCTATCTGGAGACGGCGAAGTTCCCGATCGTTTTAAAGGCGGACGGGCTGGCGCTCGGAAAGGGCGTGCTCATCTGCAATACACTGGAGGAAGCGCAGGCGGGCGTTAAGACCATCATGCTGGATAAGCAGTTCGGCGCTTCCGGAAACCGCATGGTAATTGAAGAATTTATGACAGGCAGAGAGGTGTCCGTGCTCTCGTTTGTGGACGGAAAGACCATTAAGACCATGACGAGCGCGCAGGACCATAAGCGCGCGGGCGACGGCGATACCGGGCTGAACACCGGAGGTATGGGAACCTTTTCCCCAAGTCCGTTCTACACAAAAGAGATTGATGAATTCTGTCAGAAATATATTTATCAGCCGACCGTGGACGCGATGGCGGCGGAGGGCAGAGAATTTAAGGGCATCATTTTCTTCGGTCTGATGCTGACGGCGGACGGTCCGAAGGTTCTGGAGTATAACGCCAGATTTGGAGACCCGGAGACACAGGTGGTGCTCCCGCGCATGAAGACGGATATTGTGGATGTCTTTGAGGCGTGCATTGACGGCACGCTTGATAAGGTAAACCTGGAGTTTGCGGATAATGCGGCGGTCTGCGTGGTACTCGCTTCTGACGGCTACCCGGTAAAATACGAAAAGGGGCTGCCTATCCGTGGTCTGGAAAACTTTGCGGACAAGGATGGATATTATGTGTTCCATGCCGGCACGAAGCGCACAGAAGCGGGCATTGTGACAAACGGAGGACGCGTGCTCGGCGTTACCGCCACCGGAAAAGACCTGAAAGAAGCACGCGCGAACGCTTATGAGGCAGTAAACTGGATTGATTTTGATAACAAATATTATCGTCATGACATCGGAAAAGCCATTGATGAAGTATCATAGTTGGGGGCTTTCGTCCGCAACATTATAAAAAGTGCAAAAGAGAGGTAATATCATGAAAACACGGAAAAGAACATTTCATTGTGCGGTTTCCATTATCGTTGCGGCGCTGTGGCTGATGTGCATGACGGCGTCCGCCTCATCGGGGGATAATTCCCTGTACAGCCTGGGGCTGGAAAACGCCTCCTCCTGTTCACCGGAATTTGTATATTCCACATGGGAGTACAATGTTACTGTCCCGGCGGGCACGACCGAGCTGCTGCTCGACCCGGTTACGTCGGATGCAACCGCAAGGATTACGGACATCAGCGGCACGCAGATCGGCGAGGACGGTACCACCACGGTCTATATCACGGTAGAGGCGGCGAACGGCGCACGGGTATCCTATACGCTGTATGTGACCACGGAAGAGGGCGAGGCGCAGACGGAGACGCAGGCGACGGAAAGCCAGGAAGCGCAGCAGGCGTCGGAGGAAGCCCAGAGACAGTCGGAGCAGGCAGCCAGCGAGGCGGCGCAGCGGCAGATTGAATACGAGCAGGCGAAAAACCAGGTGACCACGCTAACAAACGAAAACGAGGACCTGACAAACCGCATCGACCTTCTGATGAAAATCATGTATGGTCTGGTGGGCTTTGCCGTACTGCTTCTGTTCTTCCTGATCAATCAGAGCCTTCGCAACAAGGACCTGAAGGAAGACCTTAAAGAAGCAAGAGGACAGGCGGAGGATAGCAGGGAGTTTACACGCAAGGAACAGAATATGCAGCAGACCTATTATTATAACCCGCAGCAGAATATGCCGAACGGCATGGATTCTGCGAGAAAGGCTCCGGAGAGAACCTATACTGCACAGCCGGTGGCGGACGCTTCGGCGAGTGTGAGGGAAACCTTCGGAAATGCTTCCCAGGTACTGCATGCACAGCCGGGACCGGGACAGGTAAACGCACCGGTGCAGAAGCAGGAAGAGGCTGCAAAGCCGGAGACGCCGGCGGCACCGCAGAGCGCAGCGCCGCGCCGCGCAGAGGATGCGCAGGGCACGGAGGAACCTGTCATGGTGCAGGGACAGTCGGACGAGCCGGACGTGAATGTAGAAATGATTGATTTGTAAAGAGACGGGGATAAAGGAAAAAAGAGGGACTGCCGCGCGATACGGCGGTCCTTTTTCCATAAAAATCTGCTTGCATCTTTTGTCAACTGTGCTATAATGTGTATAACAAACCGGGAAATGGAAGTGGTACAGATGATAATTGAAATTGATTTTCAGAGCGACGAGGCAATCTATATACAGCTCAGAAACCAGATTATTCTTGGCATTGCAACGTCCGCCATTCACGAAGGGGATGCGCTTCCCTCGGTGAGGCAGATGGCGGACGATATCGGCATCAATATGCACACGGTAAATAAGGCATATTCCGTATTGCGCCAGGAGGGTTTTCTCCAGCTTGACCGCAGAAGAGGAGCGGTGGTCGCCCTGGATTCCGATAAAAGGCAGGCTATGGAGGAAATGCGCAGCTCATTGCGGGTCCTTCTGGCAAAGGGCTGCTGCAAGAATATTACCGGGGAAGAAGTCCATACGATGATTGACGAGATTTTAGACGATATGAAAAACGGAAGGATGTAAAGAGATATGCAGTATACACAACAGGCGGCGCATGCGCTGAAGCTGGCGCAGCAGGCGGCGAAGAAATGCGGACAGAGCTATATCGGCTCCGAGCATCTGCTCCTGGGTCTGCTGGAGGAGGGCGGCGGCATGGCATCTGCAATTCTTCAGCAGCATCAGGTGAGTGAGGAAAAGGTGATGGAGCTGGTCCGCGATCTGATCGTGCCGGAGGGCACGCTCATGGAACCGGAGAATGTGCGCTATTCCCCGCGCGCGGAGGCGATTCTGGAGCAGGCGGAGGCGGAGGCGCGCTTTTTCCGTCAGAAGGAGACGGGCACGGAGCATCTTCTGCTTGCCATCCTGAAGGATACGGACTGCGTGGCGATGCGTCTTCTTCATACGATGGGCATCCAGGTGCAGAGGGTCTTTATGGATGTTCTGGAATGCCTGGGGCTGGAGGAATCGCGCTACCGGGAGTATGTCCAGCAGATGCAGGACAGAGGTCCGGAGGCGTCCGGCGATATGCTGGAGCGCTACAGCAGAAATCTGACGCAGCAGGCGGCGGACGGAAAGCTGGACCCTGTCGTTGGAAGAGAAAAGGAAATCCGCCGGATTATCCAGATCCTCGGCAGGCGCACAAAAAATAACCCCTGTCTGATTGGAGAACCGGGGGTCGGCAAGACGGCAATCGTCGAGGGGCTTGCGCAGCGGATCGTTGCGGGCGATGTTCCGGACGTTATCCACGGAAAACAGCTTTATACGCTGGATATGGCGGCGATGGTGGCGGGCTCCAAGTACCGCGGCGAGTTTGAGGAGCGGATTAAGCGGGTCATCCAGGAGGTCAGCGCCCGCAATGATGTGCTGTTATTTATTGACGAGCTGCACACTATTATCGGGGCTGGCGGCGCCGAGGGCGCGATGGACGCCTCCAATATTTTAAAACCGGCGCTCTCGCGCGGGGAAATGCAGTTGATTGGCGCGACGACCATCACAGAATACCGCAAATATATTGAAAAGGACCCGGCGCTGGAGCGCAGGTTCCAGTCGGTTTCGGTGGAAGAGCCCGGCGAGGAGGATGCGATTGCCATCCTGAAGGGGCTGCGCCCGAATTATGAGGCGCATCATAAGGTAAAAATTACGGACGAGGCGATAGAGGCGGCGGTGAAATATTCCGCACGCTATATCAGCGACCGTTACCTGCCGGATAAGGCGATAGATCTGATTGATGAGGCGGCTTCCGGCAAACAAATCAGCGGAACTTCCGTGCCGGACGGCATAGAGAAGCTGCAGGCGGCAGCAGAAGAGCTCTCCGAAAAGAAAGAGCAGGCTATCATCCAGGGAAACTGGGAGGAAGCGCAGGAGCTGAACCGCGTGCAGGAGGCGGTGCTGAAAAAGCTGGCGGCCGCGCAGAAGCGGCTGGACCAGAGAGGCGGCGCCCGCTGCCCGGAGGTCGGCGAGGAGGATATCGCGGAAATTGTGTCCATGTGGACGAAAATCCCAGTCCAGCGGCTGGCGGAAAAGGAGACAAAGCGGCTGATGAAGCTGGAGCAGACGCTGCACAAACGTGTCATCGGGCAGGACGAAGCGGTCACGGCGGTGGCAAAAGCGGTCAAGCGCGGCAGGGTGGGTCTGAAGGACCCGGCGCGTCCGATCGGCTCCTTCCTGTTTCTGGGTCCGACCGGCGTCGGCAAGACCGAGCTTTCCAAGGTGCTGGCGGAGGTCGTGTTCGGCAGCGAGCAGTCGATGATCCGCGTCGACATGTCGGAATATATGGAGAAGCACAGCGTATCCCGTCTGGTCGGCTCTCCGCCCGGATATGTCGGGTACGAGGAGGGCGGTCAGCTCAGTGAGAAGGTGCGCCGCAATCCGTATTCCGTTATTTTGCTGGATGAGGTGGAAAAGGCTCATCCCGATGTATTCAATATTCTGCTGCAGGTGCTGGACGACGGTCATATTACCGATGCACAGGGCAGAAAGGTAGATTTTAAAAATACGATTATCATTATGACCTCGAATGCGGGAGCACAGGCGATCGTCGAGCCGAAAAAGCTCGGTTTTACCGCGGTGAATGATGAAAAACAGAATTACGAGCGCATGAAGGGCAGTGTGATGGAGGAAGTAAAGCGGCTCTTTAAGCCGGAATTCCTCAACCGTATAGATGAGATCATTGTGTTCCGTTCCTTAAATAAAGAGGAGATTGACCGAATCGTGGCGCTTCTTCTGAAGGACTTTGAGGAGCGGTGCAAAAAGCAGATGGACATCAGACTGAGCATTGGTCCGTCTGTGAAAAAATTTATTGCCGAAAAGGGATACGACCCGAAATTCGGCGCGCGTCCGTTAAAGCGTGCGATTCAGTCGCATGTGGAGGACGCCCTTGCGGAGGAAATTTTATCCGGTCGCATTTCGGCGGGCGATGCAGTAACCGCAAGAATGGCGAACGGTAAAATAAAATTTGAAAAACAGAAGGATAAAGTGGGAGGACAGTGACATGTCAGTAGTAGAAAGTTTAATCTGCAAAGAAAACGACGGAACCATCAGCTTCGGAAATTACCTTCTGGACGCAAAGTCCAAGGTATCGGATTTTGAAAACGCCGGTGACCTTTACAAGGTAAAATCATTCCGCGAGATTACCAAGCTGGAAAAAAATGAGAGATTCGTCTACGAATCGGTTCCGGGAACGGCGGTGCACCATCTGAAAGAGACCGGCAGCGGAATGGAATTTGAGGTGGAGGGCGCGCAGGACGTGCAGATTACAGTGGAAATGGAAGCAGACACTGTATATGAAATCGAAATTGACGGCGAGAGCATTGGAACGATGAAAACGAATTTAAGCGGAAAGCTTTCCTTAAGCGTCGAGCTGGAGGCAGGCAGAGGCGTTTCCGTGAAGATTGTGAAGTAAGAAATGGCAAAAGCAAAAGGAACCGTATTTTTCTGCCAGAACTGCGGGTATGAATCGGCAAAATGGCAGGGGCAGTGTCCGGGCTGCCATGAGTGGAATACCTTTGTGGAGGAACCGGCTGCGCCGAAAAAGAGCGCTGCCGCAAAGGGCGGGCGCGCGCCGGTATCCGGACCCGGCACAGAGCCGGTGCGTCTCTCCGAGATACGCGCAGACGAAAGCGAGCGCACCTCGTCCGGCATGGCGGAGCTGGACCGCGTGCTGGGCGGCGGCATCGTGTCCGGTTCGCTGATACTGGTGGGCGGCGACCCCGGTATCGGCAAATCGACGCTGCTTTTGCAGGTCTGCCGCGACCTGGTCAACCGGAAGCATACGGTGCTTTATATCTCCGGGGAGGAATCGGCGCGTCAGTTAAAGCTGCGCGCGCAGCGCGTCGGGCGCTTCGAGGAGGAGCTGATGGTGCTCTGTGAGACAAATCTGGACACTATCTGCGAGGTGCTGCAGCGGCAGAAGCCGGAGTTTGTGGTGATTGATTCCATCCAGACCATGTACAGCGAGGAGGTGGCGTCGGCGCCGGGGAGCGTCTCCCAGGTGCGCCAGGCTACCGGTGTGTTCATGCAGATTGCAAAGGGCATGGGCATCACAGTATTTCTGGTCGGACATGTTACGAAGGAGGGCGTTGTGGCGGGACCGCGTGTGCTGGAACACATGGTTGATACCGTGCTCTATTTTGAGGGCGACCGCCATGCCGCTTACCGTATCCTGCGCGGTGTGAAAAACCGTTTCGGCTCTACCAATGAAATCGGCGTTTTTGAGATGCGTGATACCGGGCTGGTGGAGGTGGAAAATCCTTCGGAATATATGCTGAGCGGCAAGCTGGAAAATGCTTCCGGCTCCGTTGTTGCCTGCTCTATGGAGGGAACGCGCCCGGTGCTGGTGGAAATCCAGGCGCTGGTCTGCCAGAGCAACCTGCCGATGCCGCGCCGTACCACGGCGGGAACCGATTTCAACCGTGTAAATCTGCTGCTTGCCGTGCTCGAAAAACGCGCGGGTATCCGGCTTTCCTCCTGCGATGTTTACGTCAATATTGCCGGCGGCATCAAAATGACGGAACCGGCAATCGACCTCGGTCTTATTCTGGCGCTGGTTTCCAGCTACAAGGATATCGCCGTGGATGAAAAGCTTATCGCCTTCGGCGAGGTGGGCTTAAGCGGTGAAATTCGTGCGGTCAATATGGCAAAGCAGCGCGTCGACGAAGCCAGAAAGCTTGGCTTTACCACCGTGCTGATGCCGGAGGTCTCCGTCCGCAGCGTCGGAAAAATCCCCGGACTGAAAATCGTCGGTCTTAAAACCGTGCGGGAAGCTGTGTTCTATATACTCAGCGGAGAAGATTCCGGCTTGCCGTTTTCCACATAAGCGGGGACGGCAGGCGGACGCGGTCCCTGGCGTGAATAGTTGTAAATGACTGGAATGACTACTTATATCATAACAAAAAGCACCGTAAATACGGTGCTTTTCAGATTGAGCAGGGGATGAGAGAATCGAACTCCCGCTAAAAGTTTTGGAGACTTCTGTCATACCATTTGACCAATCCCCTGTGCGTTGCTCGCCATATATTTATAGCACAGCAAAAGAAAATTGTCAATAAATTTTCATTATTTTTATCAACAGAAATTTTCATTATTTTTATCAACAGATTTATCATACACGGGAGACAAAAAACATCCCCTTCTGGTTCCGGCAAAACCAAAAGGGGATGCTTTTAAATAGAATCAGTCGAAATCTCCAAACTTTCTTTCCAGATAGTCTTCCGCTTTATCGGCATAGCTGTCAGCGCTTTTCAGCTTTTTCTTTAAGGAATTGTACTGGCTGGCGGTAAGTTTGCCGGAGCGGTAAAGACTCTTTATGGTATCTTCCAGCTCGTCGAGCTGGTCTTCGATTTTTTCAATCTTGTTTTCATAGGTCTGCGCCTGCCTGCGGGCTGCAGAGTAGCCGCTTTTAACGGTTGCTTTTTTGATGCTGTTGTAAATATCCTTAAGATTTTCGGTGCAGGAACTGATTTTTTTCGTGTAGCTGCTGACAGATACGGCAGAGGAATTCTTTACCGTAATTTTTTTGCTGGCTTTTAAGTTTGTGCCCCTGATTGATACGGTGATAGTTGCGGTTCCCGCCTTTAAAGCTTTAATTTCTGTCTCATCGTCGTAGTTTTCCAGAATCCGGATTACTTTCGGGTTGCTGCTGGTCCACACAATATTTTTGTCTCTGACCTTCGCGCTCTTTGGAGTAATCTTTGTATCCAGCTCATTTTTCTGACCGACCACCATTGTTTTCAGCGTCCCGGTGATAGAAATTTTCTTTGCAGCTGCCGCGGAAGCTGTGACAGACAGGGAAAGAAGCATAATGAATGTCAGCAGCAGCGGAAATAGTTTTTTCGCGTTGTTTCTCATAATAGTTTCCTCCTTTGATGTGTGACTGTTTGTTATACCATATTAATACATCCGCCTGCCGTTTTATTGCAGGCATTTTTAATTTTTTGGAAAAATTTTCAGCTGGGTGGCAAACGGCGGTGTGGTCTTTTGCGGATTGCCGCACGTTCTTCACAGAAAAATTCCACCTGTGCGGCGAATGCCTGGGCACAGGTGGAAATGCTGCTGTCTGTGGAGGATGATCAGGGGTACGCTTTGGCGATGTGTGTATATTCCAGAATCTCTCCTGTAGAAGGATTGATTTTATACTCATATTCATATTCGCCGGCGACAAATTCCACATCAAAAAATGCTGTCTCCTGCTCATAAGCGGGCGTTATTTTGGAAAATAAAATATCCTCCAATGCAACCCCGGCATGGTCCGCGGCAATGACAAGCGCCTGTTCATTGCTGATTCCGGAGATAGTCTCTTCGTATTCCAGCTCCTGCAGCTCGGCTTCCAGAAGGTCGGCGCGTTTCCATTCGGATTCCCATTCCAGCAAATCGCCGTCCGCAGCGTCCAGCTCATATTCATATTTATATTCGCCTTTATAAAACTCTACCTCATAAGTGACAATACCGCTTTTATAATCCATAGCAACCTGGAGGTAACGGACATCCGCCGGATCCATTCCGGAAAAATCGAATGCAAGCTCCGCCGCTTTCTCTTCTCCGATATAGTTTTTTGAGCTGGCAGTGCCCAGAGCCTGCGCATCGCCCAGCTCGAAGCCCTGTGAGCTGGCAAGCAGATTAATATCATTGACGGACAATGCGGCGACATCGGAGGCAGTCAGAGCAGAATTCTGGGAGGCAATCTGACATGCCAGAGCTGCTTTTCCCTCAGAAATATGAAACTGACCGGCGAGCTCCTGATACTGCGTCTCGCTGGCGGTCAGATTCTGGCTGATAACGGCTCCCTCGATAGAAGCTCCGTCAAATGCCTGCTGTATGCACTGTGTCAGTTCGGTCTGCAGTTCTTTCCCGGATTTCACGTCCTCGTCCAGCACGCTGAGGAGAACAGAATTTTCCATCTCACTGAGATATCCCGCCTTTACCATAGCGCCAATCAGTGCGTTTACAGCCACGTCGATATCCGTTCCCTTCAGATTCATTTCGCCCAGAATGGTTTTACCGTCCTCGTTTAACGCATTCACTCCGGTGACTCTGTTTAAGCGGTTGACTTCAAGAGATATGCTGGGATTTACATCCAGGGACACGACCGCGCTTCCGCCCAGATAATAGCGCCCGCCCGAAAAACCGAGAATGAGCAGCAGCACGGCGGCCGCCGCGCTCCGGTATCTGCGGCGCATATAGAATGGCAGAGCTTTGCCGGTATGCAGGGGTAGTCCGTTATCCGCAGAGGCATGCCGGGCATCCTGGCAGGCTTCCCGGATGACAGGGTACACATCGGGAGTGATTTTCTGCATGGCATTCCGGTATTGTTCTTCTGCTGGAATATGTTTCCGTTTCATGTTTTATACCTCCCGAATCGCATCTTTTAGTTTTTTGAGCCCTCTGTGATATTTGGATAATACCGTGGTCAGCTTCAGATTCAGTAAGTCGGCGATTTCCCGGTGCTTCAGCCCGCTGAGACTGTGCAGGGAAATAATCTGCCGTTCTTCATCACTGAGAATGTTCAGGGCGGCCTCCAGAACCAGCTTATCGTCCTGGTCGAGCTGATACTGCCCGCACAGCCACTGTTCCATTTCTTCTGCGGAGAGCGCGTGGTGCTTCTTTTTATCCCGAAGCTTCAGAAAAGTAAAATTGCGGGCAATCCGCAAAAGCCATGCCATAGGCTTTCCGTGCGACTGGTAACTGATAGCGGACTGATAGACGGATATGTAGGTTTCCTGCATAATATCCTCTGCATCGTGAGGATTTTTTATAATAGAGAGCACAAAACCATAAACAGAGCTTCTGGTCGCCTCATACAGCCGATAAAAAGCCTGCTCATTCCCCTGCGCAATCTGATAAATCCAGTCATCCATTTCTTCCGGCAGCCGCCTGCCGTTATATCCATGTAAATCATCCGCCGTCCACATTAACATAAGCATATCCTCTTACTTTAATAATGCATGAGAAACGGGTTTTATTGCATTGCTTTCTTAAATTATAAAGAAACTTTTTGGTACAGCAGCTTTTTTTATTTTCTGGTCACTAAGGGTATTAGCAGAAATAGCGTATTTCTCCAAATTGATTAATCCATTTTTCTATAATGGCGGCGCTGTTGGATTCAATAATCCGCATGATTTTCCGTAATATCCGGTCTGGAATATGAGAGCTGTTGTTGCTGAGAAGAGTTTTTCCAGTACTGGTAATCCATATTTTAGTGGCATTTTCAGAAGGAGTGCCTTCCGCAATATGAACATGTATTGGTTCCAGTGGATTATTTTCATTTGACCAGAAATAAATAGTATAGGGTCCAATTCTAAGAATTTGCGGCATTGAGCACTCCTCCCTCCTGGGAAAACTCCAATATCAGATGAGCATTATCACGTATTAATTTCTTAAAATAATTCATCTCGGCTTCTGAGTATCCGTGAAACTCCCAGGAGTAATCCGGGAGCCAGCAGGTGGCATCATGAAAACCGTTAAGTATAGGGGTTTCGATATAGACCTTTACCCGACCATCGGGGTACATTTCTGAATGAGTGATTTCTGTATTATCATTTAGTGTCATGTATGGGTACATCATAATTGTTTCCTCCTTTAAATACGGGAATGATTTTGTTTGATTCTGGTGCTGGTATTTTTTACAAAATGATAGTTAGCTTCTTTAATTATTATAAGGTAACCTTCTTTTTGTGACAAGACCTGTTTTGTGTGGGTGTTGCTGCAGATGCAAATATGGTTACTGCTCACTCTGCGCTCACAGTAACTTTCGCAAATCTACTAAAAAACGTCCACCGGACGTTTTTGGCGTATGCATGGCTATTTAAAATTCGCTTCGTAAATGTGGTTTGCAATTTATTTATAATATCACATTTTACGCATAGCGGAGAGGGCGCAGGTTTGGCATTGAAGTGTGAAATGTTGTATATTATAATGATTTAGGGAGAGTTGGATATGCTCAATATATAGAGATGGAATGGAGGATGAAAATACTATGTACGAATTATGCCGGGGTGGAGAAAATAGCTTTTATATACAGAGTCCTGCAAAAATAGGTCTTGTGAAATTAAATGAAACAGATGTGTGCTTGATTGACAGTGGAAGCGATAAAGAAGCAGGGAGAAAGGTAAGGCAGCTCCTGGATAAGAATAAGTGGAAGTTGACCGCCATTTACAATACGCACTCCAATGCGGACCATATCGGCGGCAACCGGTATTTGCAGGGACAGACGAAATGCCGGATTTTTGCACCTGGTATAGAATGTGATTTTACAAGGTCGCCTGTTCTGGAACCGGCATTTTTGTATGGGGGCTTTCCGCCGAAGGACCTGCGTCACAAGTTTTTGCTGGCGCAGGAAAGCGAAGCAGAATATCTCACGGAAAACAGTCTTCCGGAGGGAATGAGTGCGATTCCCTTACCGGGACATTTCTTTGACATGGTCGGCTACCGGACAAAAGATGATGTGGTTTATCTTGCGGACTGTTTATCGAGCAGAGAAACTCTGGAAAAGTATCAGATTGGTTTCGTATATGATGTTGCGGCATATCTGGATACTTTGCGTATGGTAAAGGAATTAAAGGCGACCATGTTCGTGCCTGCTCACGCAGAAGCGACGGATGATATAGCCGGACTGGCGCAGTACAACATTGACAAGGTGCTGGAAATCGCGGATAAAATCACAGGTATATGCAAAAGTCCGGTCTGCTTTGAAAAGGTGTTGCAGAGGCTGTTTAACGACTATTCCCTCACCATGAATTTTGAGCAATATGTGCTTGTGGGGAGTACAGTGCGTTCTTATCTTGCGTGGCTGAAAGATACGGAGCGGATTGATGTGATTTTTGATGACGGACAGCTTCTCTGGAAAAGCAGAGAATAAAGGGCAATGGTTACTGTGAACAGAGTGAGCGGTAACATATTGTATATCAGGAGGTCTTGCATCGTGAGAAAGATGTCAGAAATAATTACTCCGGCGGATGCAGGAAGCACGGTGGGAGATTTTTTAAAACATCACATGAAATTGTCGGCGGCACAAATCCGCAGTCTTAAATTCCGGGAAAGCGGCATTTGTGTAAACGGAGAACGTGTTCGTGTCACACAAGTATTACGTGAACACGATTTGCTGGAATTGCGGTTTGGTGATGAGCCATGCAGAATGTCTCATCTTATCCCGGAGAAACATCCGCTGCACATTTTGTATGAGGATGAGGATTTGATTTGTGTATGGAAGGAAGCCGGTATGGTGCTTCATCCGGCACACGGGCACTACAGTGATTCGCTGGCAAACTATCTGCAGGGCTATCTTGCAGGAAAAGGCGGACAGGAACAGGTTCGCGGCATCGGAAGGCTGGATAAGGATACAAGCGGCATCGTTGTTTTTGCCAGAAACCGGATAGCAGCGGCAAGACTGTGGCAGCAGCGGCAATCCGGCAGGTTTCAGAAAGAATATGTGGCATTGTGCGAAGGCGTATTTCCGGATGAGGCATATGAACGGGAGCAGACCATTGATGCACCCATACAGAAAGTGACGGGCGAGAAAAATAAAATGTGTATTGTGCAGGAGCGATGCTGCCCGGCAGCGGGCTGCTTTGCTGTCACACATTATCGGGCGATTTCGGAAAAAGAATCATGTTTTCACGAAGCAATGCGGCTTCTTTCCGCAGGAGACCTGCCCGGTCCGGAGCAGGCATCACTTGTGCGGCTGCATCTTGAAACCGGCCGGACACATCAGATACGGGTACATATGGCGTATATCGGGCATCCGCTTGTGGGTGATGCGGTGTATGGACGTGGGATTGCCGGGCAGACCTGCGCAAAGCTTTGCGCATGGAGAGCACGGCTTGTGCAGCCCTTCACAGGGGAAACCATTTTGCTTTGTCCTCCTGCGGTGAAAAAAGTATGCCCTTCTGCCTGAAAAGAAAGCGTGGCTGCCAGCTGGAAAAGAACACAGGGGGAGCATGGAACAGGTGACGCAGGGTGGAGAACGCAGGACAGTTTAAAAAAGAATAGTGAGGGATTTTATGGATATCAGACAATTCTGGAGTGACATTCTGGAACAAAACGAAAAGGCAATAAGAAAATATTTTTGTGAAGATGCATATGTGAACTGGCATTGCACGAATGAACACTTTACGGTGGAAGAATTTATCCAGGCAAACTGCCAGTATCCTGGGGAGTGGGATGGGAGCGTGGAGCGGGTAGAATACGCTGACGGACTGGTTATCACGGTTACACATGTGTATCCGAAAGACAAAACTGCATCCTTTCATGTGACATCGTTTATCCGCATAGAGGATGACAAAATTATATCAATGGATGAATACTGGGCGGATGACGGGGAAGCGCCGCAGTGGCGGCAGGATATGCACATCGGCAGACCGATAATAAATGATGACAATGATAAGTGATGAGAATAATAAATGATGAGAATGATAAGCGATGAGAATAATAAATGACGAGAATGACAAGTGATTACAATAATAAGTGATTACTATAATAAGTGATTACAATAATAAGTGAGGGAAGGAATAATTGTGGAAGAACAGCGTGTGCGCATTGTAGATATTGCGGAAGAGCTTGGGGTCAGTACGGCGACCGTTTCGAATGTAATTCACGGGAAAACCAGAAAAATATCGGCAGAGACAGTGCGCAGGGTGCAGGAGCTTTTAGAGAAAAGACAATATATTCCCGGTATGGCAGAGATTTTGCTGGCACAGAACAATTCGCGGATTATCGGGGTGGTTGTAAATAATCACGAAAAGTATGAGATGCATGTACTGGAAGATTATTTTATCGCGTCATCTCTGAATTATCTTTCGAGGGAAATCGAAAAAGCGGGCTATTTCATGATGGTAAAGGTAACAAAAGATTGTGATGAAATTGTCCGCTATGCTTCTATGTGGAACATGGAGGGACTGGTCGTTATTGGATTCTGTGAGCAGGATTACAGGATGCTGCGGGATAGAATGCATATCCCTTTTGTGGTATATGACGGGTATTTTAAGGAATCTGCACGTATCTGTAATCTGATTGTGGATAACTATGACGGAGGATATCAGATGGGCAGATACTTCCGGGAACTTGGTCATCAGAGAGGAATATGCATTTCAGATAATGATATATGTATGGATTTTGAGCGCTGGTGCGGTTTTCGGGATGCTATGAAAGAGACGGGAGGAACTGCTGACTTTCTGCAGATACCGATGAAAAAACGGGAGCGTCTCGCATTCTATCAGAAACATATTGATATGATAAAAAGCTATACAGCGGTTTTTGCAGTGTCGGATTATTATGCGGTTGATTTAATGCGTTTTTTGCAGCAGAATGGCGTGCAGGTGCCGCTGGATATATCTGTTGCGGGCTTTGATGATGGACCATATTGTGAGTCTGCTTCGCCGGCATTGACTACCATCCGGCAGGATGGGGCAAAAAGAGCTGCACTTGCAATTTCCGAACTGAAAAAACTCCGGGAGGAGCAGGAAGAGGGCAGGTTTCTTAAACTTCCTGTGACATTAATAAGACGACAAAGTACATCCGAATACCGCGGGAGGGCAGTGAAATAAGCTGCCGCAAAGCAGTGAACCAGGTAATGTTGACAAAGCGGCAGGCAGATGCGTATTGCGGAAAAGGATAAAGGGAAGGCGCGGATATCACCGGCAGACGGGGCGGACCAGACCAGGATAAACAGAGCAGGTGGTCTTCTCCCGACAGTATGGGCTTAAATACAAATGGTATTTACAAATTTTCACGCAATCCCATGTATGTAGCGTACTTTATCTGTTTTATAGGTATGGCTTTATTGACACAATCACTCATATTGTTATGCATCGTTGTAATATTTCAGATTTCGGCTCACTGGATTATTCTTTCAGAGGAAAAATGGTGTATGGAAAAATTCGGAGAAAGCTATAAACAGTATATGAAAAGGGTAAGGCGATACATTTAGTAAAGATACATGTGTGCTTATGTTTTGTGTGCATAATTTACAAATTTTTCTTATATTTTTTGTGATGGGTTACGCGTTTAACCTCTTGTGTATTTCTTCGGGGTGAAATATGATGATGCATGGATGTCCCGGAAGGTTTGTGGGAAGCTTTGAGATGGCGCAGGAAATCTGGAATATTTGTGAGCAGCGGTCGGGTAGCAGAAAATCCTGATTGTCTGTGAACAGCTTTCGGATGGCGGGAGAAAGCTGGCGTATTTGTGAGCAGCCTGTAGATGGGAAAAAACGGAAGAGGGAGAAATCACATGGAACAGAAAGAAACTTTTTATAAAACAGTGTGGAAAATTGCACTGCCGGTGACGCTGCAGTTTTTACTGCAGTCATCATTCAGCGTCGTCGACCAGATAATGACGGGACAGCTTGGAAGCGTCAGTGTAGCCGGAATTGGGCTTGCAGGAAAATTTGCATCTATTTTTTCCGTTCTGGTTTCTGCGATTGCAGCGGCTGCCGGAATTATGCTTGCACAATATATCGGACAGAAGGATGAGCAGAAAGCGGACAGGAGCTTTCTGGTGAATCTGGGAATGGCGGCGATACTGGCATTGTTTTTTACGATTGTCTGTACTGCAGCTCCGCGACAGGTCATGGAGATTTATACAAAAGACACATTAACGTGTGACACGGCGGCGGGGTATCTGCAGATTTATGCGGTTTCCTTTCTGCCGATGGCATTAACCACGCTGCTTTCGGCGTTTCTCCGCTGTGCGGAAGCGGCGGCACTTCCGCTGGCGGCTGGAATTGCTGCAGCGGCAGTGAATACGTTACTTAACTATGTGTTGATTTTTGGAAAATGCGGGTTTCCGGCGATGGGAATTACTGGTGCAGCGATAGCAACAGTGACCGCGCAGGTAGCTGGCTGTGTGCTGACGCTGGGTATGTTTCTGTATCATCGCCGTACCCAAAGAAGGTACTGGCAGGCAGATGGCAGCAGGGAAAAGGAAGTCCGGATGCAGGCAGATGGCAGTAGAGTAAAAGAAGCCCGGTCCTGTACAGTTCCCCGCACGAAAAGGGGAGCACGTTTTTCGTCTGCTTTTCATATGGAAAAGGAGGAGCGTCTGCAGTATCTGGGGATATTGCTTCCGATTCTTATATGTGAGTTTTTCTGGAGCCTGGGGGAAAATGTTTATGCGGCGATTTACGGGCATATCGGAACACAGGCCTGCGCGGCGATGACGCTGACATCACCGGTGCAGGTATTGATGATTGGCGCGATGAACGGATTTGCGCAGGCGGCAGGAATCATGGTGGGAAAATCGCTTGGCAGAAATGATTATGAGCGTGCTTACCGGGAAGCCGTAAAGCTGATGCTGTGCGGGCTTTGCGGCTCTGTCATATTATCTGTGATATTGGTGCTGGTCCGGGACAGTTACGTGCAGATTTATCGTGTGGAAGAGAGTGTCCGACATATCACAAAAGATATTCTGCTTGCCTTTGCCGTTATTTCCCCGGTCAAGGTTCAGAATATGATTCTGGGCGGTGGAATTCTGCGCAGTGGAGGCAGAACAAAATATGTGATGTATATTGATTTTATCGGAACCTGGCTTTTCGGAGTTCCACTGGGATTGCTTTCGGCGTTTCTTTTTCACCTGCCGATAGCGTGGGTGTATTTTATATTGTCACTGGAAGAATGTGTGAGATTTGCAATTTCCGTGTTCCTTTTCCGGAAAAAAGGCTGGATGCGGAGCTTATAAAGCAAAGCATAACGCTTCTGTGCAGGAACCTGCAGACATCAGACGAAAAAGCAGATTAATTTATATCATATGCGATATGTAAATGGCGCTTCCTCAAAAGCATGGAAGCGCCATTCGTAATGTAATATCAAATAGATACAGAGCGCAGCAAGATTCAGATGCGGGAGCGCCTGGCACAATCCCCTGAAGGATTGGCTGCTTGCTAAATCAGTCCCATAAGCTGCGGAATACCAAGTGACAGCGCCGGAATGTAGGTGACTGCAAGGAGCAGCAGGAACAGCACGGTGAAGTACGGGAGCAGCGTTTTTGTAACCTGTTCAATACTGATTTTACTGATACCGCAGCCGACAAAGAGTACGGAGCCGACCGGCGGGGTGATGTTGCCGAGACACATATTGAAAATGAGCATTACGCCGAACTGGATATCGGACATACCAAGGCTCTGTGCAATCGGCAGGAAAATCGGCGTGAAAATCAGAATAGCCGGTGTGATGTCCATGAACATACCAACAACCATCAGAATCACGTTCATCAGCAGAAAGATGACGATTTTGTTGGTGGAGATGGACATAATACCTTCACTGATTGCCGCCGGGATTCCGGAGTATGCCATAACGAAGGACATCGCGGAGGAGGCGGAAATCAGAAACAGGATGATGCCGCTGGTGCATGCGCTGTTTACCAGAATCTTCATAAAGGATTTCATGGTAATGCTCTTATAGCAGATGGAAAGAATCAGGCAGTACAGCACGCAGATGCCGGCGCCTTCTGTTGCCGTGAAAATACCGCTCACGATACCGCCGATAACAATTACGATTAAAAGCAGGCTCGGCAGTGCTTCCAGAGTAACCTTCAGCGCTTCCTGCGCGGAAACCTTTCCGGTGGTCGGGTATTTGCGTTTCTTTGCGTAGATAAATGCCACAATCATAGAGCCGACGCCCATTAAAATACCGGGAACATAGCCCGCCATAAACAGTGTAGAAATGGATACGCCGCCCGCAACGGTGGAGTATACAATAAACGCACTGGTCGGCGGAATCAGAAGACCGGTCGGAGCGGAAGCGATATTTACCGCTGTGGCAAATGCCGGGTCGTAACCCTCATCCTTCTGAATCGGGTAGATACAGCCGCCCATTGCGGAAGCTGCCGCAACGGAAGAGCCGGACAGCGCGCCGAACAGCATGTTGCCGACGATGTTTGCCTGCGCCAGGGAACCCGGAATGCGCCCTACAAACAATTTTGCAAAGTTTACGAGACGGCGCGCGATACCGCCGTTATTCATAATGTTGCCTGCAAGGATGAACAGAGGAATGGCGAGCAGAGAAAAGCTCTCTACGCCGCTGTTCATTTTCTGCATCGTGATAAAGGTAATCTGATCCCAGGAAAGGGACGACATCGCTGTTACAATAGAAGCAATAACAATGCTGACGGAAATCGGGCAGCTTAAAAACAGCAGCAGACCGAACACTGCAAACAGGATAACGGTTGTGAGTACAATATTCATTCCTCATTTCCTCCTTCGATAGAAATACCGGTCACATCCTCGTAGATGTTGATAATCTGTGCGATGATGATAAAAATACCGGATATGGGCGCCATCGCATAAACGAGGCTGCGCGGGATGCCAAGCAGTGCGGAGTATACCTTCTGCGCACTCATTGCCAGCTTGAAGCCGCCGACTGTGATAACAAAAACAGCAAATACAAGGATCAGAGCGTCGATGGCGATCATCAGAATCCGCTTTGCGGACGGATTCAGTTTGTCACGCACCAGGACAAGGCACATATGCTGTCTGGTGAGAAAGGCGTATGCGGCGCCGATAAATCCGGTCCAGATTAATGAGTAACGTACCAGCTCTTCTGTGAAGGCGGCAGGGTTGTTTAAGACGTAGCGCGTGAATACCTGATACAATACCAGCAGCGTCATGATGGACAGCAGAATAGTTGCCATACCGGACAGAAGCTTTGCAAGAGCCTTTTTCACGGTTGTTAATATTTCTCTCATGTTAATCTCCCTCTCATTTTACTTTATGGAATTGATGATATCGAGCAGGTTCTGTACACCTGGATACTGTGCACAATATTCATCAATCATACCGCTGGTTGCTTCGCGGAATGCTTCCTTATCTACATCGTTTACAAATTCCACGCCCATCGTGGTGGAAGCCTCCTCGATGGCTTCTTCGATTGCCGCATCCCAGGCAATCTTGTGGCTTTCCGTAGATGCATGGGCAGCCTCCAGAATAATCTGCTGGTCCTCCGGGCTGATGGTTTCCCACACCTTTGCGCTCATGACCATAACGTCCGGAATCATTGCATGCTGGTCTGTGGAATAGACCTTGCAGATTTCGCCGTGTTTTCCAGTGGTCAGTGCGGTTTCATTGTTTTCCGTACCATCAATGATACCGGTCTGCAGGGAAGTGTATACATCGCCGTAGGACATGGCAACCGGAATTCCGCCGAGAGCTTCCAGCATATCCGTCTGGGATTTCATATCCTGCACACGGATTTTCAGACCTTTCAAATCTGCCGGTGTGCGGATAGCGCGGTCTTTCGTATAGAAGGAACGGGCGCCGGACGTATAGTAGGTCAGCGTTACAAAGCCGTCATCCGCGGAGGAAAGGAAGAAATCCTGCATTTCGTCGGAATCCATAATATGGTAGAAATCCTCAGTGTCATCAAAAATATAGGGAAGTCCGAAGGTATGGTAAGCCTCGTTGTAGGTGGCAAGTCCCGGTGCGGATACCTTGGTCATGGAGATAACGCCTGCCATGAGCTGTTCCATATTTTCATTTTCCGAGCCGAGCTGTCCGTTCGGGAAAATCTGGACTTTGATTCTGCCGTCTGTTTTTTCTTCTACCTCTTCGGCAAATTCCACCATTGCGATATGCACGGTATGCGTTTCGCTGAGCCCGTGCGCCAGCGTGAGCACCAGCGGATTTTCTGCTGTTGCGCTGGCACTGTCGCTGGCACCGTTTGCGGCGCATCCTGTCAGTGCGGCGGCAGTAAGAGCAAATGCCGCGGTAATTGCTGCTAATTTTTTCATAGTGTTCCTCCTGTTTACATTCCAATTAAATCAAACTGCTCAAAGGATACAAGTACCTGGTAGTCCTTCTTCGGATTCGGATATTTGATCTGAACCGATTTCAGACGCTGACTGTAATACCAGCCGCACGCCGCTTCCTCGAATTTGCGTCTGTGCAGGAAGTGCGGAATCATTTCGCCGTCCACGGTTACCCAGTACGGGGCTTTCTCGCGGTGAATCATGTCGATTTCCATAGTCTCAACGGCTGTTTCATAGCTGCCTTCCTGTTTGAAATCAAGATAAGTGCGCTCGCCGGTCGTCATGGTAATGACAGTTTTCAGATATTTTCCTGTCTCATAGTCCATAGAAACGCCGTCGTCCTCATATAACTGGAAGAAATTGTCTTTGTCTGCCGCGCACAGAAGCCGGATGCCGGTCGCCTGCTGTGTGGCGAGATTGTTCATCTGATTGGTTGCAATCGGAATCAGCGCGCCGCTTCTTACATACAGCGGGATGCTGCTGATAGTTACCGGAATTTCAATGGTCTGTCCGCCTGCGTAAGCTTCTCTTGTATAGAAATCGTAGAAGGTGTCACCCTCAGGCAGATAGATGCTGCGCGTCTTTGCACCCTTTTCCACAACATTTGCCACCAGCAGGGAGTCACCGAACATAAAGTCGACGCCCTCATCGTAGCATTTCGGGTCATTCTGGAAGGCGCTGCACATTGCCTCCATAATCGGAAGACCGGTCTCGTGCGCGCGCTCTGTCAGAGAGTACAGATACGGACTCAACTGATAGCGGAATTCGATGGCGCGGCGGATATCATCCTTCAGGTCGCTGTACATCCACGGTTCCGTTACGGTGTTGTCTGTGTTGGTGGAGTGGATGGAAAAACGCGGCTGGAAGATTCCGCTCTGAATCCAGCGGATAAACAGCTCACCCTCCGGCGCCGGACCGAAGAATCCGCCGATATCGCAGCCCTGGCTTGCCACGCCGCTTAAGCCCATGCCGAGGATGGTGGCAATATTGTATTTCAGCGCGTCCCAGCAGGTCAGATTGTCGCCTGCCCAGGTCTGTGCGTAACGCTGTATACCGCAGTGACCGGAACGGCATACAATATACGGACGGGTATTTTCGAAGGTTTCATGGATGGCTTCGTCCGTGATATGACACATAATGTTTGACATGACGGATTTCAGCTGTCCGATGGTGCCGCCCTTGCCTTCGAAATCGCAGCGGCAGTCTTTATCGACCATGCTGTCGTACTCGCAGTTGTCATTCCATACGGAGCAGGTGCCGTAATCCAGGACGTTTTCCTTCAGCAGCTTTTTCCAGTGCTCGCGGGTGGAGGCTTTGGTGTAGTCCACAAATACGCCCTTTCCGCCCCACCAGGTTCCCACGCCCGGTTCGTCGCTGTCGCTGGCTTTTACAAACATATCTTTTTCTTTCATTTCCTCCAGCATCGGGTGAAGCAGCAGGATACCCGGTTTTACGTTCGGGGTAACCGTGATGCCGCGCTCCTTCATCTGACGGAAGAATTCTTTCGGGTCCTTAAAGCGCTTTTTGTTCCAGGTGAAGACGCAGCGTTTTACGCCGACGTTCGTTTCCACGGTGCAGTAGCCGGAGGAAAGCTGGAAGCCGTCTACCGGAATCTGCTCTTCTCTGGTGGTGTCGATAAATTCTACGATGGCGTCGTCGCAGTCTGCCTCCAGCTCCGGATAGTACATGGAAGAACCGAGGTATCCAAGCGCATAGCGCGGAAGCAGAGCGGATTTTCCGGTTAAGTCTGTGTAGCGCTCCACCACCTCGCGCACGGACGGACCGGCAATCAGAAACAGGTCAACGTCGCCGCCGTCCGCACGGTAGCGGCTGTGCATTTTCCAGTAGTTGCTTTTTTCTCTTCCCATGTCAAAGTCACATTCGTAAGTGTTGTGATAGAAGTAGCCCACCGCTTTTTTCGTACTTCTGTTCAGCTTAATGTAGAACGGAATGTGCTTGTACAGCGAATCCGTCTCCTTCGGGTTATAACCCATTGCATCCTTCGGGCTCATGTTCATGAATTTCTGAGCCTTATTAAATTCTCCGCTCTTTTCGCCAAAGCCGTAAAAGCAGTCATCCGGCGAAATCTCGCTGGTATGGATGCGGCGATGGTTGCTGTCCTCCTGGTAGGCAAGGTCCGGGATGTCGGCGTGCAGGCAGGTACCCTCCGCATCGTACACGCAGATGCGCAGCGGGTCTTTTTCTACCACCACCTTCAGCAGTTTACCCTGGATTACAGCGGCGTCACTGCCGTCTGTAAGCTCTGCCTGGGCGGTTTCGATCCGTCGGCGGTAATTTTTCAGGAAGCCGTCCATGCGGTCTTCCCATGCGGTAAGAACCAGACTGTAGGATTCCTCCGCGAAGTCCCCGTCGAATCCGGCGCGGATGCGCACAATGGAATCGGTCAGAAACCACAGTCTCAGCTCGGCGCCGTCTGTAAGAATGGAAAAATAGTTTTCCTGCTGTGTTACAGACGAGGCTCTGGTACAGATTTTCATCACTCATTTCCTCCTTCTTTGTTTGTGTGATATTGGGAAAAAGCCTTTCTTTTTATGATGCCCCGGTTTTTCTTTTTCCCTCCGGCATCTTTGTATAAATATCATATAAAAACAGGAAGGGCAAAACCAGACGAAAATTGCAGTTATATGGCGCAAATTAAACATATCTTGCTCTCTGCGGGAAATAATGATAGAATAGTTACAGATGAATGGAATGCTGGAAATATTGGGAGGAAAAGGAATGATTGACCAGGCGGGAATCCGGATGGCGCAGGGAGAGAGCATTGCCGGGGAGCGAATCGCGGGTGTAAATGATAATATGATGAAATCGCATTATCATAATTATTATGAGATATATTACCTGGAGGACGGGGAAAGGTATCATATGATGCAGGATGATATGTATGATATGAAACCCGGAGAGCTGATTTTGTTTTCTCCGTATATCATGCATCGTTCCTACGGAGAGAATGATATGCCGTTTAAGCGTATTGTGCTGTATTTTGAGAGCAGCGAGGTGGCGTCAAAGGAGCTTCTGGATGCGCTGGATGAAAATAACGGTATGTACAGACCGGACGCGGCGACGCGCCAGAAGCTGCATCGTATGCTGGAGGAGCTGATACGCCAGTATGAGAATCCGTCGGATTTTTACAAGAGCTACCGGCGCACGCTGCTGAATATGTTTCTGTTTACGATGCTGATGCATACGCGCAGGCGGGAACCGGAGCAGATGGAGGAAACCGGACGGACGACACAGATTGTCAGCTACATTCACAGCCATTACCAGGAGGACATTACCCTGGAGCAGCTTGCACAGAAATTTTATGTCAGTCAGTTTTATCTCTGCAGGGAATTTAAGCGTTATACAAACAGTACGGTTGTACAATATGTAAACGTCACACGGGTGATGAATGCGCAGCGCAAGCTGATGGAAACGGATAAAACGATAACAGAAATCAGCAGGGAGACAGGCTTTTCCAACCTTACCCATTTTAACCGGGTGTTTAAATCGGTCACGGGAACGACGCCGTCCGGGTACCGCAAGCACCACCAGAATATGCAGTGTCTGTAGCGGACATCGCCGGAACATGCGGTGCCGGCAATAAATATGACCACCGGGATTCAGTAAAATATAAGAAATCTTTTGTAGACGTGAAACATATACTATGTTAAACTGTTCACGATATCATTATGTGAACAAAGGATGAAAGACAGTTTATGACAAGATTACTATTTCTGTTTTTTACGTATGCATTTTTGGGATGGGTGTTTGAAACCGTACTGGTAACGCTGAAGCAGAAAAAGGTGGTAAACCGGGGCTTTCTGAACGGACCGCTCTGCATGATTTACGGTATCACTGCTGTTATTCTGACTGTGGGTCTTACCTCACTGAAAAATAATATATTTTTCCTGTTTGTGGGGAGCTGCATTTATGCGACTGTGACGGAATTGCTGGCGGGTAAATTTCTGGAAAAATATTATCATGGGCGCTGGTGGGATTACAGCAAAAAGAAATTTAATTTTGACGGATATGTCTGCCTGGACCATTCGCTGTTCTGGGGCGTTCTCGGCGTGATTGTCGTAAAGTGGCTGAATCCGGTTCTGAACAGGTTCTATAATGCGAATGTGCCGATTCTGATGCATACTGTGATATGGATACTGGTCGGTGTGCTGATTCTTGATATTCTCGGAACAACTGCGGTGCTTCTGAAGGCAAATGACCGGGAACGTTATGCCGCGTCGAACCGGCGTCTTGCCAGATTTACCGCCGGACTGCGCGAAAAGATTGCCGATCTGGTCGAGCGGCGTATCCTGCGCGCTTATCCGCTTTCGCCGGAGCCGCAGGGCAAAAAGGAGAAAAGCAGGGTATTTGCGGAAGGATGCGGGTTTTATAAGCTGTTCTGGTTGTTTATGGTCGGAGGTCTGATTGGCGACCTGGTGGAGACGGTTTTCTGCAGGATTACGATCGGCAGATGGATGAGCCGCAGTAGTGTGGTCTGGGGACCGTTCAGTATTGTCTGGGGGCTGGGGTTTGCGCTTTTTACTGCCATCCTGTACCAGCACCGCAAGAAGTCAGACAGTTTTCTGTTCATCGCCGGGACTGTGCTGGGAGGCGCGTTTGAGTATCTCTGCAGCGTTTTCACGGAAATGGTTTTCGGGACGATTTTCTGGGATTACAGTCATGTGCCGTTTAATCTGGCAGGCCGCATAAATCTTTTGTATTGTTTCTTCTGGGGAATCGCCGCGGTCATCTGGTTTAAGTTTATCTATGAAAAGATTTCCGGACTGATTGAAAAGATACCGCTCCGGGTGGGAAAAGTTCTCACATGGATTCTGGTTGTATTTATGATATGTAACATAGCGGTTTCGTCGCTGGCGCTTGGACGTTACCAGGAGAGACGCGCGGGCATTCCTGCGGAAGCGCCGTGGCAGCAGATTATGGATGAGAAGTATGACGATGAAGTGATGCGCCGTATTTATCCGAAGGCAAAGGATCTGGACATGCGCGGAAAACCTGCGGAAGAGGCTGCCGGGCAGAATTAAGTAATGGTGGAAATTACCGGGCAGACTGCCGGTATTCATCCATACATAGAATGCGGGGAAAAGCAACATGTTGTCTGTGTGATGCAGGCATGGCGTATGTCCTGGCGGAATATTCTGCCGTGTGTGTGAGCAACATACTGCCGGTGTGACCCAGGCATGGCGTGTATCCTCGCAGAATGAGATTTTAAGAGAAAGGAAAGGGGCAGAAAAATGAACAAGTACAAAGGAACGCAGACAGAAAAGAATCTTCAGACGGCATTTTCCGGGGAATCAGAGGCGAGAAATAAGTATACCTTCTTTGCGTCTGTTGCGAAAAAAGAAGGCTATGAGCAGATTGCATCGCTGTTCTTAAAAACCGCAGAGAACGAAAAAGAACATGCAAAAATGTGGTTTAAGGAGCTGCAGGGTATTGGTAATACCGCGGAAAATCTGCTCAGTGCTGCCGAGGGCGAAAACTATGAGTGGACGGATATGTACAAGGGCTTTGCAGAGACCGCCGAGAAGGAGGGCTTTCCGGAGCTTGCAGCGAAATTCCGCCTTGTTGCCGCAATCGAGAAGCATCATGAAGAGCGTTACCGCGCACTGCTTCACAACGTAGAAATGGCGGAGGTATTTGCAAAGAGTGAAGTGAAGGTGTGGGAGTGCCGCAACTGTGGTCATATTGTTGTCGGAACCGAAGCGCCGGAGGTCTGTCCGACCTGTGCGCATCCGCAGTCTTATTTTGAAGTAAAAGCAGAAAATTATTAAGAGACGTATTGAGTGATGACAGAAGAAAATCAGTTTTCCAGAACAGAGCTTTTAATTGGAAAAGATAATCTGGATCGCCTTTCGCGTGCCAGAGTGGCAGTGTTCGGCGTGGGCGGCGTGGGCGGCTATGTGGTAGAGGCGCTTGCGCGCAGCGGCGTCGGCACGCTGGATTTGATTGATTCAGATAAAGTGGCGTCCAGCAATCTGAACCGCCAGATTATTGCCACATATAATACGATCGGACAGTACAAGGTGGATGCCGCCAGAGAGCGTGTGCTTTCGATTAATCCGCAGGCGGTGGTGAATGCTTACCGTACATTTTACCTGCCGGAGACGGCGGCGCAGTTTGATTTTGCCTCTTATGATTATGTGGTAGATGCGATTGATACGGTGACCGGAAAGCTGATGCTGGCGGAGCAGGCGCAGAAAAGCGGCACCCCGATTATCAGCTCGATGGGAGCGGGCAACAAGATGGATGCCTCGGCGTTTGAGGTCGCAGATATTTATGAGACATCCGTCTGCCCGCTTGCAAAAGTAATGCGCAGAGAGCTGAAAAAACGCGGTATCCGGAAATTAAAGGTCGTATATTCAAAAGAGACACCGCTGACGCCGCGGACGGAAGACCGGATATGCGGTCAGGCTGCAGAGAAAGCGTGCGGACAGGACGGGGAGCAGACGGAGCAGGTCTGCACTGCCGGAAATGCAGCAAATGGTTCCGCCGGGAACGTGCAGGAAGCGGCAGTCGGCAGACGCCGCCAGACGCCGGGCAGCATGGCGTTTGTACCGGCAGTGGCGGGACTGATTATCGCCGGGGAGGTCGTGCGGGATTTAATTGGGATGTGACTTGTCATGCCCTGCATGATTACAGGTAAACTGCTCTGCCATGCAAGCCACAGACTGCCTGCTGTGCAGGCTATCGTTGCTGCGCAACTACTGTCTGTGGCTTACGGCTAAACGTCGTATGCCAGATACTGGAAATGTCTGCTTACATGCCCTGAAGGACCAGCTTCGCGTCGCGAGCATGACGCATTCATTTCCAGTATCCGGCGCATGGCTGGATAGTTGCGAAAATTTTACTTGACGTGTACCATACGCATGTGGTAAGATAAACAGGCGTATGGAAGCAGGTCTTTTTTTTATGCCTAAAAAAACAGCAGCGAAAAGGCTGCAGCACAAAAAAGTTTGAGAGCGAGGTGGAAGTTGTGCGCACAAGAATCACATTGGCATGTACGGAGTGTAAGCAGCGAAATTACAACACGACAAAAGACAAAAAGAATCATCCTGAAAGAATGGAAATCAGCAAATACTGCAGATTCTGCAGAAAGCATACGGTGCATAAGGAAACGAAATAGCACGCCGCAGTGCAGGAGAGGAGAATAACATGGGAGAAGTTGCCAAAAAAGACAAGAAGACCCCGGTAAAGAGCTGGATTGATGGACTCAAATCAGAGTTTCACAAAATCATCTGGCCCGACAAGAAAGATCTCACAAAGCAGACAGGCGTTGTAATAGTAGTTTCCGTGTTGCTCGGCGCTATTATTGCGGTGATCGATGTAATTATGCAGTATGGTATTGATTTCTTGATTAAGTAAGGACAAGGTGAGCATATGTCAGAAGCAAACTGGTATGTAGTTCATACCTACTCTGGTTATGAGAACAAGGTAAAGGCGAATATCGAAAAAACCATCGAAAACAGACATCTGGAGGACCAGATTCTGGAGGTACGCGTACCTCTGGAGGATGTTGTGGAAGTGAAGAACGGTGTCTCGAAAACAGTGCAGAAGAAAATGTTTCCGGGCTATGTGCTTCTCAACATGGTCATGAATGACGATACCTGGTATGTTGTCAGAAACACCAGGGGCGTCACAGGGTTTGTCGGACCGGGTTCGAAGCCTGTACCGCTTACTGAAGCAGAGATGAGACCTTTGGGAATTCAGGCGAAAAACGTTATGGTTGATATTGAGGTCGGCGATACGGTCAGCGTCATCGGCGGTATCTGGAAGGATACGGTCGGCGTTGTGCAGAGTATCAACGAGAGCAAGCAGATCGTTACCATTAACGTTGAGCTGTTCGGCCGCGAAACGCCGGTAGAAATTGGTTTCGCAGAAATTCAGAAAATGTAAGTCAGCCGTCAATTCGCAGGCGGTCAGACAGTGGGAGGGAAATCCCCCGACAATACCACAAGGAGGTGCCTTATTATGGCAAAGAAAGTAACTGGTTACATTAAATTACAGATTCCGGCTGGCAAAGCAACACCAGCACCACCTGTTGGTCCGGCACTTGGACAGCACGGTGTCAATATCGTTCAGTTTACCAAGGAGTTCAACGCAAGAACGGCTGATAAGGGCGATGTGATCATCCCGGTAGTTATCACCGTTTACGCAGACAGAAGCTTCAGCTTCATCACAAAGACTCCGCCTGCAGCAGTTCTGCTGAAGAAGGCATGCAACATCAAATCCGGTTCCGGTGTTCCGAACAAGACGAAGGTTGCAACCATCAGCAAGGATAAGATTCGCGAGATTGCAGAGACAAAGATGCCGGATTTGAATGCAGGCAGCATCGAAGCGGCGATGAGCATGATTGCGGGTACCGCACGCAGCATGGGCATCACAGTAGAGGAATAGGCATTGAGCACTTAGCGAAAACGAGTGCCTGCACGAAGTTTGAGGTTAGTGCGAAAGCCGTTCGCGAACCTTAACGAACGTGAGCGGGGCGAAACGTGAGTTTAGTTGAGCGAACACCCCGCAATCAGTGAAAACGAGCCCCTATTCTTGTAAATTGAACACAGTGGGAGGGAGATTCCCGCAAATACCACCAGGAGGTTATCTAATATGAAAAGAGGAAAAAGATATATCGAAGCGGCAAAAAATATTGACCGCACAACTCTTTATGACACCGCGGAAGCGATCAGCGTTGTAAAGAAAAATGCAGTAGCAAAATTTGATGAGACAATCGAAGCTCATATCAGAACCGGATGCGATGGACGTCATGCAGACCAGCAGATCCGCGGCGCTGTCGTACTTCCGCACGGAACCGGTAAAAAGGTCCGCGTGCTTGTATTCGCAAAGAATGCAAAGGCTGACGAGGCTCTGGCAGCAGGCGCTGAATACGTAGGAGCAGAGGAACTGATTCCGAAGATTCAGAACGAAGGCTGGCTGGATTTTGACGTTGTAGTAGCTACCCCGGATATGATGGGCGTAGTTGGACGTCTGGGTCGTGTACTTGGTCCGAAAGGACTTATGCCGAACCCGAAGGCTGGAACGGTTACAATGGATGTAACAAAGGCAGTCAAGGATATCAAAGCCGGTAAGATTGAGTACAGATTGGATAAGACCAATATCGTACATGTGCCAATCGGAAAAGCTTCCTTCACAGAGGAGCAGTTGGCGGACAACTTCCAGACGCTTATAGATGCAATCCGGAAAGCAAGACCGGCGGCAGTTAAGGGACAGTATTTGAGAAGCATTACGCTTACTTCAACTATGGGACCGGGTGTAAAACTGAATACGGCAAAATTTGTATAGGTTTGTATCTTATATCGCCGTGCAGAGAAATCTGTGCGGCGATTTTTTTAATAATTATCCAATCAGGAAGCCGAAGCGGAGGAAAAGCAGATGACGGGAAAAGGTACGCTGGCGGGTGCTCTGCTGAAGCTGGAACGACGGGGACTGGACAGGAGGAAAAACAGATGACGGGAAAAAGTACGCTGGCGGGTGCTCTGCTGAAGCCGGAACGACGGGGACTGGACAGGAGGAAAAGCGGATGACGGGAAAAAGTACGCTGGCGGGTGCTCTGCTTAAGCTGGAACGTCTGCGGCAGGACAGAGGGCAGAAGGAGGTTTGCTGCGGCATTTGTGTGCCGTCCTATTTAAGTAAGATTGAGCACGGTACGGTCTGCCCGGATGAGAAAATTCTGGCGGAGCTGTTCGCGCGGCTGGGAATTGTCTATGAGGAAAATCCAGAGGTTCTGGAGGGGCTTGGAAAGCTTATAGATGAATATTTCTACTGCCTGCAGTATCATCTGGATACCGGGGAGGTTTATGAAAAGCTGCGGCGACAGGAGCGTACATTGAGCTACAGCCGTTATGCGGCAGACTGGCTTCTCATCTGCGCTTTTGGGCAGACGGATGGATCATACGAAAGAGCAGAGGCAGAGCCGGAGCAGGCGGATGAATCACATGGAAAAGCAGAGGCAGAGCCGGAGCGGATGGGCGAGTCGCATAGAAAAGCAGAGGCGGAGAAAACGGTGCAGGAGGTGCTGCGGCAGCTTACCTGTCTGCAGGAATACATGGAGCCGCGGCAGCTTGCTTATTATAAGATTCTCTGCGCGGAGACGGAAAAGAAGGCGGATGAAGCGGTGCGGCTCTGTCGGGAAGCTTGTGAGACGCTGAACAATTCCTGGGCGATGCTCCGGCTCTGCACGGCATATTTCCGGCAGGGCAATTATTCAGAAATTCACCGGATGGAGCAGCGCGTTGTGGCGGCAGCGGTGGAAGAGGGGAATACCTGGCAGCTCGCGGACTGTTTCTTTGTGAATGGTACTGCGTATGCCTGCCTCGGAATGGAAGAAATGATGATGGTGTACTACGAGCGCACCATCCGGCTTCTGCAGAATACAGCCTGGCGGAAGGAGCTTTCCGATGTTTACTACAACATCGGCGCCACCTATATTGGTCTGCGAAAATACGACCTGGCGTATGAATATCTGGAGCTGGCGGACACGGATACCATCCCGGAGGACTACCGGTTTGCGATACTTCATAAGAAAGCGATTGTTTTTCTGCGGACAGGACGCAGGGAAGGGGCGGAAAAATTTCTTGCGGAAATGAAAAAAATACTGGTAAGCAAAGAGACGGCATCGAAAACAAACTGGCTGATTTATGAGGAAGCCGAAATGGAGGCAGAGGAGGGCTTTCTCAACAACCCGGAGTATCTGAAACTGCTGGAAAAACTGATACGCGCGATTAAGGAAGAGCTTCACTTTGGATACCTGTATTTTTACCGGGAAGTTATTGTGGAGGCTTACCGCAGGCAGAGAAAATATAAGCAGGCGCTGGAATTTGAACAGGAAATTTCCTCCGGAATTATAAAAAAGTCGTTTTAAATGTTAAAAGAGCATGTGAATTTCCCAAAACGGGAGTGTTTACATGCTCTTATTTTATCTTTATAATATCAGTCAGAAAAACGGTACAGGACACGTCGGAGAAAAAGGACGCGGCTTCAGAGTACCGGAGAAGGGAAGCTGGAAAATGAAACAAAATACAAAACTCTGGACAAAGGATTTTTCCTGCATTACGGCTGCCACGGTCTTGTCGGCGATCGGCGGGGAGGCGATGAACCTGCCTGTCAGCCTGCTGGTGTTTGACGAGACGCAGTCAGCGTTTCTGTCGGCGGTGATCATGGTCTGCGGGATGCTGCCGGATGTGCTGCTGCCGGTTTTGGCAGCTCCGCTCATCGACAAAGGCGGAAAAAAGAAGTGGATTGTCGGGATGGACGCGCTGCTTGCGGTGCTGTACGTCGTGATGGGAGTCTGGATCAGCAAAAACAGTTTTTCCTTTGGCGTATATGTTGCGTTTACGCTGCTTGCGGGAACGATATCTGTCTTTTACCGGCTGGCTTACCAGGCGTGGTACCCCGATCTGATCCCGGCCGGGGAGAAGCAGAAGGGCTATGCGGTCAGCGCGATGGTCTACCCAATCGTCATGGTGGTGTCGGCGCCGTTTGCTACATTTCTATATGAGACACTGAAAATGGATGTGATATTTTATATTGTAGCCGGGATCACAGTTGCTTCTATTATAGTGGAAAGCCGGGTGACGGAAAAGCAAAGTACAGCAGAGGAATCCTACACGTTCCGCCAATACCGCCGCGACATTGCGGAGGGCTTCACATACATAAAAAAAGAAAAGGGCATCCGGAATATTTACACCTACATGGCAATCACGCAGGGGACGTCGGAGGGGCTTGGCATTATCACACAGGTTTATTATCAGTCGCAGCCCTGGCTCACGGTAACGATGCTGGGATTCCTGAAAAGTGCGGAGATGATCGGCAGAGTACTTGGCGGCTTTTTTCAGTACACGAAGGAGATTCCGGCGAAAAAGCGCTATGCTTTTACAAAGTTTGTCTATATTTTTTACAATATAATAGATATGGTGCTGCTGTTTCTGCCGTATCCTGCGATGCTGGCGAGCCGTTTTTTGTGCGGCGGTCTGGGCATCAGCAGCGCGACCGTCCGCGAGACTGCGGTGATGAGTTATCTGCCGGAGCATATGCGGGCGCGGGTGAATGCATTTTTCAATACACTGTTTGCGATTGGCGGCGTGTTGTTTCAATTCCTGGCCGGTGCGCTCGGAGAAATTCTTCCGTACCGCGCGGTAGCGCTGCTGCTCGGCGGTGCATCGCTGGTGAGCGTGTTCTTTCTGATCGTATTGCCGGCGAAGGACAACCGGCCGGTATATGAGGCGGTAAGCCGGTAACGGGTTTGTGCCGGAACATGGAGGTAAGAGGAAGTTCATTTTTCGAGATGAATAAACAGAGGCTCTATTTTTTTGCAGAATCTGAGCAGCGAAGAACGATGAGGTAAGGCAAGCCGATGCCAGGCTGAACAGTGGTGAGGAATCAATAAATTTATTTCTTACTGCTGGATTTTGTAGCTGCAAATCGTCAGGGAAAGCAGCATGATATTCCCCAAAGGGCGGAATCTGTCAAGTCAAAGGAGGTATCCCCTTAAAAACCACGAAACAGGTAAATTCCCAATACAGCATTAAATCCCGCAGCAGCAAACACACTGAAACGCTCTGGAATACCGAAAAAATCTCTCGGAACTATGTTTGTGCCGATTGCTCCTGCAAACATGAGAAGTAATGCTATGGTCGCCCATATCGCTATGGAACGATACTTTTTATCCCGATACCCGCCAATCATAATAACAACAAGAGAAATTATCGAAAGAAGAACAACAGACACTGTAACCACATAAATATGCATAATATCCTGAAAAGCCCCTGCATTGCCGCTATCTGATAACGGGAACATGGCATAGCCTACATTTGATACCCAATTCATTACAGCAAAAAGATAAATCCCAATACGGATTGTCTTATTCAGTTTCCCTTGAACAAATACGCAGACCATCATAATTGAAACGATCCCGCATACTCCGTATAAAGACGATAATTGCTCCCATAGCATTTTAGAAGGAGCATTATCAGCACTTAAATCGCTGACCGCCTGTGCCATCCAGTCATAGCCGGGATATGCAGCAGGAGAAAAAATTACTGCTGCGGTATAGGACAGTAACGATATAATACCGAAAAGTCCTGACCAGTTAATCAATGTTTTTTTCATTATCCACTCCTCCAAATTGCTCACAAAACCATTTTATATAATCCTGTATCATATCCTCTGAAACAGGCTCTCCGGAGCAGGCACAATCTAATTGGTAGTCCATGATAGCATGAACCGTCAGAGCAAAAGAGGCAGCTGCAATATCAATATCTCTGATACAGATTTTTTTGTGTACCTGTAAAGCATAAAACAGATTTTTCGTTGCCGAAATCATTCTTTTTGTTTCTTCTGCCATAATTCGGGCGGCAGTTGGATTAACTGCCCTTTCAGAGTAAATAACCTTGTAAAAGGAAAGCATTTTACCCTGGGTGCTCATGCTGCTGTAATTTGATACCGACTGTGTTAATGCTTCTTCCAAACTTTTATCCTTAATAAATTCACCGTAATCAATATCCGCAAGTGATAATTGTTCCTTTGATTTTTCCCTCAGATATTGATACATTGCAGCAATAATGTCTTCTTTTGATCTGAAGTGATTATAAAGCGACGGTTTTCGTATTCCCATTTTTTCTGCTATCTGAGCCATTGACACATTGCTCAAACCATTTGCCGCTGCAAGTTCTAATGTAACAAGGATAATTTCTTCTTTCCGGTTCATCTTTATGCCTCCTAAACTTAACGATAGCTATTATACTACCATTCGTTAGTTTTTGCAATGACTTTTATCAACCACTTACGCACTTTTCTCTCCACAAATAGAAAAATTTTTTTGCAAGAGGAGGAGAAAAAAATGATCAGAGGAGTGATTTTTGATCTGGACGGGGTACTGGTTTCCACGGACGAGCTTCATTATCAGGCGTGGAAGCGTCTGGCGAATGAACTGGGAATTATGGATTTTGGCAGAAAAGACAACGAGCGGCAGCGCGGCGTCAGCCGGATGGCGTCCCTGGAAATCGTGCTGGAGAAGGGAACGAAGAAATATACGGATGAAGAAAAAAGGGCTCTGGCTGAAAAGAAGAACGATTATTATAAAAAATCTCTGCAGTCGCTGTCTCCGGAGGATGTGCTGCCGGGAGCGAAAGAAGCGCTGGAAATGCTGCGGGAGAGGGGAGTCTTAACGGCAGTAGGCTCTGCCAGCAAAAATGCGCCGGAGATATTGGAACGGATCGAACTGATGCCGCTTCTGGATAAAATAAGCTGCGGTCTGGACATCACCAGATCCAAGCCGGACCCGGAGGTTTTTCTGGTGGCGGCAGAGAAGCTGGGACTGGCGCCGGAGGATTGTCTTGTAGTGGAAGACTCGGCAGCCGGAATCCAGGCGGCAAGAAACGGAGGAATGAAAACCCTGGCGGTGGGTCCCCTGTCTGGGCAGCTGGGCGGAGACTTTGAGGCGAGGAATCTGTCATCGGTGGAGAACTGGGACGAGATACTGTAAACGAAGAGTGATGGCATAGCACACTTTTATTCTGAAATAGGGAATGTGTATGAACGAAAAACACACTGGCAGATAAGCTAATATCGTTAAATTTTTAATTAATACAGATTCCCTTGACTACATTTTCAGATATGTTACAATAATTGTGTGCGATATAACGAGGTATCGCGTCACACCGGTTATTTACCCGGTGTTTTTTGCGCGCAAGGTAAAGAATACAGTTTTATTGCGCAAAAGAAGCTCTGGCAGAGAGCCACATCTGCCGGAAGCTGTGCGGCTGTTTTGGAGAGAACCGCCGCCAAAATACAAAACAGGAGGAACTACATAATGGCAAAATGGGTTTACTTATTCAGCGAAGGTAACGCGAATATGCGCGAGCTTCTTGGGGGAAAAGGTGCGAATCTGGCAGAGATGACAGGCCTCGGTCTTCCGGTACCGCAGGGATTCACGATCACGACAGAAGCGTGTACGCAGTACTACGAAGATGGACAGACGATTAATGACGAAATTCAGGCACAGATCAATGAGTATATTGGAAAGATGGAAGAGATCACCGGAAAGAAATTCGGCGACAGCGAGAATCCGCTGCTGGTATCTGTCCGCTCCGGCGCAAGAGCATCCATGCCGGGCATGATGGACACGATCCTGAATCTCGGACTGAATGAGACGGTAGTAAATGTGCTTGCTGAAAAGTCTGGTAATCCGCGCTGGGCATGGGACTGCTACAGAAGATTTATCCAGATGTTCTCCGACGTTGTTATGGAGGTCGGCAAGAAATATTTTGAAGAGCTGATTGACAAAATGAAGCTGGACAGAGGCGTTACGCAGGACGTTGAGCTGTCGGCGGACGACCTGAAGGAGCTGGCAAACCAGTTCAAGGCGGAATATAAAGGAAAAATCGGAAAAGATTTCCCGGACGACCCGAAGGAGCAGCTTATGGAGGCTATCAAAGCGGTATTCCGTTCCTGGGACAACCCGCGTGCCAATGTTTACCGCCGCGACAATGATATCCCGTACTCCTGGGGAACTGCGGTAAACGTACAGTCGATGGCTTTCGGAAACATGGGCGACGACTGCGGTACGGGCGTTGCGTTTACGCGTGACCCGGCTACCGGCGAGAACGGTCTGTTCGGCGAGTTCCTTACGAATGCGCAGGGCGAGGACGTGGTTGCCGGCGTGCGTACCCCGATGCATATTTCCGAGATGGCAGACAAGTTCCCGGAGGCATTTCAGCAGTTTAAAGAAGTTTGCAGTATTCTGGAGAAGCATTACAGAGATATGCAGGATATGGAGTTCACCGTTGAGCACGGCAAGCTGTATATGCTGCAGACCAGAAATGGTAAGAGAACCGCGCAGGCGGCGCTGAAGATTGCCTGCGACCTGGTGGATGAGGGCATGAGAACCGAGGAAGAAGCGGTAGCGATGATTGATCCGCGCAACCTGGATACGCTGCTTCATCCGCAGTTTGACAGAGCATCCCTCGTGCGCGCGACACCGGCGGCAAGAGCGCTGGCGGCATCACCGGGTGCAGCCTGCGGACAGATCGTATTCTCGGCGGAGGATGCAAAGAGCTGGCACGCTAAGGGCAAGAAGGTGGTTCTGGTGCGTCTGGAGACCTCGCCGGAGGATATCGAGGGTATGAAAGCGGCGCAGGGTATTCTGACAGTCCGCGGCGGTATGACAAGCCATGCGGCGGTAGTTGCCCGCGGTATGGGTACCTGCTGTGTATCCGGCTGCTCCGAGATTGCAATGGATGAGGAAAATAAGAAGTTTACGCTTGCCGGCAAGGAATATCATGAGGGAGACTGGCTCTCCATCGACGGTTCCACCGGAAATATTTACGACGGCGTTATCCCGACGGTGGATGCAACGATCGCCGGTGAATTCGGCAGAATCATGGGCTGGGCGGATAAATACAGAAAGCTGCAGGTAAGAACGAATGCGGATACGCCAAGCGATGCAAAGAAGGCGAGAGAGCTTGGCGCAGAGGGCATCGGTCTCTGCCGCACAGAGCATATGTTCTTTGAGGGCGACCGGATCGACGCTTTCCGTGAAATGATCTGCGCAGATACCACGGAAGAGAGAGAAGCGGCGCTGGAGAAGCTTCTTCCGGTACAGCAGAGCGATTTTGAAAAGCTTTACGAGGCGATGGAGGGCAACCCGGTTACCATCCGTTTCCTGGATCCGCCTCTGCATGAGTTTGTTCCGCAGACAGACGAGGATATCCAGAAGCTGGCGGACAGCCAGGGCAAGACGGTAGAGCAGATCCATCAGATCATTGATTCTCTCCACGAGTTTAACCCGATGATGGGACATCGCGGAGTACGTCTGGCGGTTACGTATCCGGAAATTGCCAAGATGCAGACGAAAGCGGTAATCCGCGCAGCTATCAATGTGAAGAAAGCGCATCCGGACTGGAATATCTGCCCGGAAATCATGATTCCGCTTATCGGTGATGACAAGGAGCTGAAATTTGCAAAGAAAACCGTTGTGGAAACTGCGGATGCAGAAATCGCGGCGGCAGGAAGCGACCTGAAATACCTTGTCGGTACGATGATCGAGATTCCGCGTGCGGCTCTGACAGCGGATGCCATCGCGAAGGACGCAGATTTCTTCTGCTTCGGTACAAACGACCTCACGCAGATGACCTTCGGTTTCTCACGTGATGACGCAGGCAAATTCCTCGAAGCTTACTATGAGAGAAAAATCTTTGAGAATGACCCGTTCACAAAGCTCGACCAGAATGGCGTCGGCAAGCTGATGGAAATGGCAATCAACCTCGGCAAGCCGGTCAACCCCAACCTGCATATCGGTATCTGCGGCGAGCATGGCGGCGACCCGTCCTCTGTTGAATTCTGCCACAAGATCGGTCTGGACTATGTATCCTGCTCACCGTTCCGCGTGCCGATCGCAAGACTGGCAGCAGCACAGGCGGCTATTGCAAATAAGTAGGAGTTTAAATCTATTGTTGTCAACCGGCAACACAATTTAGGCTAAAAAATTTACCCAGGAAATAGACCTTGTACTGTGGAAACACAGTATGGGGTCTTTTTTTGACCGGTGAAAAAATCCCGAAAATAAAAGGATTATCAATAAAAAAGGAGTTTTATCGACAAATTTGTGCCTAGATCAGGTGTTATGCGGATAGAGGATGAAACGGAAAGAATTTTAAATAGTAGATGATTGTTGGCGGGATGTCTGGTATAATGGGAGGAACAATCGGGATTGAGGAGGTAAAGGTCATGATTTTAAAAAATAAGTTTCCCATATGTGAATTTGATACCAGTAAAGAACCACTTATTCATCCGGCGAATTTTCTGGCGAAAAGTCTTCCCGAAAAATGTGTTATTACTTTTTTCAGAAAGGAACTGGACCAGTTTGTTGCGGAAAACAATCTTTCTGTCATCGGTTATCTTAACTCAGAAGTGCTTGACATGCCTGTGTATGAATATGTGTACGGCGAAGAGAGACTTTGCATTACAATGGCATTTTGCGGTGCACCGGGAGCGGCTGTAACGCTTGAAGAACTACATGCTATGGGATGTGAAAAATTCATAATTTGTGGCGGCGCAGGGGCGCTGGCAAAGAACAGTAAAGTGGGAGAAATCATTATCCCGGTATCTGCGGTCAGAGATGAGGGAACATCTTATCATTACCTGGAGCCATCCCGTGAAGTTGAATGTCATAAGGAGACCGCCGAGATTGTGGTTTCGTGTCTGGAACAGATGGGGATTCCATTTACAACAGGAAAAACCTGGACAAGCGATGCCATATACAGAGAAACTCCCGACATGATTGCATTAAGACGAAACGAAGGCTGTATAACTGTGGAAATGGAAGCGGCAGCTTTTTTTGCGGTGTCTCAATATTATCATATTCCGCTTGCCCAGCTATTATATGCCGGTGATGATGTAAGCGGTGAGGTGTGGGATTCACGAAATTGGAATATGCAAAAGAATATACGGTATAATTTAATTGCTACTGCGATTGAACTTGTGAAAAAATTGTAAAAAGGAAGATTTGCTACGGAGTGCCGGAAATATGTTTGCGAAGCGCAGCATACAAAAAATTACTTGAAAATTTTTCAACACTTTATGCCTCCCGGACGTTATATAAGTGAAGCCACCAAAAAACAGCAACGAATGCGGAAGAAAAAGCAATCGCATGAAAACAGCGAAAAAACGAAACCGCAGGGAAGCGGACGGATGGCGGGAGGGAGGAAACGGTTTGCTGGAAGAACTCTACAATACATGCCGCAAAGAACTGACGGGATGGTGCCGGGCGATGACGCAGGATGAGACATTGACGGACGATTTGATACAGGAGGCATTTCTGCGTGCACTGATTCATGAGAAAACGCTGGAAATGCTGCAGCCCGCACAGCGGCGGGCATGGCTTTACCGGACCGTAAAGAATCTGTATCTCGACCGTTTGCGGCATACTGCATATGAAAAGGTTACAGAGGAATTGCCGGAGAATCCTGTAGAGGAAGGGTTATATGCGGAAATTGACTGCGAGCAGATGCTGCAGATTCTTCCGGAGGAAGAGCGCGTTTTATTTGTACTCCGTTATTTCCAGGGGTATAATTCGGCAGAGCTTGGAAAGCTGTTTTCACTTCCGGCTGCAACGGTGCGGTCGCGGCTGGCATCGGCGAGGCGGCGGCTTCAGAAATATTGGAGATGAGAAAGGACGTGGAGAGCTTGAAGAAAAAATTTATGGTGAATTGTGATTTGTGTGATGCGAGAAAGATATCGGAGGAAGGTCTGGCGGCGTATGAGCAGATCGTAATCAATGCGGATATGCTGGTGGAGGATGAGCGCAGCAGAGAAATCCTGCACAGGCTTCCGGTAACACTCAATGTAGACAATACGCTGGAGCTTGAAGAAGGAGTGCAGGTCGTTACGATAAACGGTCATCATGAAATTACCGGGGATATGGAGAGCGATAAGAAAATCGTTCTGATTGTGAATGGAAGCCTGGTAATTGAAGCGGATACACAGAAATATCTGGAGAACGTAGTGGGGATTTATGTAAATGGGAAAGTCCGCTATCCGAAGAGTATGACGCCCTGGATGGGAAAGCTTTCGGTAAACGGGAGTGTGAGCTGTATTCCGGACGGCTGTATCGTATTGAAACCGGAGTTCGAGGCTGACCGTTATTTTCATCTGCGGGCAAGAGAAGGCGCGCGGTATTACGCAGAGCGGAAGGTGCTTCTGACGGACCCGGAGACAGATATACAGGCGCTTGCCGAAAAGAAGGTTCATTTTGTCACCAGAAACGCGGTAATTCTGGAAAAACTGGTGGCACAGGCGGTCGCGTTATTTGACGAAGAAACGGATATCGCAGTAGTCCCGGAGGGATTTGCCTATATAAAGGACGATGCACGGCTGGACGAAACATTGCTGCGCAGATACGGTGGACGACTGTTCATCGGTGGCGACCTGCAGCTGGATGAGAACAGCGATGCCTGCCTGCAGCAGGTGGAGAAGCTGATCATACAGGGAAAAGTGCAGCTTTTGAAACGGCAGGAGGAAGCATTTCTTGCGCTGGATGCAAAGTACCGGAAGCTGGAGCTCTGCAAGGGCAAATGCCTGAAGAACAAGGTGTCTGTCACGGTGGACCGTGCGCTGCTTTCGGGAGCGCAGGAGGGAATCTGCATCGCCAACTGTGCGGATGTTTGCGTGAAGGATGATGTGGAGCCGGAAGAAATCCTTGCGAAGCTGGAGATAAAAAATTGTGCCAGCGTATCCTGTAATCCGGCGCAGCGCAGCGCGGTGGAGCTGGTCTCAGAAAATGTTGCGAATATCACAGAAAATGATGGAGGAGAGAATGAGAAAAGGTTCCCTGTAAGAAACTTTATGGGAACAATGGCAGATACAAAGGTAGTGAATGCGGATTGTTACATTTTATAAATATTTCGTGAGATACAGCTACGAATGCCGGAGTGTTTCTGCCATTGCGGGGGACTTCCGGCGCAGAAATATCCGGACGGTATGCACCTGATTCTTTGTTCACAAAAAATTCACAAAATTTATTAGCACTCACTCTTGACGAGTGCTAATAAATGTGCTATAACACATATAGAACAAAGGAGAAGGAAAGAAAGGAATGAATAAATAAAAAATTCCGGTTTCTTCCCGGTCATCCCCAGTTCTTACTGACAATCATATTTAACTGGAAAAGGAGAGATGACTTATGATGACACCGAGTATTTTTGGAGAAAACTTATTTGACGATTTCTTTGATGACTTTTTTGATTTTCCGGCATTTGACGATAAGGAAGCGCAGAAGGCGCAGAGAAAGCTGTATGGACGTCATGCGGCGAATATGATGAAAACGGATGTGCGCGAACATGACGACCACTACGAGGTGGATATTGATTTGCCGGGCTTTAAGAAAGAAGAGCTTTCCCTGGAGCTGAAGGATGGTTATCTGATAATCAGTGCGGCGAAGGGGCTCAATGAGGACGAGAAGGAGAAGAAGAGCGGAAAATTTGTCCGCCGGGAGCGCTACATGGGCAGCATGAGCAGAACCTTCTATGTCGGTGAGGATGTAAAGCAGGAGGATATCCATGCGAAGTATGAAAGCGGCGTATTGAAGCTGAGCATTCCGAAGACGGAGGCGACGAAAGCGAAAGCCGGGGAAAACAAATATATTGCCATCGAGGGATAACGGCACCTCTTTAAAATAGAGTGATAAATGGTATGGTCCGGAGCAAGGCAGCGAAGAGCTGCCCGGCTTCGGACCTTTTTGCAATAAGAAGAATCTGACCCAATAGCATAAGAAGACAGATTTTTCAGAGAGCGCCGGTGATATTTACCGCAGCTTTTACTGCCGGTAGGTACTTAAAAAGTCGCCGATTTTATGCGCCGCCTGTTCAAGCACTCCGACGCGCGGAAGGTAGACCACGCGGAAGTGGTCCGGCTGTTTCCAGTTGAAGCCGCCGCCGTGGATGATGAGGATTTTTTTCTCGCGCAGCAGGTCGAGAGCGAACTGCTCATCGTTTGTGATATTGAACCGCTTTACATCCAGCTTCGGGAAGATGTAGAAGGCGGCCTTCGGCTTGACAGCGGTGATGCCGGGAATATCGGTCAGTGCGTTATAAATACATTCGCGCTGCTCGTAGATGCGTCCGCCCGGAACAATATAATCCTTCACGCTCTGGTGTCCGCCGAGGGCAGTCTGCACGATGGACTGCGCGGGCACATTGGAGCACAGGCGCATGTTTGAGAGCATGTTGAGCCCTTCAATATAATCTTTTACGTGACGTTTATTTCCGCTCAGAACCATCCAGCCGATGCGGAAGCCGGCAATCATATGAGACTTGGAAAGTCCGCTGAAGGTTACGCAGAACAGATCCGGCGCCAGGGAAGCGATGGAAACATGCTCTTCCCCATCCATGACAAGACGGTCGTAAATCTCGTCGGAGAAAATGATGAGCTGGTGCTCCCGTGCGACCTCCACGATCTGCTGGAGAACTTCGCGCGGATACAGCGCTCCGGTGGGATTGTTGGGATTGATGATAACGATTGCCTTGGTGCGGTCGTTTACCTTCTTTTTGATATCCTCAATGTCCGGATACCATTCCGACTGTTCGTCGCAGATGTAGTGAACAGCCTTTCCACCGGCGAGGGTAGCGCACGCCGTCCACAGCGGGTAATCCGGGGAGGGAATCAGAATTTCATCGCCGTCGTCCAGCAGGGCGGACATACACAGGTTGATCAGCTCGCTGACGCCGTTGCCGGTATAAATATCGTCGATGGAAACATTGGGGATGTTTTTAAGCTGTGCATACTGCATGATTGCCTTGCGCGCGGAAAACAGTCCTTTTGCGTCGGAATAGCCTTCGCTTTCGGTAAGCTGCTGGCGCATGTCGTAGATGACCTCGTCCGGGGTGCGGAAGCCGAAGGGGGCGGGATTGCCAATATTCAGCTTCAGTACGTGTGTTCCGGCACTTTCCATTCTGTTAGCTTCTTCCACGACCGGTCCCCTCACGTCATATAATACATTATCCAGTTTTGATGATTTTTTAAATTCACGCATGGTGTTTCCTCCTGAAACATTCTTTTCTTTTTTTTCCGGAAGCGCGCCGTTTTCTGCAGGCGCGGCATCTTCGGAATCTCCGTTCATCAGCCAGTCCTCTTCGACATGCAGGGCGGCGGCGAGAAAATGAAGAATGTCCGCACGCGGGACAGTCTTTCCGCTCACATATTGGCTTACATGGCTCTTACCAAGCTTTACGCCCTGCCCGGCGGCGGCACGCACCAGGTCTACCTGTTTTACGCCGCAGTCGCCCATTGCTTTTCGGAGTCTGTCTGCAAAGGTCTCATTTGACATAGATGTTCTCCTTCGAAAATGGGATTTCATAAAGTTCAAAAATGATTATACAACAGTTCTATAAGAAGTTCAACAGAAAAAACGGAAAGTTTAATGAAAACGAAAAAGTTCAAAAAGGGAACAGAAAAGTTCAAAAAAAATACCCCCGTACATCCCTGGGGACGTAGGGGGGTTGTCTTATCTCTTTGCCTTTGCCTGGCTGGTGATAGTTTTTACGCCCTCAATAGCAAGGACAACCGCCAGAACAACGAGCAGAGTACCAAGTCCTGCGCGAATCCAGTTCCACATATCTACCGCGTTTGTCACGTTGGTGATAATGGTCTGGATTAAAGATACGATAGTAACAACCAGCATGAATGCCATCGGGAACAGGAACATTTTGTTGTTCTTGCCCATTTTGCCGAGCCATGCAGCGACAGCAAGCAGACCAAGTGCCGCCAGAAGCTGGTTTGCGGCTCCGAACAGTGCCCAGATTTTTGCGTAGCCGGTCATACCGAGCGCGATACCGAGCACAACCGTGATAATGGTTGCCACATACGGATTTGTCAGAGTCTTTTTGATGCCGGTTGCATCCTTGTAGGTCTGTCCCGGCTCCAGCCAGAATTCCTGGAACATGTAACGTGCCAGACGTGTTGCGGTATCCAGCGAGGTCAGACAGAATGCGGATACAGCAAGGATCAGCATGGAGTAGATGACATCCTCCGCGCCTGCCAGGAACGGGATGGTTGCGCACATGCGGGAGATACCGGTTGCGAATACTGCAGTCGGGGTGGTGATGCCGCCCGGAACATATTCTTTCCAGATATAACCAACAGCACAGAGGGAAATCAGCGCCAGCGCACACTCAATCAGCATACCGCCGTATGCAATCGGGCGGGCATCCGTTTCCTTGTCAAGCTGCTTTGCGGTGGTTCCGGAGCCTACCAGAGAGTGGAAACCGGAAATCGCGCCGCAGGCGATGGTAACGAACAGCGCCGGGAAGAGGCTTCCGAGGGAGCTTCCCACACCGTACTCCGCTGTGTCAATAAATCCGGTGAACGCCGGAATTTCCAGAGACGGATGAGCGCCGAGGATACCGACAACCGCGATAATCATCATGCCGTAAAGCAGGAAAGAACTCAGGTAGTCACGCGGCTGCAGAAGAATCCACACCGGGGTGACGGAAGCGATGGCAATGTAGATACCGACGATCACCATCCATACATTTCCGTTCAGGTAGAACGGATGCCAGTTGTAGCCGATTGCCATACAGGCAATGATCGCTGCCACGCCGATAACGGTGGACACAACCAGAGAAGCGTTTCTTCTGTAAACCATGATACCGAAAATAATGGCAATTACGATAAACAGGATGGAAATCATGGCGGTGCGCGCATTCGCTGCGCTTGCTGCCATATCCAGCACGCCTGCTTCATCGTAGGTAGCCTTGAAGGTATTTGCAACAATCGATGCAAATGCCGCAACTACCAGAATCAGCGTCAGATAAGAGAAGATGAGGAACAGCTTCTTTGCTCTGCTTCCGATACTGGTTGCGATAACCTCGCCGATAGACTGTCCTTTGTTGCGGATGGATGCAAATAATGCACCGAAATCATGTACCGCGCCGAAGAAAATTCCTCCGATAAGTACCCACAGCATAACCGGAACCCATCCGAATACTGCTGCCTGGATTGGTCCGTTGATCGGACCTGCGCCTGCGATAGAAGAAAAATGATGTCCCATCAGGACAGGCGCTTTTGCCGGAACGTAATCGTTGCCGTCCTCCAGCTCATGCGCCGGTGTAACACGCTTGTCGTCCACACCCCACTGGTCCGCAAGCCATTTGCCGTAGGTGACATAGCCGATAACCAGAATCACGACACCTACAATCAGTAGTAAAGCTGCATTCATGAATCACACACTCCTTTTCTTTTTTCTTTTCATGAATATATTTTTCATTAATTTCGCGTTTGCCCTGCCGCTGCGGTTCGTCGGAAAACCTTCCGCGCCGCGACAGACAAGTACGGTATGGAAATCCATCCATCCGTGCAGCGAAAAATGAAAACTTTTGTAAAGCCTGCACTTTTTCAGAAGCTTTTCCGCTTCCGGCGTACAGGTGTCGCAGAGAAACACTGCCGTAATATAGGTATACATATGTCCGGGCTTCGGGTCGATCAGCGCCATTCCCTGCTCGTAGGCAAGCTTTTCGCAGGAACGGTAAAGCTCCTCGTTAAGCTCCGGGACAGAAAAAATGTAAACGTGTTCATTGGAATCGGCGCTCCAGAGCTCGGCTTTCTTGATGAGCACGTATTTTGCCGTGTGTACATTAAAGTGGCAGACGGCAGCCAGCGGGAGTGCCGGGTTCTCTGCGCGCTCGATGTCAAAATATCCGCTGTAGGCGCCCAGCAGCGCATCCAGCATTTCTTCTCGTGTTAAATCCAGCGCCATATCAGTTCTCCTCTGTTTTCTGGTGTATCTTTTGCTTTGTATCATGAAAAAAATCCGGCTGACAGACCGGACCATTTTCCAAAGACCTCATTGTCTGAAGAATAAACAAAATATAAAGAAATAAAAAATTTATAAAGAATATAGCATAGTTTGTCGGAAAATGCAATATAGCAGCACGTTAATTGATAAAAGTTTCAATAAATGTAATATTTTTGTTATCGGAATGAAATATGATTATACAAAATCATGTGGATTTTTTGCCGGTGCGATGAGAACTCCCCGCAGAAAAATAAAAAACGGATGATTAAGACTGGCGGTTGTGGGAAAAATAGACAATGAGAAGCGAAAAAGCCGCGGCAGAGGAAGTTTTTGGAACAGTTGACAAAAACCGGGTGCTGTGACATAATGTAGCAAATCTAAAAAGAAATCATAGAGAGAGGTGCAGATGATGATGTCAGAAAGAAAGATCAGACTGAGTCAGATGAAAGAAGTCAGGGAATTTGTGTCAGTAGCCGGAAAATGTGATTTTGATATAGATGTATATTACAACCGTATTACGATTGATGCGAAATCCATTATGGGTGTGCTGAGCCTGGATTTGTCTCAGGTCTTAACCGTAAAATACGGGGGAAAGGATGCGCAGTTTGAAAATATCCTCGATAAATACGCTGCCGCATAGAGAGAAACAGAGAGAATGGGAAGAAGCCGTCGCTCCGGATAAAAATCCGGAGGGCGGTTTTTTGTTGCGCTTTAAGCAAAAAACCTCCTGTGATTCCGGGAAAAACGGGTGACAAATCAGCCGCCGCGCGTTACAATAAGATATTCGGAAACATGGGGAGAGCGGCAAATGGAGGAAGCTAGTGGATAGAATTAGGATTTCGGTCCGCAATCTGGTAGAGTTTATTTTAAGAAGCGGCGACATTGACAACCGGCGCGGCGCGATGGCGGACAAGGAGGCCATGCAGATTGGCAGCCGTCTGCACCGCAAAATCCAGGGGCAGATGGGAGCGGATTACCGCGCGGAGGTTTCGCTGAAAGCGGAGATCGACTGCACTTCTTATGTAATCAGTGTGGAAGGGCGCGCGGACGGCATTTTTTCGGAGGATGGAAAGAGCTGGATTGATGAGATAAAGGGAACCGGCCGTGATGTGAATAAATTAGAAGAGGCTATTGCGGTGCATCTGGCACAGGCAAAGTGCTATGCCTATATTTACGCCTGCCAGCAGGAGCTTGCGCATATCGGTGTTCAGATGACGTACGTTCATCTGGAGACAGAGGAGGTCCGGCGCATCCGAAAGGAGTTTTCCTTTCCGGAGCTGGAAGAGTGGTTTGCGGCGCTGATTGAGGAATATAAAAAGTGGGCTTCCTTCCAGGTGGAGTGGAAAAAAGTGCGGCAGGCGTCCATCGCGGGCGTCGTGTTTCCCTATCCGTACCGGGAGGGGCAGAAGGACCTGGCGGCGGCGGTTTACCGCACGATTGCGCGGGAAAAGAAGCTGTTTATCCAGGCGCCGACCGGCGTCGGCAAGACGATTGCCACGGTGTTTCCGGCGGTGAAGGCGGTGGGCGAGGGCCTGGGCGACAAGATTTTTTATCTGACGGCAAAGACTATCACGCGGACAGTCGCGCAGGAGGCGTTTTCGCTGCTGAAGGCGCAGGGGCTGCAGTACAAGGTGCTGACGCTCACGGCAAAGGAAAAAATCTGTCTGTGCGGGGAACCGGACTGCAATCCGGAAAAGTGTCCTTATGCGCAGGGGCATTTCGACCGTGTAAACGACGCCGTCTACGAGCTGCTGACGGGCTGGGGAAAGCCGGACGCCGGGGAGCAGGCAGAGCGCGGGAAGCAAAAGCCGGAAGAGCCGGAGTGCGGACCGGAAATCCCGGAAGGAATGCGGATGCCGGCTGAGCACGGGACGGAGAAAACGGAAGAGCCGGCGTGCGGACCGGAAATCCCGGAAGGAGTGCGGACGCCGGCAGAACGACCGGAAGAGCAGGAGATTTCCGGATTGCGTGACAGCTATACGCGGGAGAATCTGATTGCCCACGCAAAGAAGTGGCAGGTCTGCCCCTTTGAGATGTCGCTGGATCTGTCGCTCTGGGTGGACGCGGTAATCTGCGACTATAATTATGTGTTCGATCCGCAGGCGAGGCTGAAGCGCTTTTTTGCCGACGGGGGCAGGGGCGACTATATTTTTCTGATAGACGAGGCGCACAATCTGGTGGAGCGCGGCAGGGAAATGTACAGCGCCGCATTATATAAAGAAGATTTTCTGGAAATGAAGCGTCTGCTTGCGCCGGTCAGCCGGAAAGCGGCGCGCGCGCTGGATAAATGCAACAAATATATGCTGGAATGGAAACGGGACTGCGAGGGCTACTCGCTCTGCAGCGACATTGCAGTGTTTGCGCTGGCGCTGCTAAACGTATCCACGCAGCTTGAGACGCTTCTGGAGGACGGCGACAGCCCGCTGAACCGTTACCAGACGCAGCCGGAGAGCGTATACGGTGCAGGGACGCACCGGCAGCAGAGAAGTGCACGCGGCGCACAGGCACACCGGCAGCCGGAAGACGGAAGCTATGCGCAGGAATATCTGCCGGGAATGCAGCCGGAGGAACTGCCGCAGGCACCGGAGACGGGTGCAGAGCTGCGCAAAAAGGTGCTGGAGTTTTATTTTCAGGTGCGCAGCTTTCTTGCCATTTACGAGGAGCTGGATGAAAGCTACGAAATCTACACAGAGCACGAGGCGGACGGCAGGTTTAAATTAAAGCTGTTCTGCATCGACACGGCGGGAAAAATCGGCGAGTGTCTGGACCGCGGGCGGGCAGCCGTGTTTTTTTCGGCGACGCTGCTGCCGATTCGCTACTATATGGACCTGCTGTCGGGGACGCAGGAGGATTATGCCATTTATGCGCATTCCCCGTTCGATCTGAAAAAGAAAAAGGTGCTGGTGGGGACGGACGTCAGCAGCCGCTACACGCGCCGTGGACCGGAGGAGTATCAGAAGATTGCCGCCTACATTCACTGCGCTGTGGAGGCGCGCGCCGGAAATTATCTGGTATTCTTTCCTTCCTATAAAATGCTGGAGGACATACGTGCTGTTTTTGAGGCGGCGTATACCGATGTGCGCGTGATCGCCCAGAATCCCCGCATGACGGAGGAGGAGCGGGAGGAATTTCTGGCCTGCTTTTCAGAGAATAATACACAGACGCTGGCGGGCTTCTGCGTGCTTGGCGGCATTTTCGGCGAAGGGATAGACCTGAAGCGCAAGAAGCTTATCGGAGCGGTGATCGTGGGAACCGGTCTGCCGCAGATATGCAACGAGCGGGAAATTTTAAAGCAATACTATGACCGGCGGAGCATGGACGGCTTTGCCCACGCCTATCAGTATCCCGGCATGAACAAGGTCATGCAGTCGGCGGGGCGCGTCATCCGCACGGACGAGGACACCGGCGTGATACTGCTGCTGGATGAGCGCTTCTGCCGCCGCCAGTATCTGGATATCTTTCCGCGTGAGTGGGCGGATTATGAAACCTGCAGTCTGAGGACGGCGCCGGAAAAATTAAAATACTTTTGGAAAAGCCTGGAGGGAGAAGAAAAATTATGGACTTTATGACAGTGGCGAATCAGATGATGTCGTTATTTCTCATTATGATTGTAGGATATGTGATGTACCGGGTGAAAATGATAGACGATGAGGCGACGGTCCGCTTTACGCGGCTGGTACTGAACATTTCCCTGCCTGCCCAGATTATTACCTCGTTCGTGGAAAACCGCGGCGTGGTTTCCAACGGCGTGGTGATTTCCGTATTTGGAATTTCCTTCCTGGTATATGTGATTGCCGCGGTCATCGGCGTGCTGTTTATATTTCTGACGCGGGCGCCGAAGGAGGAGCGCGGCACCTACCTTTTTATGTGCCTGTTCGGCAATGTCGGATTCATGGGCTTTCCGGTGATTGTCACCATTTTCGGCGACGGTGCGCTGATTTATGCGGTAATATTCAATGTGATTTTTAACATTCTGGTATATTCCATTGGCATCGCACTGATTGGCGGAGGGAAGGGGAGCCGCCGGTTTAACCCGAAGCTGCTTCTGAACGCGCCGTTTATCGCGGCAATCGTTTCCGTGCTGCTGTTTTTTGGCGGAGTTTCCTTCCCGCGTGTGCTGGTGACGTCGCTGAATTATCTCGGCAATCTGACTACGCCGCTTGCGATGCTGATTCTGGGTGCGACGATTGCGTCCATGCCGGTAAAGGAGCTGTTTGATGACTGGCGGATATATGTGTTTACGCTGTTCCGCCTCGGCGTCATCCCGCTGGCGGTGATGGCGGTGCTGCGCGCGCTGAATCTGACTACGCCGGAGATTACCGGAATCATGATCGTGCTTGCCGCCATGCCGGTTGCCACAAACACTACGATGCTTGCGATCGAATACGGCGGAAATCTGCACCTTGCATCCAAAGGTATCTTTTTCAGTACGATTCTGTCCGTGATTACCATACCGGTGGTGGCGATGCTTTGTTAATGCCATGCGGACCAAATCTGAAAAATTTATAAATTCTTTTGAATTGCTTGACATACGGATTTACTTGTTTAAGATATTGTTAGAGAGAAAAGTATTTTAACAGGAGGATTTGTATGCTGCCGCGCTATAGTGTAAAACGCCCCTATACCGTATTAGTGGGCGTTGTTTTAATTTTGATTCTGGGGTATGTGTCCTTTACCAGTATGCAGACGGATTTGCTGCCGGATATGACGCTTCCCTACGCGATTGTTTATACGACCTATCCGGGGGCAAGCCCGGAGGAGGTGGAGACGATGGTCACGCGTCCCGTCGAGCAGTCGATGGCTACCATCAGTAATATCGAAAATATCAGCTCGATTTCATCCGAAAATATTTCGATGGTTATCCTGGAATTTTCGCAGTCGGCGAACATGGACGCCGTCACGATTGAAATGCGGGAGAGCCTGGACCAGATAGAGGGCTACTGGGACGATACTATCGGCAGCCCGGTCATCATGAAGCTGAATCCGGATATGCTGCCGGTCATGGTGGCGGCAATGGAAGACGGGGACATGTCGCAGAGCGACCTGACGGATCTGGTGAATAATACGATTCTGCCGGAGCTGGAGAGCATCGAGGGTGTTGCGAGCGTCAGCACCACCGGAACCATTGAGGAGCAGGTACAGGTGACGCTGCGCGAGGACAAAATCAGAGCGGTGAACCGTAAGGTCAGAAATGCCCTGGATGATAAATTCGCGGAAGCCGAGAGCGAGCTTGAGGAAGCGCAGAAGAAGCTTGACGAGGGAAAGGAAGAGCTGGAGAACGGGCAGACGCAGCTTGCCGACCAGACTTCGTCGGCGGAGAGCCAGATTAATGCGGGGGCCAGTCAGATGATTACCGGGCAGGTGCAGATTGACCAGAAGCTGGCGGAGGTACAGAGCGGGCTGGAAAAGATGGACGCTTCCGAGCAGGAGCTGCTCGCGAAGGAGCAGGAGCTGCTGGCGGGCGAGGAGACGCTTCAGAAGCTGCCGGAGCAGAAGGCGGCGCTGGAGGCGCAGAAAGCCCAGATCGACGCCGGCATCAGCCAGCTTGAATCGGCGCCCTCGCAGCTCGCAGAGCTTGACGCGGCGATTGCCGGTGTGAAAGGCGCGATTGAGGAGCTGGAGGCGCAGATTGCCGGACTGCAGGGAGCGCCGTCTGAGACGGAGACGGACGGTGCGCAGACGGATGCCGGAGAAGAAACAGAGGGTGCGCAGACAGATGCTGCGGCACAGACGCAGCTCTATTCGGGAGCGCGGACGCAGACGAATGCGGAAGGAAAGAACAGCGCCGGAACGCGGACGCAGACGGATGCGGAAGAAAAGAGCGCCGCGGATGTCCGGGAGCCGGAAACCTCCGGGATGAAGAATAATGAGACGGAAAACGTGCGCTCGGCGGAGGAGCCGTCTGTCCCTGAGCCACAGACAGAGACGGGGCTGGTTGTTCCCGCGCAGGATGCCGGTGCGGAGGCAGAGCTTTTTGCGCAGGACGACGGAGAGCTGATCCTGGACGGGGAGAATACGGGAAGCGCCGGGGAGACGCAGAGTCAGCCGGAGTTTTCGCTTCCGCAGGTGAATCCGGGTCTTTCACAGGAGGAAATTGACCGCCTCACGCAGGAGGCGCAGCAGGAAGCGGTGATTGCGGCTCTGCAGAAGCAACTGCTGGAGCTGCAGGCGCAGCAGCTTACGCTGGAAAATACGAAAGCCCAGGCGTTGGCGTCACTGGCGGTGCTCGGCGTTAATACCGGCGGCACGGCGCAGGAGCGCGATGAAAGTATCGATACGGTAAAATCGGAGCTGGTGGCGCGCCGGATTCAGATTGAGGACGGCATCGCCCAGATGCAGACGACCATCGACGGGATGCCGGAGCAGATGGAACAGATTATCGCGGGCAAGGCGCAGATTGAGAGCGGCAAAGCCCAGCTTTCCGAGGGACGTGCGCAGCTTCTGGCGGCGCAGAAGCAGCTTGAAACGGCGAAGGCGCAGATTGCCTCCGGCCAGACGAGCGTGTCCGCGGCTGTCGGCGAGCTGAACAAGGCAAAAATCTCCGCCACCATCGAAATGGCGGCGGGCAAGGCGGAGCTGAGCGCCGGGCAGAAGGAGCTGGATGCGGCGCTGGAGCAGATAGAACAGCAGAAGGATGCGGCTTATGACCAGGCGGATGTGACGGAAATCATCACGGCGGACATGGTGAAGGGCATTCTGGCGGCGCAGAACTTCAGTATGCCGGCGGGCTACGTGACAGAGGACGGCGTGGACTTCCTGGTGCGCGTGGGCAATAAGCTGGAGGATACGGAGGATATCGGAAATCTGCTGCTTCTGGATTTACATATGGATGGTCTGGAACCTATCCGTCTGTCGGACGTGGCGGACGTGGTGACGCTGGATAACAGCAGCGAGGTCTACGCGAAGATAAACGGGCACTCCGGCATCATGTTTACCATGCAGAAGCAGTCGGGCTATTCCACCGGCGAGGTTTCGGACCGCATCAAGGAGAAGTTTGCCGAGCTGGAGGAGAGCGACGAAAACATCCATATCATCGAGCTGATGGACCAGGGCATTTATATTGACCTGGTGGTGGATTCGGTTCTGGAGAACATGCTCTCCGGCGCCGGACTGGCTATCCTGGTGCTGCTGTTGTTCTTAAAGAGCGTACGCCCGACGCTGGTCATCGCCTGCTCGATTCCGATCAGTATCATGGCGGCGGTCGTGGCAATGTATTTCAGCGGGATTACGCTGAACATTATTTCCCTTTCGGGTCTGGCGCTCGGCATCGGTATGCTGGTCGACAACTCGATTGTTGTTATCGAAAATATCTACCGCCTGCGCGCGGAGGGCTACTCCGTGAAGAAAGCAGCGGTGGAGGGCGCAAACCAGGTGGCGGGGTCGATTGCGGCGTCCACGCTGACGACGGTCTGCGTATTCCTGCCGATTGTCTTTACCGAGGGCATTACCCGGCAGCTCTTTGTGGATATGGGGCTTACCATCGCGTATTCGCTCGGCGCCAGTCTGATTGTCGCGCTGACGCTGGTTCCGGCGATGGGCGCGGGACTGCTGAAAAATGTGAAGCAGAAGCGTTCGCGCATCTTTGAGGCGCTGCAGAATGGTTACGCGAAGCTTCTTGGATGGTCCCTGAAGGTAAAATTCCTGGTGCTGCTGCTGGCGGTCGGGCTGCTGGCGCTTTCCGCGAAGCTGGCGCTCTCCAAAGGAACCGCCTTTATGCCGGAAATGGAAAGCACGCAGGTTTCCGTCACGCTGAATATGCCGGAGGGCAGTCAGCTTCCGGAGACAGCGGCGATGTCGGACGCGGTGATGGAGCGCATCCTGACGATTCAGGATGTCACGGACGTCGGCGCGATGGCGGGAGGCACCGGTGCAATGAGCATGATGGGCGGCAGTCAGAGCTCCAGCGCGGATTCCGTTTCGCTCTATGTGCTGCTCAGTGAGGAAAAGACCATCACGAATGACGAGCTGAAGGCGGAAATTCTGGAAAAGACCGCCGATTTAAACTGCGATCTGGATGTTGAGACGTCTACGATGGATATGTCGGCGCTGGGCGGCAGCGGCATTTCTATCAATATCAAGGGCCGTGAGCTGGATGAGCTGAAGCGCATAGCGGGCGAGGTGGCGGAAATTGTGGAATCTGTCGAGGGTACGGCGGACGTTTCCGACGGAATTGCTGAGAAGACGCTGGAGCTGCGCCTGGTGGTGGATAAAGATAAGGCGATGAGCTATCAGCTCACGACTGCCCAGGTTTATCAGTTCCTGCAGGCAAAACTGGCGGACGCTTCCAGCGCGACGACGCTTTCCGCGCCGTCCAAGGATTATCCGGTGCTGGTGGTGAGCGATGCGGATGAGACGCTGACGCGCGATAAGATTAAAAAGCTGACCATCACCGGAAAGGACGAGGACGGGCAGGAGGTAGAGGTGCCGGTTGCCGATCTGGTTGAATTTGTGGATACAGAGGGCTTCTCCTCCATTAACCGTGAGGCGCAGACGCGCTATGTCACCGTATCGGCGCAGATCGCCGACGGCTATAATATCGGTCTGGTGTCTGCGGATTTGAACGCGGCTCTGGAAAATTATGAGCTGCCGAAGGGCTACAGCCTGGAAATGGCGGGCGAGGACCAGACCATCAATGAGGCGATGACAGAGGTAGTCAAGATGCTTCTGCTGGCACTGGCGTTTATGTACCTTATCATGGTGGCGCAGTTCCAGTCGCTGCTCTCGCCGTTCATCATTATGTTTACGATTCCGCTTGCGTTCACGGGCGGTCTGCTGGCACTGTATCTGACCGACAATCCGGTCAGCGTCATTGCCATGATCGGCTTCGTCATGCTGTCCGGTATCATCGTAAACAACGGTATCGTGCTGGTTGACTACATCAATCAGCTCCGCCGCGGCGGCATGGAAAAACGGGCGGCAATCGTGGAGGCGGGCAGAACAAGGCTGCGCCCGATTATCATGACGGCGCTGACCACCATCCTCGGACTGCTCACAATGGCGCTGGGCAACGGCATGGGCGCCGATATGGTACAGCCGATGGCAATCGTAACCGTCGGCGGTCTGACCTACGGAACATTGCTGACTCTGTTTGTGGTGCCGTGTATTTACGACATCTTTAACCGGAAAAAGGATATGACGGAGGAAGAAATATAAAGAGCATATAAAAATGCCGGGTGCGAAAAGCATCCGGCATTTTACAAAAAGAACGTATATTTCTTTTCGCTTTGACACATACTCCCTGAAGTAATGATATTTTGAAACACGAAGGGAGCATTGTCTATGAACAGCAAGAACAAGAATACAGCAAAACCGGCCAAAAATGCCGCCAACCTGCATGTGGAATCGGTGTATGACGACGATAATATTCCAGAGGTGGATACAAATTCCGAGTGGGAGACAGAACCGCTTCCGGAATCTTTCCGTCCGCGCAAGGATGGTCCGGGAGGGGAATCGGATGATTGACAATCAGGAGCTGCCAATCGGTTTTACGATGGAGCTGGCGGAGCATCTGGATGTGCTGCGGAAGTTTTCGGCGCTGCCGAGGGAAGCGCAGCAGGTGTACATCGATGGCGCCAGCCGGGTAAATTCCAGGGAAGAAATGCGGTCGTATGTGGAAAATATGTTTAAAACGCCGAAGCTACAGTAAAAGGGCGTAAGGGAGTATGCCGCAAACGCTCCGACAGCAGCATTTAAAAAGAATAAGGTTTCTCTGCCCGGATGAGAAACATCGGAGTGGGATTGTAAAACTCATTACACTGCCGGTATATTCTGGCAGAGATGCCGATATCTGCGGAAATAGTTGTATAGCCGATCTTTTGCAGAAGCTGCACGTCCCATGCCGGGCGGGATTGATTGCTGATGGAAAGCTGGCTCTTGATGGATTCGCATTCAAGCAGCATCTCGGAGGGCATGGAGCGGTGCGCGTGCTCGGATGGCAGCTCGTTTACGTTTTTATTGCAACTGTCATGTCCGTAATCCGCATCGAAATTGAGCAGGATACCGCCGCTTTTGAGGATGCGGAACCACTGCGTATACGCCTGTTCCGCGTGGGGAAGCGTCCAGGTGAGGTTGCGGGTGAGGATCACATCAAAGGTATTATCGGCAAACGCCGGATTCTCCGCATCCATACAGAAAAATTTCGCGGAAGAATGTTGTTTGCCCGCAAGCTCTCTTGCGTGAAGAATCATGTGCTCCGTCAGATCAATGCCGGTGGCGTCGTGACCAAGTGCGGAGAGCATGAGGGCAAACATGCCGGTTCCGCAGCCGACATCAAGAATTTTAAGTGATTTTTGTGCGGGGATATTCTGCAGAATCTCCGTGAGCCAGGCACGACCGGTTTCCGATTCCTGCTCTTTTTCGCGGAGCGAACTAAAATCGTGGCTCCGTTTTGTCCAGTAATTCACAATTCTGTTTTTAATCTCCCCGGATTCCGGGTGAAATGTTTCTTTATATTCCATACGACTTATTTAAACGCCTGCACGCAAAACAGCGGCGTGGCGGCGTAATTTATCCTTTCCATAAAACTGTAAACCTGATCTCCAATATCTTCTTCAATGTAAACGGAAGAGGCACCGAGTTTTGTCAGAACAGCTCTGTCCCAGTCCGGGCGGGAAATACGGGAAAGCGGCATATTTTTCGCCAGAGCTTCCATTGCGGTAATATCTGTGCATGTATACTGATCTTCCAGATTCAGACTGGCGACATTGGCACGGTCTGTCTCATACAACAGGCGCTTTTCTTCGTCAAAAAGATAACCGTACCAGTTTGCATCAAAATTCAGCAGTGTTCCGCCCGGCTTCAGCACCCGAAGCCACTGCGCGTATGCTTTTTCCGGCTCGTCCAGATTCCATGTGAGATTGCGGCTGACGATGACATCGAAAGTATTATCTTCAAAATCCAGATTCTGTGCGTCCATTATTTTCCAGGTAATACTATCTGAGAGCACACCTGCATTTCTGCGCGCCTGCTTTAGCATGGCTGCAGTGTAATCCACTGCGGTCACATGATAGCCGGCTTCTGCCAGAATAATGGCAAAAAAACCGGGTCCGGTACCGATATCCAGCACGGAAACCTGCTCCGGCGCTTTATCAGGAAAGCGGTTCTGAAGGTAATGCAGCCATTTCTGATGCTGCTCCCCGGCGAGTTCTTCCTGGTTGACCGCAGAATATCCTTCTGCACGACCGCTCCAGTATTTTTCGAGTTCTTTTAATTGTTCCGGCATATATCCAATCCTCTGTAAAGTAATTTTTACTGCGATAACTAAGATAACAGAAACGGACGGCGGATGCAAGCTCCCAGGGGGGATATTTTTTGCATGTTCATAATTTTGATATGCTGTAAATGGAATGGAAATGCATGAAAAAAAGGAATGAGAAATATCCCCCTGGGTGGCTTGTGGAGCAGAGGGAGAATAGGATATGATAGGACATGTCAGATACAACATATAAAGTTTCCTATCATTCATGGGAAGAGACATATTCTGGATTCGCAGACGGAATATGTCTCTGCTTATGTGTAACATACCAGTATTAGGATTTTGAAATAACAGACCGGTTGTTTGCAGAAACAGAAGAACCGGCAGGGCAGGGATAGTTTAAGAAAAGTGGAGGGGATTTTTCAGTTGGATATGAGGGAAATCCGGTATTTTGTCGCCTGTGTGCAGACAGGTTCCTTTAGCCGGGCAGCCGAAGTATTGTTTACTACGCAGTCCAGTGTCAGTAAGATTATCAAAGCGCTGGAGGAAGATATGAATCTGGTGCTTTTTGAGCGATTGCCAAGGGGAATACGTATGACGCGGGAAGCAGAGCGCATATATCCTTATGCGCTTTCTATCCTTGACAATCTGCAGAAAATGCAGATGCCGGACAGAGAAGAGACAATAGAAACACTTTCTGTTTCCTGCAATCCGAGCTCGTGGTTCGCAGACTGCTTTACTGCATTTTATGAACGGAAACAAAAGGAAAAAATCCATTATCAGATTTATTCGGCAGATTGCCGGGAAATTGTGGAGCGCGTGCGGGAGCGGACAGATGATGTTGGATTTGTATATATACTAAAAGACCAGTTGACGGTGTTTCAATATTATATCTCCAGAAATTATCTGGAATTCACGGCTCTGAAAGAAACAACTGCCGTGCTTTATGGCGGAAAGAACTGCGGAGGAGGAAAAAACGGAACGGTAGATTTTTCCAGAATGAAATTGATTCAACGGTTTCCTGACGAATTTTCACCGGATAATTACTGGAATATCACAGATGATGGGGGAAGGTCTGCCACAGACGCGGAGACAGTTATTACTACAAACAGTGACTATATTATGGAGCGGTTCCTGCAGTCTGAGGGGCTGGTGAATATCAGCGCCGGTTATCTCTCCGGAAAACCGTCAAAAGAAAACGCTGCAGGATGGAAACGGAATCTGACGGATACGAGGATATTATTTGGATATATAAGGCGCAGAGGTGAAGAGCTGTCCGGGCAGGCGGGGGATTTTCTGGCGTTCATGAAGGAAAGACTTTTGAACGGATAATTTATATAAAGAAGCAGATGACAGAAGAAAAAGGATTGTTTTAAGGAGAAGTTTGAAAATCAATGAGGGATACTGGAAAGTTTCGAAAAAAGAATTGGAAAGATCGCCTTGTGATTATGGCATTGTGCGTTATAGTAGTTGCACTGGGATTTGTCTGTCTGTTTGCAGGCTCGTCGCATATGTCAGCGGCAGAATGTTTTGGGGCGCTGACCGGAAAAGGAACGGCTGCCAATGTGCGGATTATCTGGAATATCCGTATCCCGCGGGTCCTGGCGGCAATCATTGCGGGTGCGGGACTGTCTGTTTCCGGTCTGATTATGCAGACAACGCTGAATAATTCTATGGCGTCGCCTTCTACGCTGGGCGTTTCAAATGCGGCGGTATTCGGAGCAAATCTGTCCATCATTGCATTTGCGGGCGGTTTTTTGTCCACCGGCAATAACATAGCAAATTATGCTGTTGGCGCGAATCCTTATGCGACAAGCGTTATGGCGTTTTTCTTTTCCACAGTGTCTATTCTGATGATTCTGGGGCTTTGTACAATCCGGTCCTTTTCGCCGAACGTAGTAGTGCTCTCCGGTATGGCGCTCGGCTCGGTCTGGGCGGCGGCAACAACGATTCTTCAGTTTTATGCTACGGATGTGGGAATATCAGCGGCAGTTGTCTGGAATTTCGGCGATCTTGGACGGGCAACCTACCGCACAGATGCCATAATGTTTACTGTAGTGACGGCAGGTCTGGTCTTTTTTACCCTTATGTCGTGGAGGCTGAACGCACTTCTTGGCGGGGAGGCTGTGGCAAAGACAATGGGGGTGAATGTAAAAACACTGCGGTTCTTCTCGATGCTGCTTGCTTCTCTGATTACCGCAGTCTGTGTATCCTTTCTGGGAATTATCGGATTTGTGGGAATTATCTGTCCGCATATTACAAAGAAACTGCTGGGACAGGACCACCGGGTTACCATACCGATTTCTGCCTTAAGCGGCAGTCTGCTGTTATTGCTTGCCGATACATTTGCAAGAAGTATGGGAAACGGCTCTGCTCTGCCGGTCGGTGCGATTACTTCTTTGATGGGTGCGCCCTTCTTTGTTGCAATTATTTTTTCGGGAAAGGAGAATCGCCGATGCTGAAGGTCAGTAATCTGTGCTTTCGTTACAGAAGACATGGCAGAGATGTGCTCAGAAATGTCAATCTGGAGCTTGGACGGGGAGAAATTGGCATTCTGCTCGGCAAAAACGGTTCGGGAAAAACGACACTGTTTAAGAATATTCTGGGGCTTTGCACTCCTTCGGACGGTACGATTCTGTTTGAGGGAGAAGAGCTGGTAAAAATGCCGGTGAGGGAGCGGGCGAAGCGCATAGCCTATGTTCCGCAGGAGATCCATTTCGGGGAGCTGAGTGTATTTGATTCTATACTTATGGGAAGGGTTTCCTATTTCGGGCTGAAAGCGGGGCACGATGACTATGCTGCTGTGGAGAAAATCATAGCCGATATGCATCTGGAAGCATTTGCAGACAGGAATGTCAGCGAGCTGTCCGGAGGAGAACGGCAGAAAATAGCGATAGCCCGTGCTATGGCGCAGGAACCGGGACTGATGATTTTTGACGAACCAACCGGAAATCTTGATATAGCGAATGAACAGTTGATTATCAGAGAAGCGAAAAAACTGGCAAAAGAGAAACAAATCAGTATTCTGAGTTCGCTGCATGACCTTAATCAGGCAATGGATTTTGGCGACCGGTTTTTCTTTCTGAAGGACGGAGCCGTGAAGTACGCCGGGGACAGTACGTGTATCAGTGAAGCAGTAATCAAAGACATTTTTGACATTGATGTCAGAATTGTTGAGATAAATCATGAAACAATAATCTTAACAGGAGGAAAAAGGGAATGAAGATGAAAAAAATGACAGCCGCTCTGCTGGCTTCTGTAATGGCGTTTGGCTTTTGCGGCAGTACCGTGCAGTGCGAGGAGCAGGAAACTGCGGTGGAGAATGCGGGAGAAGAGATTACCATTACCGATATGATCGGCAGAGAGGTGTCGGTTACGCCTGGAAGTTATGAGAGGGTGGTATGCGTCGGCGCAGGCGCGCTGCGCATGTACAGCTATATAGGTGATGTGAATTTGCTGTGCGGTGTGGAGGACATTGATAACACGACGCTGGAGGAACGCCCGGAGATGTTCGATTCCGTGGCAAGACCGTATGTTCTTGCTTATGAGGAGGTATTCAGTATGCTTCCGTCCTGTGGTGTGGGAGGTCCGATGGCGCAGGCGGCTGAAGCGGAAAAAATCCTGTCATGCGAACCGGATATTGTGATTTCTGAGTTTGAGGATGTGGAGAAGGAGGACGCGCTGCAGGAGCAGCTTGGCGTTCCGGTCATTACGCTGAAAGCAGGCTCAAAAGGCGTGTTTGATGAAGCGTTTTCCGGTTCTATGGAACTGCTTGGCGTTCTGTTTGGAGAAGAGGAAAGAGCGGAAGAACTTATTGCATATGTTGAAGCAGAGGCGGCAGAAATTACATCCAGAACGGCGGATATTGCGGAGGAAGATAAACCGGCTGTATATATTTGCGGACTTGGCAACTGGGGAACAACCGATCATCTGATGACTGCGGAAAACTTTGTCTCCCTGAATATCGCAAACGTGAAAAATGTTCTGAGCGGTACGGGGATGGAAGGTATCCAACCGATTGAAGAGGAGAAATTCGTGGAGCTGGGAGAAGATATGGATATCATCATTATGGATGCGGCTGCGGTCAAAAATATTATTCCGCTGTATCAGGAGGACCCGACCATGTTTGATACCTGCAAGGCATGGAACAACGGCGAGGTTTATCTGGAAATGGCGTATAATGCGTACTATACCAACTTTGAAATTGCTCTGTGCAACAGTTGGTTTGTTGCAAAGACAGTCTATCCGGAGCTGTTTGAGGATGTTGACATGATGGAAAAGACAAACGAAATTACCAATATGTTTCTGGGTCAGGAGCTGGCGGAGGAAATCTTTGCATGCCCGTCAAGCTTCGGCGGATATCAGAAGATTGATACGGCAACTTTCTTTGGAGAGAATTAAGTGAACGAAGGCGGGAATATGCAGAAAGAAGATGTCATTGCTTTTTTTGACCGCTGTGCCCCGGGGTGGGACGCCGGAACGGTGGCAAATGATGAAATAATCGGGAAAATCCTGGATAATACGGGAATTGCGGCGGGCATGGAAGTGCTGGACGTCGCCTGCGGCACCGGGGTGCTGTTTCCCTACTATATTGAGAGGGGCGTTTCCTCTGTGACCGGTATTGATATTTCGCCGGAGATGGCAAAGATTGCGGCGCAAAAGTGCAGAGATGTTCCGGAAATCCGGGTAATCTGCGGAGATGTCGAGGAGCAGAAATTTGACAGAAGGTTTGATGCAATCGTGGTTTATAATGCGTTTCCGCATTTTCCGGACGCACGGCGTCTGATCAGGACGCTGGCATTGCTGCTGAAGGACGGGGGAAGAATGACCATTGCTCACGGAGCCAGCCGGGAACAGATTGACCGCCATCACGAGGGAGCAGCCAGTAAGGTTTCTAACGGGCTGATGCCAGCGGAGTGTCTGAAAGAGCTGTTTGAGCCGTATTTTACAGTGGATACTGTGATTTCAGACTGCCGGATGTATCAGGTGTCCGGTGTGAAAAACCGGAAAGACAGGCGGGAGTGATGAAATGAGAAAATATGTGATAAGGCGGCTGCTGCAGCTTATCCCGATATTAATAGGAATTACCTTCCTGTCTTTTGGGATGATGCGGCTGGCGGGAGGCGATGCCGTTACTTATATGTACGAGAATGCGGGAACGGCAGTTTCGCAGGAGATTATTGATGCGGCGAGAGCGGAGTATGGTCTGGACAAACCTTTTCTGGTGCAGTATGCCGCCTGGCTTGGCGGAATGCTGACAGGAGATATGGGGGAGAGCTATGTGTCACATAAGGATGTGTTTGACACGTTTGTGTCGAAGCTGCCTGCGACCATGCTGCTGACGCTGTCTTCCATTATCCTGACGGTGCTGATTGCGGTTCCGCTTGGAATTTTGTCGGCGGTGAAGCATAACCGGTGGGTGGACTACGTAATCCGTTTCTTAAGCTTTATCGGCAACTCAATGCCGAACTTTTTTGCGGCGCTTGTACTGATGTATTTTCTTTCCATCCGGCTGCAGATTTTTCCGGTCATTACGACGGATAATCTGGCGCTCAGTCTTGTGCTGCCGACGCTGACGCTGGCGCTGTCTATGGCGTCCAAATATACGCGGCAGGTGAGGGCGACCGTTCTGGAGGAGCTGAACAAAGATTACGTGGCGGGAGCCAGGGCAAGAGGCGTGAGAGGCTCTGTGATTATCTGGAAAAGCGTCATGAAATCATCCATGCTGACAATCATTACGCTGCTGGCGCTGTCTATCGGAAGCCTGCTGGGCGGCACGGCGATTGTTGAGAATATTTTTATGTGGGACGGCGTGGGAAAGCTGGCGGTAGATTCCATCACGATGCGCGATTATCCGATGATTCAGGCGTACGTGGCATGGATGGCGATGATTTACGTTCTGGTAAATCTTGTGACCGATATTATTTATCATTTTCTGGACCCGCGTGTACGGCTGGGAGGTGACGGAGCGTGAGCATGGAAGGAATGAAGCAGGAAACGGGACCGTGTGCAGGCACGGACAAACCAGTCACAGTCCGGAAACAGAAGCTCCGGAAAAACCACATAAAGGCAAAACTGATTTTTTTCATCGCGCTGGCGGCCGGTCTGCTGCTGACAGCTGTTTTTGCACGGCAGCTCTGTCCGTACGACCCGTATGCACAGGATTTGCTGAGCGCGCAGCAGCCGCCGGGCTGGCAGCATATTCTGGGAACAGACCGTTATGGGCGGGATATGTTTTCCAGAGTTCTGATGGGAAGCACGACAAGTATTTTTGCCACTCTGGTTCTGGTGGCTGTCATTACTGTAACTGGGACGGCGATCGGTATCATCTGCGGCTGGATGGGCGGAAAGGTCGATACTGTTCTGATGCGTATTTCAGACCTGTTTCTGGCTTTTCCAAGTCTGGTATTTGCCCTGGCGGTAGCCGGAGTGCTGGGCGGAGGCGTGCAGAACGCGATTATCGCGCTTGCGGCAATCGGCTGGCCCAAATTTGCGCGTCTGGCACGTGGCATGACGCTTGCGCAGAAGGATGCGCCGTATCTGATGGCGGCGCGGCTGTCGGGAAGCAGTACGGCAAAGCTGCTGGTAAAGCATATTCTCCCGAATATTGCGGGACCGGTTCTGGTAACAGCGGTGCTCGATATCGGGACGATGATGATGGAGCTGGCTGGTCTGTCCTTTCTGGGGCTGGGAGTTAAGCCGCCGATGGCAGAGTGGGGCAGTATGATAAGCGACGGCAGGGGAATGCTGCAGACGGCGCCCTGGATGGTGCTGGCGCCTGGCGGAGCGATTTTTGTGACGGTTATGATTTTTAATCTGCTGGGTGATACAATCCGTGATTATATGGACCCGAAGCAGAGAAGAAAATAGAAAAAACACAATCTATGGAGGAAAAACAACATGAAGAAGAAATTACTTACAGCGCTCCTTCTGGGCGCGGCGGTCTCGGCGATGGCATCGTCGGCTGCAATGGCGGAAGGAAAGACATTTGTTTACGGCACGACCGGTTACGGTGTGGAGATGGGCGATGAAGGGCTGAATCCTCACAGCAATTATTCGGGCTGGAGCGCGCTGCGCTACGGCGTGGGCGAGACGCTGTTTAAATATAATGACAACATGGAAATTGAGCCGTGGCTGGCTACGGATTATGAATTTCTTGATGATTTGACGGTAAAGATCACGCTGCGGGATGGCGTGACATTTTCAAGCGGTCGCGTCATGGACGGGGAGGCGGTAAAGGAATGTCTGGACCATCTTCTTGCGGTGCATGACCGTGCGCCCAGCGATATGAAGATCGAGAGCATTGAAGCGGACGGCATGACGATTACGATTCATACGACAGAGCCGTGTCCGGCGCTCATCAACTATCTCGGAGACCCGTACGGCGCAATTATTGATATGGAGTACGGCACGGACGGCGTGGAGGGTGATACGACAGGTACGGCAAACGTTGCCGGAACAGGTCCGTATATTGCGACGAATGTCACAGAGACGCAGATTGACCTGGTGAAAAATGAGAATTACTGGGGCGGCGAAGTGAACGTGGATAACGTGGTGGTTAAGACCTTCAGCGACGCCAGCTCTCTGCAGGCAGCGCTCCAGACGGGAGATATCCAGGGAACCTACGGTCTGTCCTACGATAGTTATGCACTGTTTGAAAACAATCCCGATTATACGATAAATTCTGTTGCTACAAGCCGCTGCTTTTTCGGGCAGTTCAATTACGATTCGGAAATTGTCCAGGATGAAGCGGTGCGTAAAGCAATTACAATGGGAATTGATAAGGAAGGCTTCTGCAGCGTGCTGATGGAAGGACGCGGTATCCCGGCGAAGTCTGCATTTCCAAGCAGCTTCAGCTACGGAAATGAAGCGGTAGAGGCTCCGGATTATGACCCGGAGGGCGCGATGGCTCTGCTGGAGGAGGCAGGCTGGACAGACACGGACGGAGACGGCTACCGTGATAAGGATGGACAGAAGCTGACTATCCGCTGGCTGACCTATCCGGGACGTCTTGAACAGCCCAAGCTGGCAGAATACGCGCAGGCAACCCTGAAGGAAATCGGAATTGAGGTAGACGTAAACTGTACGTCCGACCATCTGAGCATTGCGGACAGCGGGGAATATGATGTATATGTAAGCTCGCTGACGACGGCGCCGACGGGCGACCCGGAATATTTCTTTACCACCTGTGCACTGGAAAGCTCAGCAAAGAACCGCTCTAATCATAGTATCGCTGAGGTGGAGAGCCTGTATGAAGAGCTGCATCAGGAGTTTGATACAGAAAAGCGCGGAGAGCTTGCGGTTCAGATGCAGCAGGCTATGCTGGATGAGAGCGCGATTTTCTTTGTATCGCATCTGAACATGGGAATTGTTACAAAATCAAATGTTACAGGTATGTATGCGCATCCGTGTGATTATTATGAAATCACGGCGGAGCTGAATGTGGAGTAAGCGGATGATATCAGAGAGGAAAGGGCAGATGCCTGTTATCTGAATGCAACATTTAGTATAGGAGATATTTTTATGGAACCATTGCTGCAGGCGGAACATATTACAATATGTTATAACGGGAAACCGGTTGTAAAGGACGTCAGTTTCAACGTGGACGCCGGGGAGATACTTGGCGTTGTCGGTGAATCGGGAAGCGGGAAAAGTACGATTATAAAGGCTGTTATGGGCTTGCTGGGCGGAGGCGGCATGGTGACGGAAGGCGATATCTGGTATAAAGGGCGGAATGTAGTGGATATGCCATCAGAAGAGCTGCGTAAGATTCTGGGACCGGAAATCGGTATGGTATTTCAGGATTGCAAGGCGGCGCTCTGCCCGATCCGGACAGTGGGAGCGCAGATATACGAGAGCATCTCGGAGCATGAGCGCGTCACGAAAAAGCAGGTGTACGAGCGTGCGGGTGAGGTGATGCAGAAAATCGGGCTGACAGACCCACAGCGGATAATGGACAGCTATCCGTTTGAATTATCCGGCGGTATGAACCAGCGTGTCGGTATCTGCGCCGCAATGATGATGAAGCCTGCTCTGCTTCTGGCGGACGAACCGACGAGCGCGCTGGATGTGACGGTTCAGGCGCAGGTAATAAGGGAAATGAAGCTGATGCGGGAGACATACGGCACGGCGATGATTCTGGTCACACACAATATCGGTGTTGTAAAAGCGATGGCGGACCGGGTCCTGGTTCTTCAAAATGGGGAAATGAGAGACTATGGTCCGACAGATTGCGTACTAAACCATCCGGAAAATGCATACACGAAAAAGCTGATGGATTCCGTGCTGCATCTGCGCAGAAACGCGTAGCTTATATTGTAACAGAGAGCAGGAAATCCAGGCTGAAATGCTGCAAAGAAACCATCCGGCTTTCGGAAAGAGCCGGGAGAATTTTGTCAGAAAAGGATGGAAACGAGTATGCCGGATACAATACTAAGAGCAGAACATTTGAAAAAAGTCTTTACCTCCGGGAAAAAATCCTTTACGGCGGTGGAGGACGTCAGCTTTACCCTGGAGCGCGGCGAATGTCTCGGCATTGTCGGGGAATCGGGTTCTGGAAAAAGCACGATTGCCAGGATGATTACGCGTCTTATCGAGACCACGGAGGGGAGCGTCTCACTGCTCGGCAAAGATATTACCAATATAAAAGGAAAAGAACTGCGAGCCGTATATCGTGAAATGCAGATGGTGTTTCAGATGCCGATGGAATCATTTGACCCGCGGCGCACGCTGGGAGACGGAATCGGCGAGAGTCTGCGAAACGCCGGTATGAGCCGCCGCGATACGAAAATAAAGACGGAAGAGCTTCTGGAAATGTGCGGGCTGACGCCGGAATTTGCAGCCAGGTATCCGCACGAGGTCAGCGGCGGACAGTGCCAGCGGGCAGCAATCGCACGGGCGCTGGCAGTAAACCCGTCCATATTGATCTGCGATGAGGCGACCAGTGCGCTTGACGTGACGGTGCAGAAGCAGGTGCTGGAACTGCTGATAAATTTGAAAGAAAAGAAAAATCTTTCTTTTCTCCTTATCTGCCATGACCTTGCGCTTGTGCAGGCATTCTGCGATAAGGTGCTGGTGCTTTGCAGGGGAAAGGTTGTAGAGCAGGGAACGCCGGACGATATCATCAACCATCCGAAGGAAGAATACACAAAAATACTGGTGGATTCCGTATTATAAAAAGGGCGCGGCGGTTTTATACCAGGATAGAATTGCCTGTGTTCTCTTTTACAGCCTTCATCCGCAGCCGTACATAGTCGGAATACCATACACCATCTTTAAATAAAGCGGGAGCCAGAGCGCTTACCGCTTTTTTTAAGATAACCTGCCGGTCATCTTCCGTAACGTTTACAAAGGGATTTTTCACAAACATCTTTATCCAGTCGGTCAGTCCATCTGCACCGTTCAGCCTGGTCGGGCGGTCAAAGAGGACAGCGCAGCGCACGGTAAAGCCCGTTTTTTCCAGCATGGCAGCATATTCCCCGATAGAAGGAAAATAAAACGGCATGGTGTACGTATACCCCAGTTTTGTAAATTCCTGTGCCAGAGCGGTATGAATGAGCCGGTTATTGCCAATTCCGCCCATTTCAAATACAAACTGTCCGCCGTCATTTAAAGCCTGGTAAACACAGCGCATCATATCTTCCTGGCGGCTCTTATCAATCCAGTGAAATACTGCATTTGAAAAAACAGCGTCCACGCTTTCCTCCAGAGTAAAATCAGTAGCATCGGCGCGGTGAAAACGGATGCCGGGGCAGTTTTTCCGTGCAACTGCGAGCATGTCCTCCGAGGCATCCATTCCAGTGACGATAAGCCCCTTTTCTGCGAGAACTTTTGAAAGCGCGCCGTTCCCACAGCCAAGGTCCAGAACGCTGCGGGCGTTTTTCAGATCAATCAGTGAAATAACATCGTTGCCATATTCATGCACAAAGGAAAAATCGGAAGAATATTTTTCCGCATTCCAGTTCTGGTTCATTTTCGTTCACTCCCATATTTTAGAAATTTTCATCTGTGCGGCAGCAATCCAATGGATTATTTGTATGGAATAGTCATTTGGCTGTCCGGTTCATCTTCGCAGATTTACAGAAAAGTATAAATCCGATGACAAATAGTATCGCCAGCATACCGACGCCTGCGCTGGCGTTACCGGTAATCTGCGCGACGATGCCGACCAGCGTGGTTCCGAGGAAGGAGGCGCCTTTTCCGCAGATATCGTAGATGCCGAAGTATTCGCCGGATTTTTCGGGCGGAATGATTTTGGCAAAATAGGAGCGGGCGAGCGCCTGGATCGCGCCCTGGAACATGCCGACCAGAACAGCGAGCAGCCAGAATTCCCATTGCTTATCAAGCTGGATGGCGAACAGCGCGATACCCGTATAGGCGATAATACAGACCTTAATCAGCAAATCCGTCGCATAGCGCTTGGACAGCGAGCCGAAGAGGAGCGCGCATGGGAAAGCGACAATCTGTGTCAGAAGCAGCGCAAGCAGAAGCCCCTGCGTATCCAGACCCAGCGCGCTGCCGTAGGCGGTCGCCATGTCGATAATCGTATAGACCCCGTCGATAAAAAAGAAAAATGCCAGCAGGTACATGAAAATATGCTTCTGCCCTTTAATATCAGACAGGGTGCTGCCAAGGCGGCGGAAGCTGTCGCGCACCGGATGCTCCGGCGCCGGCGAGTAGTGCGTCTGCTTATAGTTGCGCAGAAGCGGGAGCGTCATCAGAAGCCACCAGACGGCATTCAGAAGAAACGCCAGCGTCATGGCGGTCTGCATGGAAATGCCGATCGTCTCATTCATCAGCACCAGGACGAGAGAAAGCACAAAGGGAATGCAGCTTCCGATATATCCCCAGGCATAGCCCTGCGAAGAAACATCGTCCATTTTCTCCGGCGTGGTGACATCCACCAGCATGGAATCGTAAAATATCAGACTGGCATTAAAGCCGACCTTTGCGATGACAAAAACCGCCAGGAACAAAATCCAGGAGGTCGGCAGTGAGAGCGCGGCGCAGCCGATGACGCCGAGCATCATACAGACGGTAAAGAGCGGTTTTTTGTAGTTGCGTGTGTCGGCGACAGTGCCGAGCACCGGACCGAGCACGGCTACCACAACCGTCGCAACAGAAGCGGCGTATCCCCAGTAAGCGAGATAATCCACCTCAGAAATACCGGCATTCTGCGCCAGCGAGTTAAAATAAATCGGAAGAATCGTCGCCACCAGCATGACAAAGGCAGAATTTCCGATGTCGTAGAGAATCCAGTACTTTTCCAGTTTCGTAAGCTTGTTTTTGTTCATGATTTCATATCCTCACATTTTTTGTAACTGCCCGGTCATGCGCGCCGCAGATCTGCATTCTTCCTTTGTCTGCGTTGGCTGACTGACAACTGTATTTATGATAGCACACCTGTACCGGAAAATACCAGAGCATTTCTGTAAAAAGCAGTTTTTGTTTTTGTAAAAAAGAGGTAAATTGCGTGCACGGTCTGAATCCCCGGCGGGCTGTCATACACGAAAACACGACCGGTTGCCTTTGCTTCACTGCGTTTTATCTGCCCGGACGTCGTTCGCTATAAAAGCGTTTGCTCCTCGTCCGGGCACAAAACTTGTGAAGCGCAGTCGCCGGTCTATCGTTTTCTTTGTATGACAGCCCGCCGGGGATGGCAGACCCCACACAATGCTTCCGCCGCAATGTAAGGTGCGGATGGGTGAACAGGTAAAAATATTACTGATTCCGGTAAAAATAATGCCTTATCATTTTACAGAAAATTTTTTATGATAATAGCATAAAACAAAGGACCGGTTAGTCCAAAGAGAAAAAGGGAGGTATTTCTACATGAAGAAAAAAGCGGTGTTATTATTGACTCTGGCACTTAGTGCGGCAAGCATTCTGCCTGTATCAGCCAGCGATGGAGAGCAGAAAACACTTACCATGTGGACGATTGCGACGGAAGGAGATGCCAACCATGAGGCATTTGGAAAAGCAATCGAGGAGTATGAAGCGGAGCATCCGGATATTCATATCGAGATGGAGGCTTTTGAAAACGAATCATATAAAACAAAAATCAAAGCTTCCGTGGCGGCAAATGAACTGCCGGATATTTATTTTACATGGGGCGGAGGCTTTTCTTCAGCGTTTGTGGAAGCGGGAAAAGCAATGGAACTGGATTCCTACTATGAGACATATAAGGATGAGCTCCCGGAAAGCACCTTAAAATATGCTACCTACGATGATAAGCTGTATGGGGTTCCTTATGTGGTATCTATTTCCGGAATATTCTATAATAAACCGATGTTTGAAGAATACAATCTGGAGGAGCCGAAAACCTGGGATGAGCTGATCAATGTGTGCCAGACCTTCCTGGACAACGGTATTACACCGTTTGGCGTGAGCGTAAAGGAAGCGTGGGTAATGGCAATGTTTAACGATGCGCTGACGCTCAAATGCGTGGGCGACGAGAAAATTAACGCCGCTTTTACGAGAAGCGGGCAGAGCTATCTGGACGAAGAATTTCTGGATGCCGCAAAGAAGCTGGAGCAGTTAATTACAATGGGCGCATTCAGCGAGAGCGCGGCGGGAATTTCCAATGATGAAGCAGTTGCTTTGTTTACAAACGGCACAGTCCCGATGTTTGTTACGGGCGCATTCCTGGAAGGGTCGCTTCTGCAGGCAGAGAACCCGGATGACTTCGGTTTCATGCTGTTCCCGGTGTGCAGTGACAATGCGGTGCTGACCGATTCGATGGGCGGCTCGGCGGATATGCTGATGGTAAATCCGGGAACGGAAAATCCGGACGAGGCAGCGAACGCGGCATTTGAAATCGCAAAGCTTGTTTCAAAATACGGGTATATGTCCGGAGCGGGCATCGCGGCATGGAAAGTAGATTATGAGGTGGAAAACCAGAGCTCTATTTCGAAAACAATGAGTGACTGCATCAACGAATCCACTTCGCTGACCGTATGGTCCGGCAGTCTTATGGAAGCGGAGGATTACACGGAATATCAGGCGCTGCTCCAGCAATTCTTTGTAGGAGACCTGACGGCGGAGGATTTTGTGGAGGCAATGGATGCCCAACTGAATCAGTAAATTACAGAGAACAGGGAAAGCCAGGGACCGGAATTTCCGGCACCCTGGCTTTTGAATCGCGCAAAACGGGATTCTTTTTATAAAGGAGGGACTTTGGGTGGATAAAGTAAGAAAAAACAAGCTGGCAATTTTTGTGTTCCTGCTGCCGGCGGTGCTTTTGTTTGCGGGGATTATCATTATCCCGATTTTCTGTTCGGGATACTACAGTCTGCTGGACTGGGATGGAATTACAGACGGAATTCTTGTGGGGCTGGAGAACTATAAGGAATTATTTACAAGCAAAACATCCGGATTTTCCAAATCGATTGTGCACATGCTTATGCTGGCGGCAGGCGCAGTATTTATCCAGCTTCCCTTCGCGCTGTTCCTGGCGCTGGGGCTGGCAAAAGGAATCAGGGGAGAGCGTTTTTTCGTCACAGTATTTTTTATTCCGGTACTTTTATCTACTGTTGTAATCGGTCAGCTCTGGATAAAAATATATAATCCGGATTATGGCGTGCTGAATTCGATACTGCGCACGCTGGGGCTGGAATCCTGGTGCCATACCTGGCTGGGGGAAAAGGATACGGTAATGTGGGCGGTGTTTGTCCCGATTATCTGGCAGTATGTGGGATACCATATGCTTTTGCTGTATGCGGGAATCAAATCCATCAATCCGGAGCTGAAGGAGGCTGCCTATATTGACGGGGCAACCTATACGCAGACCTGCTTTCATATCCTGATTCCGCTTTTGAAGCCGGTACTGCGGGTATGCCTGATTTTCGGCGTGACAGGTGCATTTAAATCCTTTGATATGATTTACGTTCTGACAAACGGCGGACCGGCTCATGCCAGCGAGGTGCCAAGCACGCTGATGTTCACAGACATTTTTATGAAAAATAAATACGGTTCGGGAAGTGCGATTGCCATATTTATTATTGTAATCTGCTTTGCTACTGCTATTCTGATTAAGAAGATATTTAAAGTGGAGGGGGAGGAACAGGCGGCATGAAAAAATATACAGGTTTTATCGGAAAATATTTGTTCTATCTGATTTTATTGCTCTGGACGGTGATAAGTATCTTTCCTCTTTACTGGATGATTCTGTTTTCGTTTAAAGACAACAATGAGATATTTAACAAAAGCGCGCTCAGTCTGCCGGAATCCTGGAATCTTACAAACTATGTGGAAGCGCTTACAAAAGGGCAGATGGGGAGATACTTTTTTAACAGTATACTGGTAACCGGAATAACGATTTTCCTGACGCTTGTGATTGCGCTGATGGCGTCCTATGCTGTTTCCAGACTTTTGTGGAAGGGACGCACGCTGCTGAACAATATTTTTATGCTGGGACTGACGCTGCCCATTCATGCGGCGCTGCTGCCGGTATTTCTGATTCTGCGTTCCATGCATATGCTGAATACATTTTCCTCATTGTTCATTCCATATACGGCGTTTGCACTTGCTATGGCGATTATGATATGCAACAGCTTTATGATGAATATTCCGGAAGAGCTGGAGGAATCGGCTTGTATGGACGGCTGCGGGACCTTTGGCATATTCTTCCGCATTATTGTACCGCTGATGAAGCCGGCGGTTTCAACGATTGCCATTTTTACCTTTCTGCAGGCATGGAATGAGCTGATGTTTGCAACCGTTTTTGTCAGCGATTCCGCTCACAGGACGCTCACGGTCGGAATGCAGAGCCTGGTGGGTACCTACAGCACCAACTGGGGACCGATCGGAGCAGCTTTGGTTATTGCAACCATTCCTACAGTTATAGTATATTTATTTATGAGCAAAAAGGTACAGGACAGTCTCGTGGCAGGAGCGATTAAGGGATAGCATGAAGAAAAAGTGGGGCAGAAGACCGGAAAAGCTGTTTGGAACAGTGAAATTGAACAGTCAGATAAACCGGCTGTTCACCGGAATTATCATTATTTATACACTGGTACTGGGGTTTGTGATGTTTTATTCTGCACAGCGGAGCATGAATGAATATGCCATCCAGTCCGGAGAAGGTATGCTTGTGTCGATTGGAAGCAATATTAATAACAGCTTTGAACAGGTCAGCACCATGAGTAAGATGATTATGTTTTCCGATGAAATTATGGAATACCTGCGCGAAGAGGGTGAGACAAAGTATTCTGTGTCTTATACGGCTATCCGCAAGATTTATAGCATAACCAATCAGTTTTCTAGAGTAAAGTCTGTCTTTATTTTTAAAAAGGACGGCAGCTATATTAATATCATAGACAAGGACACCACGGTGAATCCGGAGGTGCTGCAGGACGATGCCTGGAAAGAGGCGATTGCGGAAAAAGCGGGAGGCTATCTGATACAGATTAACGGAAACGGTTTGTTTGGTCTGCAGTCCGGGAAGCCGGTAATCACTTTTCTGCGCATGATATATGACCCCGAAACCCAGAAAGAGATGGGAATTATCGCTGTTAATTACACGACGGCGTTTCTGGAAAATATCCTGCAGGATTTGCAGCTTTCCAATCAGGAACTGGCAATTTTAAGTACGGATGGCGAGTTCCTCTGCGGTCAGCGCAACGTGCTGCAGACAGACTTTCCGGAAGCGAAGCAGAACGGGGAATTCAGTTATGTAAAAGACAAAAATCTTGTCTGCAGTTATGTTGTGCCGGATACGCCGATACGTCTTATATTTCTTCAGAAAATTTCCGCGCAGGCTTATTATAAAGGACAGACCTGGATTATGATTATAACGGGCGCGGTGCTGGCAATCCTGTGTTTTATGATTATCCGTTTTTATATTTCGGTGTGGATTACAAGACCGATTGAAAAGCTGGTGGCGGCAATGAAGCAGGTGGAGCAGGGCTGGCTTCACAGGGTGAGTGTAGAGACGCATACGACGGAAATCCGTAATCTGAAGGACAGCTATAATCAGATGCTGATACAGGTCAATAAACTGATAGAAGAGCTCGTTGAGCAGGAAAAGGCGGCGCAGCAGGCGAAGCTGGACGTGATGCTGGAGCAGCTCAATCCGCATTTTCTGTATAATACTCTGGAGACTATCGGCTACATGTCGCTGGAGAGTCCGCGGGAGGAAATCTATGAGGCGGTGGAAAGTCTCGGCGAATTTTACAGGTATTTTCTGAACCGCGGGGAAGATACGGTGCCGCTGAAAACGGAAATTGCGACGGTGGAAGCCTATCTGAAAATACAGAAATACCGCTATGGAGAGATACTGGATGAGGAATACGAGATTGAACCGGGATGCTGGGACTGTCTGGTGCCGAAGCTGATTCTCCAGCCGCTTGTGGAGAACTCTCTGTATCATGGAATCCGTCCGAAGGGCGAGAAGGGCAAAATCATCATCCGGGCAGAGAGGCAGGATGCGCTGGTGGTTCTGACAGTTTATGATACGGGAATCGGCATGACACCGGAAAAACTGGAAAAGCTGCGGCAGCCGGATGGAAGAGGCTTCGGGCTCAGAAAAACGCTGGAACGTCTGAAAACCATTTACGGGCAGGAAAAAACATATGAGATAAACAGCGAAGAGGGCGTATTTTGCGAAATCAAATTGTTTGTGCCATTTGAAAAGGACAGGGAACATGTACAGAGTAATGATAATGGATGATGAAAAAGCAGTACGCAGCCTGATTAAAAGGCTGGTCAACTGGGATGAACTGGGGGCGGAGGTCGTCGGGGAAGCGCAGAGTGGTATCGAGGCGATTCATATTATAGATGACCTGTGCCCGGATATTGCGCTGGTTGATATCCAGATGCCGTTTATGGACGGAATCAGCTTTGCCGGTTACATGCACGATATTTATCCTGACATGAAAATAATTATTATCACTGCTTATCAGGACTTTGAATATGCCAGACGGTGTATGGAGCTGGGCATTTCAAAATATCTGCTGAAACCGATTTCGCGGAAAGAGCTGGAAGCTGCGCTGCGGGATACGATTGCGCAGATTGGGGAGCGCCCACGCGAAGAAGGGGATGAGAATAAAAAAATCAGTGTAAATGAGTATATCCGCTTCATTGAAGAAAATTATGCCGATCCACAGATTAATCTGACCTATATCGCCCGGAAATTTGGCTTTAATCCGGCGTATTTCAGCAGGAAATTTAAAGAAAAAACAGGCGAAAACTTTATCGACTATCTGACGGCATACCGCGTGGAAAAAGCGTGTGAGCTTGCGCTTCAAGGGAAAAAGCTGTACCAGGCGGCGGAAGAAGTGGGCATACCGGATGCCGGATACTTTGGAAAATGCTTCAAAAAATATAAAAATGTAACCTATACGGAATACGTAAAACAACATAATGACGGCAGCCCCGGCTGACAATCCTGTGACAGAAAGCTGTTTTAACCGTAACAGGGCAGCCCTGCTACATTTAATCAGCTCTGTGGCGGAACGAAAGGAATGCGTGATGCAGTCTGAATCCCCGGCGGGCTGTCATACAAAGAAAACGATAGACCGGCGACTGCGCTTCACAAGTTTTGTGCCCGGACGAGGAGCAAACGCTTCTATAGCGAACGACGTCCGGGCAGATAAAACGCAGTGAAGCAAAGGCAGCCGGTCGTGTTTTCGTGTATGACAGCCCGCCGGGGATGACAGCCATCACACAATGCCTTTCACCGCAGTGCATGATTGCCGTTGTTTCCCATCAGAGCACATGCCTGCCATCACTTTTACACAGGTATACCGTGTGCTTCTTCAGTGATTGACCGAAAACCCCGTAATGCGCGCATCCTCGCCAAGGCGGATGCCAAGCTCAAACTGTCCCTCATCTATATGCACTGTCAGATACCACTTCGGAGTGCCGGGAAACTCTAAATTACTGAAATCAAAATGCGCCATTGCAAAGCCGATAAAGCAGATGAGAATCCCGGCTGCAAGAAACGTGATACCGCCCGGAAGGGCTTTTTTTCTAAGTAAAGAAAGAAAATTTCTTTTGCTGTTCATGCGGTTACCTCCTTTCTGACCATGTTTTACAGGTCATAATGGTATCCCCCTGCGGGGTTACCTCCTTCTTGACCATGTTTTTCTTTCTGGTGAACAGGCGTTTCAGCCACCTGCTGAAACGAATCGTGATGCCGATAAAAAATTGTCCGAGAAGCAGCGTCAGATAACCGGCGAGGATAAAGATGCCGGCGGATAAAATCCCGATGCCGAACTGCAGGACGCCGAGCGCGGCATTATGAAAGAAAACGGGAAATGCTCCGACGGTGCTGACGACGGCAAGCAGCAGGCAGGCCAGCGACAGCGCGCCGGTCGTAACCGGAAGACACCAGATTACGATATAGGCGCAAAGCACCAGCGCCAGCACAGTGATAAGAACTCCGTCGCCAAGCGCAGCCGCGGCGAGCAGGATAGAACCCCAGAGCGGCGAGCCGATAATCAGCAGAATGGCGATGACAATTTTTTTGCCCGCAGAAACCGGCTTTGCGGGAGTCTCCTGCTCAGAGAGAATCTGTTCGGCAATTTCGCCGGGGCTGCCGATGCGCGCCACGGCCTCCTCCTCGGCGCAGCCGTCCTCTATGGCGTCCTCAATCATTTCACGGTAATAGGAAAGGTGCGTTTCGCGCTCCTTCTTTGGCAGCCCTTTCAAAAGCTTTTCCAGACGTGCCAGAAATTCCAGTTTATTCATGGTTGATTGCTCCTTTCACAAATTCGTAGATTTGCAGCAGTTGCTGCCAGTCGTTCAAAAACTCCTGCGCGCGTTCCCGGCCCTTTGGCGTGATGCGGTAATATTTGCGCAGGCGGCCGTTGTGCTCTACAGAATACGTCTCCACGCAGGCGTTTGCCTCCAGCCGCTTCAGGATAGGGTACAGAGTGGATTCCGAGATTTCGATGCAGGGCGAAATATCCTTGATAATCTGATATCCGTAGGAATCCGTCTGATAAAGCGCGGCAAGCACACAGAATTCCAGAATCCCCTTTTTTAGCTGTATATCCATATCGTTACCTCCTTATGCATTATACTATATAATACATAGTATTATGTGTCAAGAGGTATATTGAAAAATTGTAATTACTGTTTACGGAAGTCTCAGACACCTGCTGCGACGCGAAGCTGATCCTGTGGGGTTGAGACTGATGTATACAGACAACTACAGGAAACATCCGGTGGACGTTTCCCGGTATCTCTGCTATAATGATGCCAGATGCACGGCGCAAAAAATCCGCAGGCATCATAGTCTGGCTTTTTGTCTCCGACAGCATGATACCGGAGATAAAAGACAGGAAAATAAGCAGGAGAATCATCATGGAAACAAACAACTATACGGTACTTCTGGTGGATGATGAGGAAGAGGTAACGCAGATTATCATGAAAAAAATTGACTGGGAGGGGATGGGCTTTTCAGTCATCGGTTCCGCCAGCAACGGGGTGAAGGCGCTGGAGCTGGTGGAGGAATATCAGCCGGACGTCGTTATGACGGACATCCGGATGCCCTATATGGATGGAATGGAGCTGGCGGGCAGGATAAAAGCGGAATTTCCCACCACGAAAATTCTGCTGTTTACCGGTTTCGATGAATTTGAATATGCTAAGGAGGCGGTCCGCCTGGAGGTGGAGGAGTACATTCTGAAGCCGGTCAATGCGCCGGAGCTGACGCGCGTTTTCTCGCGGGTGAAGGCGAAGCTTGACCAGGAAATCAGCGAAAAGCGGAATGTGGAGATTCTGCAGAAATACTACACAGAATCGCTGCCTCTTCTGCAGACCAACTTTTATTCCACGCTTATTGAGGGCAGGATTCCGGAGGAGGAGCTTCCCAAATACCTGGAGGACTACCAGATTTCTTTTTCGGGAAGCTGTTACTGCTGTCTGGTGATCCACACCTCGGCGAGCCAGGTGCCGGAGGAAATGAGTCCGCTGCTGCTGGCGGCGTCCGTGCAGAAGCAGGTGGAGGAGCGTCTCGTGCAGAAATGGCAGGCGAAGAGCTTTTTCTATCTGGGAAATATGGTGCTGATCGCGCAGCTTGAAAATGAGAATGATGTATCCGAGGTGACAGATGAATGCGACCGGTTCTGCCGGTATGTCCGCCGCATCGTCGGCGCCGTCGTCACCGTGGGAATCGGGCGGGTCTGTCACTCTGTTCTGGAGCTGGCGCAGTCCTACAGCGGGGCAAGAGAGGCGGTCTCCTACCGCGGCATTTACGGCGCCGCCCGCGCAATCAATATCCAGGAAATCGTTCCGCAGGAGCCGGGGAAAATAGATACCGAGGCGGAAGCGGAGCTGTCAAATCTTTTGAAAGCCATCCGTCTGGGAAGCGCCGCGGAGGTACAGGAGGCGGCGGAGAAATATCTGAAGCGGATTGCCTCCCCGGTAAATTCCCTGCAGCAGTACCAGATACACATCATGGAGCTGGTGAGCGCGCTGTACCGTTTTCTGGCAAACAACGACATCAGCACCGGGGCGCTTTCGGGGGATATGAAGAAGCTGTACAATTATCTGCTGGAGCTGGAGCCGGATACGCTGCAGAAATGGCTGACGGAGACAGGGCTTTCGCTGCGCTCCCAGTTAATCAGCGCCCGCAGCAGCTCGACGAAATCCTATATACGGAAGGCAAAGGAATATGTACACAGCAATTATGCCGATGAGACGCTCTCACTGGATTCCATCTGTGAGCTGCTCGGCGTGTCAAACTCCTATTTTTCCACGACCTTCAAGCGGGAGACCGGGAAGTCCTTCACCACTTATCTGACGGATTTCCGCATGGAGCAGGCGTCCCGTATGCTGATAGAGACGAACGAAAAGAGCTATGTGATCGCGAAGAGCGTAGGCTACACGGATTCCAATTATTTCAGCTATGTGTTTAAGCGATGCTTTGGCGTGTCGCCTTCCAAATACAGAACGGAGCATACAAAAGAGTGAAAAACAAGTATTTCGGATATCTGGAAAAAATAACGCACCGGGGCATCCAGTCGACGATTATGCTCACCTTTTCCGTAATATCGATTTCGCTGATGCTGATTCTCGGTCTGGTGCTGGAAGCGCGCTTTTCTGTGGTGTACCGCGGTGAAACAGTCAGAAGCGCGCAGAAGCTGATGGAGCAGACCGGGGAGAGCCTGGAGGATTATCTGATTGCCATGCGGCAGGTCTCGGACGCGGCATATTACAACGCCATCAAGGAATATGATATTTCCGGGGAAATCCAGGACATCCAGAAAAGTCTGAACCTTTTATACGAGGCGAACAAGGAAAATTTAAGGAGCATCGCCCTTTACGACCATTACGGCAGCCTGATTACGGCGGAGCCGGTCGCGGCGCAGAAGGAGGACCCGAATGTCACGCAGCAGGGCTGGTTTGTGCGGGCGATGGAGGAGGTGGAAAATATGCATTTTTCCACACCGCATATCCAGAATCTTTTCCATGACGCAACTTACCGCTATTACTGGGTGATCTCCCTGAGCCGCATGGTGGAGCTGACAAACGGCGGAGATTCCGTACAGGGCGTGCTGCTGGTGGATATGGATTTTTCCGGCATTTCCCGGCTGATGAAAAAAATCAATGACGCAAACAGCGGGGAGTATTATTATCTCTGCGACAGCAGCGGGGAGATTATTTTCCATCCGCGCCAGACACAGCTTGCCGACGGTATCGGGCGGGAAAACAACCGCATCGCGGCAGCGTACAAGGACGGCGTTTATGACGAGGTGTTTGACGGCGAAAACCGGAAGGTGCTCGTCAGTACCGTCAGCTATACCGGCTGGAAGCTGGTCGGAGTGCTGCCGGAGGAAATGTTCGCCTACGGCATGGTCAATCTCCGCTACTTTCTGGTCATGATGCTGCTTCTGATGGCAATGATGCTGGTGGTGCTCAACCGCATTGTATCGGTGCGTATCTCGCGCCCGATTCTGAAGCTGAACGAGTCGGTGCTGGAATACGAGGCGGGGGAAAAACCGGGGATTTACATTGGCGGCTCCCAGGAAATCCGTCATCTCGGCTATTCCATCCAGAAATCGTATGAGCAGATTGAGGAGCTGATGAAAACCATCGTCTGGGAGCAGAATGAGCGGAGAAAGAGCGAGCTGGACGCGCTGCAGAGCCAGATTAATCCGCATTTTCTCTACAATGCCCTCGATTCCATCACCTGGATGATCGAGGACGGGCAGAACGATGGAGCCGCCTATATGGTCACGCAGCTCGCACGGTTTTTCCGGCTCAGCCTGTCGCGGGGCTATACAGTCATCTGCGTGCGGGATGAGCTGCAGCACGCGCAGACCTACATGAATATCCAGAAGGTGCGCTGCAAGGATTCCTTTACGGTCCGGCAGGAGATAGAGCCGGAGGTGGAGGACTATTGCGCCGCCAAGCTGATTCTGCAGCCGCTTCTGGAAAACGCCATCAATTACGGCGTCAGCGGCATGGACGACGGAGAGATTACCATTATCGCGAAGATGGACGGCGACAATGTGCTGCTGGCGGTGAAGGACAATGGAATCGGCATTCCGGAGGAGGAGGCGCAGCTTCTGCTGACAGACAACAACCGGGTGCACAAGCATGGTTCCGGCGTCGGTCTGGTGAATGTAAACCAGCGGATACAGCTTCTGTTTGGAAAAGCATACGGTCTGAGCATTGAGAGCGAACCGGATGAAGGAACCGTCGTTTCCATCCGGCTGCCGGCAATCCCCTTTACGGAGGAAAACCGCAGGCGTCTGGAAAACGGGTATGTTTTCAGCAGGGAAGAAACCAGGGGTAAGGAAGAGAGCGATGAAGGATAGCAGAAGGGTGTTTATTCTGATAGAGGTGACGCTGGCGGGGATACTGATTCTGGTGACAGCCGCCATGCTGCGCGAATACAGAGGGCGGGAGCCGGACCGGATCGCGGTGATTCTGCAGGAGCCGGACGCAAGCCGTTGGGCGGCGTTTAAGTACGGACTGCGGGCAGCAGCGGAAGACGCCGGGGTCGATGTGCTGATTGTCAGCGCAGGGGAACAGCCGGATGCCGGGGAAGAGGAAACGGCGCTGGAGCGTGAGATTGTAAACGGCGCGGATGCGGTGATTCTCCAGCTTCATCCGGACGGCGGGACCGTCGGGCTGCTGGAGCGGATCGACGGCAGGGTGCCTGTTATGGTGACGGGCTGCCCGTCCTTTGCAAAGGAAGGCGTGTCGGCAGCCGCCACCGGACCGGACAATTATGCGATGGGCGCCGCCCTGGCGGAGGAGCTTCTTGCGGACTGCGGAGGCAGCCTTGCAGGCAGGACCGTCGGGCTTCTGTCAGATATGGCGGAGGCGGAAGAGGGAAAGGACAGAGAGAGCGGCTTTACCGGCGCGCTAAAGGAGGCGGGCGGCACGGTTGCCTGGTCCGTGCAGAATTCCGGGCAGGATGGCTGGGAGGAGCTCCTGGAGGCGCAGGAGCCGGTGGATTTCGTAATCTGTCTGGATGACAGCAGTCTGGTGGCCGCCGGGAAAGAGGCGGGGGCGAACAATCTGCACGGCGCGCTGGTTTATGGAATCGGGCATTCCACGGAGGCGGTTTATCAGCTTGATATGGGAAACGCAGAGTGTCTGGTGGTACCGGATGAATTTAATGTCGGCTACCAGAGCGTCACGGAGGTGGCGCGCAGGCTTCAAAGCCGGTTTTACGATATGAAGGACACTACGGTTTCTCATATAATGCTTTACCGGGAAACACTGTTTTCAAGAGAAAATCAGGAGCTTCTTTTTTCAATGAGCCAGTAGCTGGCAGGATGAAAGTGCTGCAGTGGACAAAGTGAACAGCAGATGGCTTACCGGAGTTGCTGCGCGGCGGAGGGGAGGATAAATGAGCAGAAAGAATATTTTACGGGCGGCGCTTACGGCGAGCGCGGCGGCGCTGCTTACCGCCTGCGGCAGAGGACAGCCGGAGGGGGAGAGCTTCCGCGTCGGCGTGGCGTGCTACGACAAAAGCGATACGTTTATTAATTCGCTGGTCGAGAGCTATAAGGAACAGCTTGGAGAGTACCAGGAGGACGGGCGGACCGTCTCCGTGACAGTGATGGATGCCGCCGGACTGCAGCGGACGCAGAATGACCAGATAAAGGAACTGCTGGAAGCGGGCTGCAGCGTGCTCTGCGTAAACCTGGTAGACCGGACGGACCCTTCGGAGATTATTGACAGCGCCAGGGACAGGGATGTGCCGATTATTTTCTTTAACCGGGAGCCGGTCGCGGAGGACATGCTGCAGTGGAGCGGGCTGTACTATGTGGGCGCTTATGCGGAGCAGTCGGGCACCATGCAGGGCGAGCTGGCGGCGGAGGCGATTAAGGAAAATCCGGAAATCGACCGCAACGGGGACGGAAAAATCCAGTATGTGGTGCTGGAGGGCGAGCCGGGGCATCAGGACGCTATCATCCGCACGGAGAATGCGGTGGATACCCTGAAGCAGAACGATATCCGGCTGGAAAAGCTGAGCTACGGCATCGCTAACTGGAGCCGCGCCCAGGCGCAGAACCGCATGACACAGATGATAGGGCAGTATAAGGACCAGATTGAGCTGGTGCTGGCGAACAACGACGATATGATTCTCGGAGCCCTGGATGCTTACGCGGCGCTGAACACGCCAGGGGACGCCATGCCGGTATTTTTCGGAATCGACGGCACCGATGTGGGGCTGGAGGCGGTTCTGGATGGCAGGATGGCGGGAACGGTGTATAATGATAAAGAGGGGCAGGCGGGGGCGATGGCCACGCTGACAGCCGCTCTGATTACCGGGGAAGGTATGGATGAAATCGCATTTGAAAACGAGCGCTATATTTACCTGCCCTACGAGAAGGTTACAATAGAAAATGCCGGGGAGTTCCAGAACCGGAAGCTGCCGGCGGAGAATTGAAGAAACAGAATATAGAGGTGTATGAAAGTGAAAAATACAGTGGATGTGACAGTGCGCAAGGAGGTCAGCGAGACAACCTATACGGAGGTAGCGCGGGACGACAGGCTGCTGCCTCAGATTTATGATTATCTGGATACAGAAAAACAGTTCAGCCGGGCCTTGTTTTTTTATGAGGCGGGGCTGCAGCAGATTATGGCGAAGCTGGAGATCCTGAACCGGGAATTCCAGTACGGCAATGACCGCAATCCGATTGAAAGCGTGAAAGGGCGGGTAAAATCAGAGCAGAGTATTGTAGAAAAGATGAAAAAGAAGGGGCTGCCCATGACGATCAGCGCCATGATGAGCAATATATACGATATCGCCGGAGTGCGGGTAATCTGTCCGTTTATCTCCGACGTATACCAGGTGGCGCGGATGCTGCTGTCCCAGAAGGACATCAGCCTGGTGACGATGAAGGATTATATAAAGCAGCCGAAGGAAAACGGATACCGCAGTCTGCATCTGATTGTGCTGGTCGACGTCTTTTTTTCCGAGCAGATGCAGAAGATTCCGGTGGAAATCCAGCTCCGTTCGATTGCCATGAACTGCTGGGCGAGCACGGAGCATCAGCTCCGGTATAAAAAAGACCATGTGCTCACGGACGATATGCAAAAAGAGCTGAAGTGCTGCGCGGAGCTGATGGCGGAGGCGGACCAGATCATGCAGGAGCTGGCGACAGATTTGCTGAAGGAGGATTAAGGAAAATGGCATACGGAAAAAAGATAAAAAAGATTCTTTACGGAGGGGACTATAATCCGGAGCAGTGGCCCGAAGAGGTCTGGCAGGAGGACGTCCGCCTGATGAAAAAGGCGCATATTAATATGGTGACGCTGAATGTATTCAGTTGGGCGGCGCTGCAGCCGGACGAGGATGTTTACGATTTTGAAAAGCTGGATAAGATTATGGAGCTGATGCGAAGCGAGGGCTTTCTGGTGTGTCTTGCCACGTCCACGGGTGCGCACCCGGCATGGATGGCGCGGCGTCATCCGGATATTCTGCGCACGGACGCGGAGGGCAGAAAGCGCCGGTTTGGCGGGCGGCACAATTCCTGCCCCAACAGCCCTACCTACCGGCATTACGCGGCAAAGCTTGCCGGAAAGCTGGCGGAGCGCTACCGTGATTATGACAATATCGTGGCGTGGCATATTTCCAACGAATTTGGCGGCGAGTGCTACTGCGAAAACTGTGAGCGTGCTTTCCGCGAATGGCTGAAAAAGAAGTATGGCACGGTGGAAAATATGAACCGCGCATTTTATACAGCCTTCTGGGGACATACCTTCTACGACTGGGACGAGGTGGTGCCGCCAAACTTTTTAAGCGAGCATTTCCGGTCGCAGAGCGGGGAGGAGCGGACCATGTTCCAGGGAATTTCGCTGGATTACCGGCGGTTTAATTCGGACAGTATGCTGGAGTGCTTCTGTCTGGAGCGCGACGCCATCCGCCGCGTGATGCCGCAGGTTCCGGTTACGACCAACCTGATGGGCTTTTATAAGCCGCTCGATTATCAGAAATGGGCAAAGGAAATGGATTTTGTTTCCTGGGACAGTTATCCGCATCCGGAGGACAGCCCGGCGGAGGTGGCGCTGAATCACGATTTGATGCGGGGTATCGGCGGGCAGGATTCCTTCGTGCTGATGGAACAGACGCCGAGCGTCACAAACTGGCATCCGTACAACCGTCTGAAAAGACCGGGCGAGATGCGCCTTTTAAGCTACCAGGCGGCGGCGCACGGGGCGGACGCCATCCAGTTTTTCCAGATACGCAGAACGATGGGAGCCTGCGAAAAATTCCACGGCGCTGTCATTGACCACGCCGGGCGGGAGGATACCCGTGTTTTCCGGGAAATTACGCAGCTCGGCGCGGAGCTGGAGACGCTGCAGGACGTTTTCCTGGAGGGGAGGACGCCGTCTGAGGTGGGCATCCTGTTTGACTGGGATAACTGGTGGGCAGTGGAATATTCCGCCGGACCGAGTGTGCGCATGAAATATCTGGATGCCGTGAAGGACTACTACACGGCGGCATTTTCCATGAATGTTCCGGTGGACATCATCGGGGCGGAGGATGCGCTGACGCCTTATAAGGTAGTGATCGCGCCGCTCCTTTATATGTGTAAAAGCGGCGTGGCGGAGCGTATCCGCAGCTTTGTGGAAAACGGTGGCATTTTTATCACTACATATTTCAGCGGTATCGTCGATGAGCACGACCTGGTGTATCCCGGCGGCTATCCGGGACCGCTGCGCGATGTGCTCGGCATTTGGGTGGAGGAGAACGACGCCCTGCCGGACGGGGAGGAAAACTGCTTTGTTTATGAGGGTGCGCAGTATCCGGCGGCGGTGCTGTGCGATTTGATGCACCTTTGCGGTGCGGAGGCGCTTGCCTCATATGGCAGGGATTTCTACCAGGGAACGCCGGTCATCACAAAAAATACGCTGGGCAGCGGCTGCGCTTATTATGTCGGCACGCGGTCAGATGCGGCGTTTTACCGCCATTTTCTGAAAAATATTTTCCGGGATGCGGGTGTGCAGCCGCCGGTAACGGTACCGGAGGGCGTAGAGGCAGCCGTGCGCGGCAATGACAGAAATAATGTGCTGTTTCTGCTCAACCACACAGGTGCTCAGACGGCGTTTGCCGCCGGCGGCGCCTGGGAAAATCTGCTCACCGGGGAGACGTATCAGGCGGGACAGACCCTTGTGCTGGAGAAAAACGGGGTGCTGGTTCTGAAAAACGGCGGTTGAATGACCGGAAATGTGCATGGGTAGGGGAAGAAAAATAAGGACGTTTACAGTAATGCTGGAAACGATACAAGAGAAAGGAACGCTTGTGCAGAATATGACAGACAGAGAATTGCGGCAAAAAGCCGGAGAAATTTTAGAAAAGCTATCTTTAGATGAAAAAATCGGCATGATTCACGGCGCACAGCTCTTCAAAACCGCGGGAGCAGAGAGCGCCGGTATTCCGCCGCTGGTAATGTCGGACGGTCCGATGGGGGTCCGGCAGGAGTTTGCGCCGGATGCCTGGAAGCCGGTGGGAAACAACGATGATTACGTGACTTACCTGCCCTGCAACAGTGCGATCGCGGCGACCTGGAACCGGGAGCTGGCATATGAAATGGGAAGTGTACTCGGCGCGGAGGCAAGAGGAAGGGGCAAGGACGTCATTCTCGCTCCCGGTGTGAATCTGAAAAGAAGTCCGCTCTGCGGAAGAAATTTTGAATATTTCAGCGAGGACCCCTATCTGACTAAGAAGCTGGCGGCGGCATATATCCGCGGCGTGCAGGCGTGGGATGTTGCGGCGTGCGTGAAGCATTTTGCTGTGAATAACCAGGAGACGCAGCGGCTCTGGGTGGAGGTTGAGATTGACGAGCAGGTCCTGCGCGAGCTTTATCTTCCGGCATTCTATGAGGCGGTAAAGGAAGGCGGGGCATACACGGTAATGGGCGCATATAACCGTCTGTACGGGGAGCACTGCTGTCAGAGCGATTTTCTGCTGCGCAGGATTCTGCGGGAGAAATGGGGCTTTGACGGTGTGATCATTTCCGACTGGGGCGGCGTGCATGACACGGAAGCGGCGGCATATTCGGAGCTTGATATTGAAATGTCCGTGACGTCTGATTTTGATGATTATTTTATGGCGGAGCCTCTGAAGAAAAAGATTCTGGCGGGCGAAATACCGGAGAGCACGGTTGATAAGAAGGTATTGTATATTCTGATGCTGATGCTGCGCCTGCATATGATTGGAGACGAACCGCGAAAGAGCGGGGCATATAATACGCCGGAGCACCGCGCAAAAACGCTGGAGGCGGCGCGCGAATCGGTGGTGCTTCTGAAGAATGACGATGGCAGGCTGCCGCTTTCAAAAGCGGCGCTGAAAAAGGTGCTCCTTGTAGGGGAAAATGCCGCCTGCGTGCATTCCAACGGCGGCGGCAGCGCGGAGATTAAAGCGCTTTATGAAATTACTCCGCTGATGGGGCTGAAAACACATCTGGGCGGGAATGCGCAGGTGGATTACACGCCGGGCTACTGCCGCGACGGGGGTGCGGAACAGGGCGACGCAAACTGGCAGGAGACAAGTCTGGAAAACGGCGGCGGGCAGATGCAGGCGGCGGACGCAGCCGCTGCGCAGGAAATGCAGCAGAAGCGCGCTGCGCTGCGAAAGGAGGCGGTGCGCCTTGCCGGGCAGTACGATACCGTCATTTATGTGGGCGGACTGAATCACGATTATGACTGTGAGGGCAGCGACCGCAGGGACATGAAGCTGCCCTATGAGCAGGACCGCCTGATAGCGGAGCTGCTGGAAGTGAAGCCGGATATGGTGATTGTGATGATAGGCGGAAGTCCGGTGGAAATGGGGCAGTGGATAGATAAGGCAAAGACACTTGTCTGGCACTGGTATGCCGGAATGGAGGGAGGCAATGCGCTGGCGGAGGTGCTTCTCGGCGAGACGAATCCTTCCGGAAAGCTGCCGGAAACCTTCTATAAAACGCATACCGACTGTTCCGCACATTCGCTTGGCGAATTTCCGGGCACGGATAAGGTGGCGTACCGCGAGGGCAGATATGTGGGTTACCGCTATAATGATAAATACCGGATTGAACCGCAGTTCCCGTTTGGCTACGGGCTTTCGTATACGACGTTTGCCTACCGTGACGCTGTTATCAATCCAAAGACCGGCGTTCTGTCCTGCTTTGTAAAAAATACCGGGGATGTGGCGGGCAAAGAAACCGTGCAGGTCTACCGGCGCGACACGGCGGACGACGCACCGGTGATGCAGGAGCTGGCAGGGTTTGAAAAAGTCTTCCTGGAACCGGGAGAGGAAAAACAGGTGGAAATCGCTGTGGAGCTGTACGGTATGCAGTACCCGGAAAAAGCGGCAGAGCCGTCCGGTGAAAAGTGCGGGGCGGTGTCTGCGCAGACCTCCAGGGAAAAAGCATATGTTTACTGCGTGGGAAGCTCCTCACGCGACATCCGGCTGACATGCTGTATATAGTGCGGCATTTATGCGGGTTTTCGCATCTGCCTGCCGGATATGATGAGCCGGCAGACAGACAGGTTTACAAATATCTGCGGGGCAGCTTATAGGACCTTCTACGGGGAGAATGGATGACATATTATGAAAAAAACAAAATTTGAGATTCTGGGGATTGCCGCTGCGGCGGCGGGGAGCTTTATGGCGTTCGGGTGGTCTTTTTTTGAAATGACGGTTCACTGCAGGAAGGACCGCAGACAGGTAAAGAAACAGTGGTTTTCGCTTTCCCATGCAAAAATAAATCATCCGCGGCATAAATTTGAAAAAGAATATGAAGAGGGAAAGGCATGGTGCAGGGCGCAGCGTATGCAGGACTGCTATATTTGCAGCAGAGACGGACTGCGGCTTCATGCCGGGTACCTGCCGGCGGAAAATGCGGAGCGCACAGTGCTGCTCAGTCATGGCTATAAAGGCAGCAACTTCGGGGATTTTGCATACATTGCGCAGTTTCTTCACGAGCATCACTGCAATCTTCTGTTTATCGACCAGCGCTGCTGCGGGGAGAGCGAAGGAGAATTTATCACCTTCGGAGCGAAGGAGCAGCAGGATGTGCAGGAATGGACCTGGTATCTCGCAAAGAGAAATAAGGAGAAGCTGCCCATTTATCTGTATGGGGAATCAATGGGAGCGACGTCCGTGCTCATAGCATCGGGGCATAATTTGCCGCGCGGGGTAAAGGGACTGATCGCGGACTGCGGTTTTAGTTCCATGAAGGGGCAGATTCAGGACATGGCGGCAAACTGGTTTCATCTGAAATGGGTGGGACTGCTGCTGTTCCGGCTGAATCTGTTCTGCAGGATTCTGGCAGGCTTTCGCATGAAGGATGCGGATACAACGGACGCCATGAAAAAAAACAACCGTCCGGTTCTGTTTTTCCACGGCATGAAGGATACGTATGTGATGCCGGAAAATACCCTGCACAATTATTCTGTTTGCAGGGCGCCAAAAGAGCTTGTGCTGGTGCCGGAAGCGCGTCATCTGTGCAGCGCTTACGAAGCGCCGGAATTATATAGAAGAAAAATACTGGAATTTTTCCAGAAGTATGACAAAACGCCGGTCTGACTGCCGGTGTTTTTTTATGGAAAAATTTATCGGATTATCTGCGGAAACAAAAGCGTTCCGGGAGAATAGGCATGCAAATGCAAAAGAAACAGATGGTATGTCTCGGACAATTTTGCGCAAACTGTCTGTTAAGTCTCCGAGGGGGTAGAAATCAAAAATAAAATGTGTTAAGGTCTCTGTCATAGAAAAAAAGGGAGGTAACACATGAGAGAATATTATCCATTAACAGCGGCACAGAAGATGCATTACAACTGGATTCGGAAGTACCGGACGCAGCAGGTGTCGGGGGTCAGTGTGGTGGCATCTTTAAAATCGCCGCTGGATTTTGGACTTTTGAAAAAATGTATACAACTGGAAACTGAGCGCTACGGGTGCATGAGAGTACGCTTTACGGCGCCGGATGAAAAGGGCGGGATAAAGCAGTATATTGTGGACAGGGATACACGGGATATTCCGATGAAGGATCTGTCCGGCATGAGCATGGCGGAGGCGGATAATCTGATGCAGCAGTGGGCTTACGAAACCTTTGACGGCGACGATATTCCGCTCTGCGATGTGACGATGCTGAAGCTGCCGGACGGGTATAATGGTTTCTTTATCCACATGGACCATCGCCTGATTGATTCCTGCGGTCTGGTTGTGATGATAAATGATTTGATGCAGCTTTACACGCATTACCGTTTCGGTTCGGCGTATCCGCAGGATCTGGCGGATTATGAGACGGTTCTGGCGAAGGATTTGAAGCGGGCGAATAACGAGAAGCGCTTTGCGAAGGACAAAAAATTCTGGGATGACCAGCTCAATGCCCTGGGAGAGCCGCTCTACTCGGATATTCAGGGACCTTCCGTTCTGGAAGCGGCAAGAAAACGCCACAAAAATCCAATGCTGCGGGCGGCGGATATCGAGCTGGACAACCTGTTTGTGGAAGTGAAGGATTACAGGCTGGAACCGGAGCCGACCAAAAATCTGATTGATTTCTGTATGAATCATCAGCTTTCCATGACAAATCTGCTGCTGCTGGGCATCCGTACTTATTTATCGAAGGTGAACAACGGGCAGGAGGATATTACCATTGAAAACTTTATTTCCAGACGTTCCACGCATGATGAATGGACGTCGGGAGGAAGCCGCACGATTATGTTCCCGTGCCGGACAGTGATTTCGCCGGAGACGGATTTTCTGTCGGCGGCATACGAAATCCAGAACGTCCAGAACCGCATTTATATGCACAGCAATTACGACCCGGCGCTGATTGAGGAAGAGATGCGGAGAAGATATCACACACCGGAAAATACAACATATGAAAGCTGTTACCTTACCTATCAGCCGATGCCGGTGCAGATGGATAATCCGCATCTTGCCGGAATCTCACAGCATGCGAAATGGTTTGCGAACGGCGCGGCGACGAAGAAAATGTATCTGACCGTGTCACATACGCCGGACGGAGGCATGAACTTCTCTTATCATTATCAGACAGCGCAGCTTTGCGAGCATGATATGGAACTGCTGTATTATTATATGATGCGCATTCTGTTTAAGGGAATTGCCGAGCCGGATATGAGCATCGGAGAAATTATGGAGCTGGTATAAAGCATGGTGCAGGTATAGAGCACAGCGCAGATAAAAATACAGCATAGATAAAATACAGCATAAATAAAATATGGCGCAGATAGAAAATACTGAGCAGATACGGAAAACGAAGAATAGATATAGTAAGAAAATGGAGGGAAAATCATGACACAGGAAATGCAGTTTAAGACAATCGCGGCGCAGTATTGCGGGGTAAAGCCGGAGGATATGACAAATGATATGAGATTTCGTGAGGACCTGGGCTTCAGCTCTCTGGATTTTATGTCTTTTCTGGGCGAGCTGGAGGATACCTTTGATGTAGAGCTGGAAGAGGAAGAGGTTGTAAAGATTCTCACGGTGGCGGAAGCACTCGCATTGCTGGAAAAATTACAGGAGGAATAAGAGGATGCTGATTCGGGATATTATAGAGGAAAGCGGAAAAAAATATGCCGGGATTACGGCAATCAAGTGGCTGAAGAAAAAGGAAATCATGGAAATGAGTTACCGGGAGCTGCTGGAAAATGCCGCTGCGGTGAGAAGAGGACTGCTGGCGGAGGGATTTGCCGGAGCGCATCTTGCGCTGATTGGCAGCAGCTCTGCGGAGTGGGTGGAGAGCTATCTGGGCATTATCACCGGAAATACGGTTGCCGTGCCGCTGGATGCAAATCTTCCGGGTGAGGACCTTGTGGATTTGCTTAACCGTTCCGATGCGGCTGGTCTTTTTCTGAGCACGAAGCAGAAGGGGCTTCTGGGGCAGATTCTGGACGAATGTCCGAAGCTTAAAAAAATCTGGATGCTGGAGGATGCTGTGGAACCAGGTAATGCCTCCGGCGCAGAAGTGACTTCTCTGGCAGACTTAAAGGCGGCCGGCGCAGGCAGCGTGGCAGATGCGGACAGACCGGACCCGGAGAGCATTGCGACGATTATTTTTACCTCCGGAACAACCGGCAAGAGCAAGGGCGTTATGCTGACACAGAAGAATCTGGCGGAGAATGTAAAATCTGTGCAGTACACCGCAGAGCCGGGAAGCGTGCTGCTCAGTGTGCTCCCGATTCATCATGCATTCTGCCTGGTAATGGACTGGCTGAAGGGCTTCTCTCTGGGAACAACGGTGTGCATCAACGATTCTCTGCTGCACATGGTGAAAAATATGGGCGTGTTCCAGCCGCAGGTCATGCTGATGGTTCCGCTGATGGTGGAGACGATTTATAAGAGACTTGCCGGGGCGGACGCTTCCATACCGAAGCAGATGGTGGCGAAAGCCGTATTTGGCGGAAGGCTGCACACCATCTTTACCGGAGGCGCGCATCTGGACCCGTACTATATTGACAGATTTGCCGAGTATGGCGTGGAAGTTCTGGAGGGCTACGGAATGTCGGAATGCTCGCCGGTCATCAGCTCCAATACGCCGGAGGACCACAAGAAGGGTTCGGTCGGCAGACCGCTTCCCAATGTGGAGCTTTCGTTTGATAACGGCGAGATCCTGGTGCGCGGAAGCAGCGTCATGAAGGGATATTACCAGATGCCGCAGGAGACGGCGGACACCTTAAAAGACGGCTGGCTGCACACGGGAGATAAGGGATATCTGGACGAGGACGGCTTCCTGTTTATCAACGGACGTGTCAAAAATCTGATTATTCTTTCTAACGGAGAAAACATTTCGCCGGAGGAAATTGAAAATAAGCTGGCGCTTGGCGCTCTGGTTGGAGAGGTCATTGTGACCGGTGAGAACAACGGACTTACCGCGAGAATTTATCCGGATCCGGATGTTGTTGCGGCAAAGGGAATGGATGCGGAGGCTGTCCAGACAGAGCTGCAGGCATTTCTGGACCAGTATAATAAGACGCAGCCGTCCTACCGCCAGATTACCGGGCTGGTTGTGCGGAAAAATCCGTTCATCAAGAGCGCGACCCGGAAAATTAAACGGCAGGAGGTTCTGGTGGACGAGCCGTGCGCATAAAAAGTCAAATACCCGGATGCAGGCATCGGGGTATTTGTTCTACGCTTCGCTGCGGTCGGCGCTAAACGTGTGCCGCTGGCACACAGCGCCCCTCGCGGCAGGTCTACATGTCACTTCGGTCGGCGTTAAACGTGTGCCACCGGCACACAGCACCGCCAAATGGACATGCAAGCATGTCCGCTCAGGACATAAAGGGCAGCATCCCGCCCACGAAAGCGTGCGTCAGAATACCGGCGATAGTTTCCGGGGAGCTGCGGAAATCATCCATAATCCACTTGTGCAGCACGCCGATGGTACTGCCGATTGCGCAGGCGATCATATAGGAAAACTCCTCCTTGCTGCAGTGGGTGGGAGCAGTGGTGCGCGTGACATTTGTCACGTAGCGGTGCAGCATGGTAAGGGTTCTTTCAAAAAAACCGTCCCCCTGCGGGTTGCACAGAAGATTCGCCAGAAACGGGTTCGTCCTGGTATAATTACAGACGGTAAGAAAAAAAGATTTGCACATATCATGGTCATTCTTTGGATGAAAGGTCTCCATGAGGGAAAAAATGTCATGGATGGTCTTGTCCTCAATGGCGGTAATCAGAGCCGGAATGTTTTCGTAGTGATTATAAAAGGTACTGCGGACGATTCCGGCTTTTTTTATGACGTCCGATACCGTGATTTTTTCCAGTTCTTTTTCCTTCAGAAGCAAAAAAAAAGCGTCATAAATGGCTTCGTCGGCGACAGAGTAGCGCTCGTCAGATTTTTCATCATATCGTGTATCCTGCATTTCATAACTCATAAGATTCTCCTGTGGGGATATACATCCTGCTTTTATGCTCATATCGGGGCGGCTTCCGGGGTCTTGCACCCACTATAGAGCCGGCTCATGTGGATTAAGACCCTTTTGTCCCCTGATACTATTTATTATACCACAAAATTGTCGTCAGATTGAATGAAAAACATTCTTTACAATATATTTTTATTGTCAGGGTGACAAATCGCGCCTGTTCGTTTATACTGTTTATAAAAACGAAAGATATGGAGAAAATTTTATTATGGAGATGATTCAGACATTCGGGCAGGGGCTGATAGCCCTGGTGCAGGTGATTTATAATTTTCTGTGGGGCGATTTGATTACGATTCCGCTGCCGGGCGGCGGCAGCGCAGGACTGTCGCTGCTGGTTCTGATTCTCACGCCGGTGGGAATCTATTTTACTGTCCGGACGCGGTTCGTGCTTGTGCGGCAGTTTCCGGAAATGCTGCGCATTGCGGTGGAGAAAAAGCAGGAGACGCAGAAAAACAGTATTTCCGGGCTGCAGGCGCTGATCGTATCTACGGCGACCAGGGTTGGCATGGGAAATCTGGTGGGCGTGGTGGCGGCAATCTCCGCGGGCGGCGCCGGCGCGGTGTTCTGGATGTGGGTGATGGCGCTGCTCGGTTCTTCGACGGCTTTTGCGGAGGCGACGCTGGCGCAGCTTTACCGCCAGAAGGACCCGCTGTACGGAGGCTACCGGGGCGGCCCGGCGTATTATATCCATGCATTTGTGATGAGGAAAAAGAAGCATAAGAGGAAAAAAAGTGTGCTGGCGGCGTTGTTTGCACTCTCCGGGCTGATTTGCTGGTGCGGCATCAGCCAGGTAATCAGCAATTCCGTCACCTCCGCGGTGGACAATGCCTTTTCCATTCCGCCGCTGTATACAACGATTGCGCTTGTGGTGGTTGCGGCAGTGATAGTCCTGCGGAAAAATGCGACCGTGAAAGTGCTTGACGTAATGGTGCCGGTGATGGCGGGCTGCTATTTTCTGATGACGTTGTTTGTGATTGTCCGCAATGCGGGTGCGCTGCCGGCGGTTTTTGAGCGCATTTTTGCGGAGGCGTTCGGACTGCGGCAGGTGGCGGCTGGCGGCTTCGGCGCCGTGCTGATGAACGGAGTGAAACGCGGGCTGTTTTCCAATGAAGCCGGTTCCGGCTCCGCACCCTGCGCGGCGGCAGCGGCAGATGTCACACATCCTGCAAAAGCAGGGCTTCTGCAGGCATTCGGTGTATTTGTGGATACGATTGTTATCTGCAGCTGTTCGGCAATGATTATGCTGCTGGCGCCCGCAGAGCAGATAAAAGGACTGGCGGGAATGGACCTGCTGCAGGAGGCGATGCGCTATCACTTTGGCGATTTTGGCGTGGTCTTTATTGCTGTCATTCTGCTGCTGTTCAGCTTTTCGACCTTTATCGGCATCTTATTTTATGCAAGGTCCAATGTCGCATATTTATTTGGTGATAACTGGACTTCGCAGACGGTCTATAAATGCATTGCGCTTGTAATGCTTTTTATCGGCGGTCTTGCCGCGTATACCTTTGTCTGGGACCTTGGGGACGTGGGCATCGGGCTTATGACCATCTTCAATATGGTTGCGCTGCTGCCGCTGTCCGGGGAGGCGGTCGCCGCGCTGAAGGATTATGAAAAGCAAAAGCGGAAGTCCCGGCAGGATTGACAGGTACAAACAGGGCTGGGGTATTAACAGGCTGACAGGTACAAACAGGGCTGGCAGATATTCAGGGCTGACAGGGCATAACAGAAGATGACATGGGATAGATAATAGAAAAATAGCAGAACAGGAGGAAAATTTATGTGCACAGCCGTCACTTACTGCACACGTGATTTTTACTTTGGCAGAACGCTGGATTACGACCGGACCTTCGGGGAGGAGGTTGTTGTCACCCCGCGGAAGTATCCGTTTAAATTCCGGTGCATGGGAACGATGGAAACGCATTATGCCATGATTGGAATGGCACATATTGCAGAAGGTTACCCGCTTTATTATGAGGCGGTTAATGAAAAGGGACTTTGCATGGCGGGGCTGAACTTTGTCGGCAATGCTGATTATAAAAAAGAAATGCTGGACAGGGATAATGTGGCGCAGTTTGAATTTATTCCCTGGATACTGGGACAATGTGACTCGGCGGCGCAGGCGTCAGGGCTGCTTGAACGCATAAATCTTACAGACCATCGCTTTTACAGTGAGCTGCCGCCCGCGCAGCTTCACTGGCTGATTGCGGACAGACACGGGGCGGTCACGGTGGAGGCGGTAAAAGATGGTATCCGGGTATACGACAATCCAGTGGGCGTGCTGACAAACAATCCGCCCTTTGAGGAGCAGATGTTCCAGCTCAACAATTATATGCATCTGTCTCCGAAGGAGCCGCAGAACCATTTTTCGGAAAAGCTGTCTCTGCGGGCGTACAGCCGCGGCATGGGAGCGCTGGGGCTGCCGGGGGATTTATCCTCGCAGTCGCGCTTTGTGCGGGCGGCATTTACAAAAATGAATGCCGTTTCCGGGGATTCGGAGGAGGAGAGTGTGAGTCAGTTTTTCCACATCCTCGGCGCCGTGCAGAATCAGCGCGGATGCTGTCAGACGGACGGGGGCAGGTATGAGATTACCATCTATACCTCCTGCTGCAACGCCGACCGGGGAATCTATTACTACACCACCTACGAAAATCACCAGATAACAGCAGTGGATATGTTCCGGGAGAATCTGGAGGAAACGCAGCTGGCGCGCTATCCGCTGATTACCGGGGAACAGATTCGCTGGGAGAATTAAAACTGAGAAATTAAAATTGAGTGAAAAATCTAACGGCAAAAAGTGAAAAAGAACTTGAAGAATATGGGGTGATGTGATAATATGAAATAAGAAAGCACCCATTCCAAAGTGGATGCTCCAAGCTTAGGTTTTTTACATGCCCTTAAAGGCACAGCCTATCCTGTGTGCAGACAGGATAGGCATTTTTTACTTTCGCTTCTTCCTCTTTTTATCGAGAAAAGCAAGCAACGCAATAACAAACATACCGACAGCCACCATTAAAGAAGCTACGGCTAAAATCGTTGAGACAATTTCATATGCAGTCATCGGCGCCACCTCCCTTCCTATGTATAAAATAAGCCGGGAGGCTACCACCCCATCATAGGTGCTTTCCACAGATTCATTCTACCATATATTCTATAAAAACACAACCAATAAGAAAATCAATTTATCAAATTAAAATATATACAAATATTATGAAACGTGCAGAAGAAGGTATGATATGCCGGATGAAAAACAGATACAACCGGATTCTATGCAAAATATGCACTTGAAAAGTACAGAATAGGAATGAAGTGTTGTCATTTTTGCCATAAAATAATAGAATATGTACCAACAAATGTTTGCGCGGACATGTTTTACTGACCCGGCGTCTGCAGCGCACGGGAAAAGAAAATTTTATGGAGGTAGAGAAATGAAACATTCCAGATTATGGACTGGTCTGTCGTCTTTGTGCAGCTTCCTGCTGGTATTGTCGCTGGTGGGTATGGACTGCATGATGGGGTATGCGGGAACCGTAAACCAGGCGCTCGGCATCCAGACCAGTAAGGATGCCGTGATGAATCATTTCTGCGAGATTCCAGAGGGAGAGGCGATGGAAGCAAAGGGTGTTCATGCGGGAGCAAAGCACTGCACTGGAAACGACCAGGAAAACAACCGCGAAGGAATCGCTGTATTCTTTAATGAGCAGGCATTTCGTGAGGGCGCGCTGGCAGTTGTGGGCGGACAGACCGTGATGCATGGTTTTAACCGTCTGGGCTTTGTATGGTGCTCCTCCAGTACGGAACTCTGCACACAGGTGCTGGAGAATGAATGGGGCGTCACCGGACAATAGGAAACGATGCGATTGCAGCCGTTATGGCAGTCAGTGCGGTTCTGACGATTGCGGCAGGATTTATGAGGCGTGAAAAGGAAGTATGAGAAAAGAATCATTTAACGAAAACTGGATTTGTTATCAGACAGGGAAAAGGGAAGCGGCGTTTGCCGTTTCTCTTCCCCACGATGCCATGCTGCTGGATGAGAGGCGCCAGGGCAGTGCGGGCGGCGTCAATAATGGCTGGATTGACGCGAAGGATTATACGTATGAAAAAGTATTCACGGCTTCAGAGGAATGGCGCGGGCAGAAAATAATTCTGTACTTTGAGGGCGTATATCACAGGGCGACGGTGTATCTGAACGAAGAAAAGCTTTGCAGTCATAATTATGGATACACAGGCTTTTTTGTGGACATCACCGGGAAGCTGCGTTACGGAGCGGAAAATACTTTGATGGTGACAGCGGTCAACAGTGACCAGCCGAACAGCCGCTGGTATTCGGGCACGGGCATTTACCGTCCTGTCTGGTTGTACCGGCTGCCGGAGCAGCATATCTGTCTGCAGGGAATCAGAATTACTACGCTTGCTTACCGCACGCCGCGCATCCGCGTGCAGGTGCAGAGCACCGGAAAAGGAACGGTGCGGGTGGAAATCCTGGAAGCCGGAGCGCCGCATGTTCTGTGGGAGCTGCGGGGAGCCTGCATTCATCATGATAATGGTATTCTGGGAGCCTGCGCCTATGATTTTGCGGAGTACCGGAAAATCCGGCTTTTGAAAGAAGGCGGCTACAATGCCGTGCGCTCGGCGCACAATCCCTGCTCGGAGGCGATGCTGCGCGCCTGTGATGAGCTTGGAATGCTTATGATGGACGAATATGCAGATATGTGGTATATTCATAAGACAAAGAATGATTACGCCACGGAGGTGGAGACGCATTACCGGGAAGATTTAAAAGCGATGGTGGATAAAGATTACAACCATCCGTGCGTGGCGATGTATTCGACCGGAAATGAGGTGTCGGAGACCGCGCAGAAGCGGGGAATCAGGCTGTGCGGCGAGCTGACAGCGTGTCTGCATGAGCTGGACGGCACGCGCCCTGTTACCTGCGGCGTCAATATTTTCTTCAATTTTTTAAGCTCTATGGGCTTTGGCGTTTACAGCGACAAAAAGGCGGAGCAGGCAGTCAGAAATGCGAAAAAGAAAAAGGCGGTAGGAAGTGAATTTTTCAATAACCTTGCCGGGCTGATGGGCTCAGAATTTATGAAATCCGGCGCGACGCTGTATCCCTGCGATGTGAAGACGCGCGATGCGTTTGCCGCTATGGATGTTGCGGGCTATAATTATGGGATAAAGCGCTACCGGCACGATTTGAAAAAATATCCGCAGCGTCTCATACTGGGCAGTGAGACCTTCTGCTCGGATGCATACACTTTCTGGGAGATGGCGAAAAAAAATCCGCGTATTATAGGAGATTTTGTCTGGTCCGGCATGGATTATCTGGGAGAGGTCGGTGTGGGAAGCTGGGAATATAAGGCGTATGCTCCGGACTTTTCGCACGGAAAGGGCTGGGTGACAGCGGGAACCGGCAGAATTGATCTGACAGGCAGAGCGCTTGCGGAGCTGACCTACACAAAAGTGGCGTTTGAAATGGAAAAAATCGGCATCGGCGTGATACCGGTACCCTATGCGGGGCAGAAGCATTCGCCGTCTGCGTGGAAAATGACGAATGCGGTCGAGAGCTGGTCATGGCGCGGCTGCGCGGGCAAAAAGACGCAGGTGGAGGTATATGCGCGGGCGGACCATGTGTCACTGTTTGTGAACGGCGAATGTGTCGGCACGAAGAAACCGCAGAACGACTGCCGTGTGATATTTGATACCGTTTATCAGGATGGAAGCGTGCGCGCAGTAGCTTATGATGAAAATGACGGTGTTATTGCCGAGAAAGAGCTGAAAACTGCCGGACGGGAAACAGTGCTGACGGTAAAGCCGGAGTGTTCCTGCGTAAGTGCAGAGGAGCTGTGCTATGTCCGCCTGCAGTTTACGGACAGGGAAGGCACGCTCAAGCCAATGATGCGCGGCGACATTACGGTGCAGGTGGAGGGCGGCACGCTTCTCGGACTTGGCAGCGCCTGCCCGTATTATACAAAAAGCTATCTTGGAAATGTAACAGATACTTATTATGGTGAAGCACTCGCAGTGATAAAACCCGGCAGGGCAGAGAGCGTACATGTATACGCTGTAAGCGAACATGCCAGAGGCAGCGCCGGGATAAAAATTAAGTAAAAAGTAATAGTTTCGCAGTAACCAAGGCCGGGCAAAACCTGAAAAAGCAACAGATGATTGCTTGCCGCGAACGCGAGACCTGCGTTATAATGGATGCATTCCCGGAGGGCGGGGAAAAAAAGGGTTTGACCGGACAGGGAGGATGGGAATATGGAGACGAAGGATGTTCTGAAAAAGATTCGCATAGAAAACAGTCTTACGCAGGAGGAAATGGCGGAGAGGCTGGCTGTTACCCGCCAGGCGGTTTCGCGCTGGGAAAACGGCGATGCGACGCCGAATATAGAAACACTGAAGCAGATTTCAACAGCTTTCGATGTTTCCATTAACACACTGCTGGGGAGTCCCCGGAAGCTTTTCTGCCAGTGCTGCGGGATGCCGCTGGAGGAGGATGGCGTAATCAGCCGGGAGGTGGACAACAGCTTTAATGAAGACTATTGTAAGTGGTGCTATGCGGACGGGCAGTTTGTATACAAAAGTATGGATGAGCTGCTGGACTTTCTGGTGGAGCACATGCCGGCAGGCAATTTTACACCGGAGGAGGCGCGGAAATATTTTTCCGGGCAGCTCTCCGGTCTGAAGCACTGGAAACAATGAAAAATCAATGATTCTGGAAGAGGGATACTTATGACACTGATGCAGCTTCGGTATATCATTACCATTTCGGAAACCGGGTCTCTTAATAAAGCGGCGGAGCTTTTATATGTTTCGCAGCCGTCGCTGACGAGTGCGGTAAAAGAGCTGGAGAGGGAGCTTGGGATTACGCTGTTTTACCGCAGTGGGAGAGGCGTGACGCTTACCGGCGATGGGGCGGAATTTCTGCTGTACGCGAAGCAGCTCTACAGTCAGTATGAGGATTTGATGGAGCGCTACGGGGAGCACGGGACGCGCAGAAAAAAGTTCGGGGTGTCGGCGCAGCATTATTCCTTTGCGGTGAAAGCCTTTGTGGATATGGCAAAGGAATTTGATATGCTGAAATATGATTTTGCCATCCGGGAGACGCGCACCGCGGAGGTCATCAGTGATGTCCGCACACTGCGGAGTGAAATCGGCATTCTTTATTTATGTGACTTTAACAGAAAGGCGCTGGAAAAGCTGCTGGCACAGGCGGAGCTGGTGTTTCATCATCTGATTGACTGCCAGGCATACGTGTACCTCTGGAAGCAGCATCCGCTGGCAAAGGAAAAGGCGGTCAGCCTTGCGCAACTGGAACCATATCCGTGCCTTTCCTTCGAGCAGGGAGACGGCGCAGGCTTTTATCTGGCGGAGGAGCTTCTGGCTACCCGTGAATATGCGCGCACCATCAAGGCAAACGACCGTGCAACCATGCTCAATCTGATGATAGGCTTAAACGGGTACACCCTGTGCTCCGGCATCATCTGTGAAGAGTTAAACGGCAGCGACTTTGTGGCGGTGCCGTTTGTGGAGGATGCGCAGGAGAGCGACGGTACGCGGCATCCAGACACATCACAGAAACAGGATGTTGCATGGCATCCGGATACGTCACAGGAGCAGGATGTTGCATGGCATCCGGACACATCACAAAAACAGGAGGATGCGCAGCACCGCGCGGTTACGATGGAAATTGGTTATATCACCCGGAAGAATATGATACTTACGGAAATGGGAGAGCGGTACGTGGCGGCGCTGAAGAAATATTTGAAAATATCATGAGCCAGGGGATAAACAGACATAAAACCTTTTTGCCGGGCAAATTTAATATCATAATGCCTGGAGCGCTGGCTGACAGCGCCAGAAGCATAACACATCCGGTTATAGACTGAATCTATAACCGGATATTTTTTTCGTGTATTAGACAAAGATTTCCTACTGTGTTAGTATGAATTCATCAAAGCACAGGAGGATATGAAAAATGGCAAATATAAAAGATTCTAAAAACTGGGGATTTGAGACAAGACAGCTTCACATCGGGCAGGAGAAGGCGGATCCGGTGACGGACGCCAGAGCGGTTCCGATTTATGCAACAACTTCTTATGTATTTCATGATTCGCAGCACGCGGCGGACCGCTTCGGTCTTCGCGATGCCGGAAATATTTACGGCAGACTGACCAATCCGACGCAGGATGTTTTTGAGCAGCGCATTGCATCCCTGGAGGGCGGCGTGGCGGCGCTGGCGGTTGCATCCGGCGCGGCGGCAATCAGCTATACATTTTAGGCGCTGGCAAAGGCGGGAGAGCACATTGTGGCATCCAAAACGATTTACGGCGGAACCTACAATCTGTTGGCGCATACGCTTCCGCTCACAAACGGCATTACCACAACCTTTGCAGACCCGGAAAAAGAAGGCTCCTTTGAGGCGGCAATACAGGAAAACACCAAGGCGATTTTTGTCGAGACACTGGGAAATCCGAATTCCAACCTGGTGGATCTGGAGGAGCTGGCAGAGGTGGCGCACCGGCATAACATTCCGCTGGTCGTGGATTCCACCTTTGCAACCCCGTATCTGATACGTCCGCTGGAGTACGGTGCGGATATCGTGGTTCATTCCGCGACGAAGTTTATCGGCGGACACGGAACGGCAATCGGCGGCGTTATTGTGGACGGCGGAAAATTTGACTGGAAGGCTTCCGGAAAATACCCGTGGATTTCTGAGGCAAATCCGAGCTATCACGGCGTGTCGTTTACGGACGCTGCAGGTCCGGCGGCTTTTGTGACCTACATCCGCGCGGTCCTTCTGCGCGATACGGGAGCCACGCTCTCCCCGTTCCACGCATTTATCTTCCTGCAGGGACTGGAAACGCTTTCGCTCAGAGTGGAGCGTCATGTCAGCAATGCGCTGAAAATCGTAGACTATCTTGCAAAGCATCCGCAGGTGGAGGCGGTGCATCATCCGTCCATAGAGAGCGAGCCGAGCCACGCGCTTTATAAAAAATATCTGCCGGACGGCGGCGGTTCGATTTTCACCTTTGAGATTAAAGGGGATGCAAAGACGGCGCAGAAATTCATTGATAATCTGGCGATTTTCTCGCTGCTGGCAAATGTGGCAGATGTGAAGTCGCTCGTGATTCATCCGGCAACCACTACCCACAGCCAGTGCACAGAGGAGGAACTGCTGGACCAGGGAATCCGCCCGAACACCATCCGGCTCTCTGTCGGCATAGAAAAAGCGGAGGATCTGATTGCCGCGCTGGACGCAGCCTTTGAGGCGGTAAAGTAAAACGGAAATGTAACAGGGCAGCCTGGCTGAACTGTTACACGGAAATCGGGACACCGGCGGAAATTATTCTGCCGGTGTTGCGTTATGGGAAAAAATAGCGTATACTAGTAAACGTTAGAGACTTCTAACTGTATGCGGACAGGCAAAGCAGAAAGTGTGGATGCCAGATCTGCCGGAATGGTAACAGAACTGCCGGAAGGGGAGGTGATTTCCATGAAGCAGCACAGGTTCTGGGCATGGGCGATGGTTGTGTGCCTCGTAATGCTATTCTACACCGGAAAAAAACACAAATAAAGAATTAAGTAGGGAGGAAATAAAAATGGACAACAAATTAAAAAATCTTGGATTATTTGCAGGCGGCGTTTTGTTTGGAACAGCAGGTATCAAGCTGCTCTCCGGGCGTGACGCGAAAAAATGTTACACAAACTGCACGGCGGCGGTACTGCGCATGAAGGAAAGCGTTATGAAGACTGCGGCGACTGTACAGGAAAATGCGGAGGATATTCTTGCGGAGGCAAAGCAGATCAATGAGCAGCGCGCTGCTGAGGAGGAAGCCGCAGAGGTAAGCGGAGAAGAGAGTCCGGAAGAGAGCCAGGAAGAAGGGGCATAAGTGAACTTTGTAATTAAACATGAAATTCCGGGGAGAATCCGCGTGCACATGAAGCAGAAGCATATGAGCTGCCTGGAGGCGGACACGCTTCTGTATTATCTGAACAATCTGCAGGGTGTTACGCAGGCGAAGGTATATGAAAGAACGGCGGACGCCAGCATATGCTATACCGGGGAACGGGCGGAGCTGATAGCGGCGCTGAAGAAATTCTGTTACGCGTCGGTCGAGCTGCCGGATACGGTACGGGAAAATTCCGGAAGGGAGCTTAGCCGCACCTATCAGGAAAAGCTGGCATTCCGGGTTATCCGGCACTATGCGGGAAAGCTGCTTCTGCCGTTTCCGGTGCGTGCCGCCTGGATTGCGGTAAGCTCTCTGAAATATATCAAAAAAGGTCTGCAAAGTCTGGCGGAAAGAAAGCTGGAGGTTTCCGTGCTGGATGCGGCGGCGGTCGGCGTATCCGTGCTGCGCGGGGATTTTGATACGGCGGGCTCCGTTATTTTCCTGCTCGGAATCGGGGAGACGCTGGAGGAGTGGACACATAAAAAATCGGTCGGCGACCTTGCGCGCAGCATGTCCCTGAACAACAGCAGGGTGTGGCTGCAGGCGGACGGACAGGAGGTCCTGGTGGACGCCCGCACCATTAAAAAGGATGACCATGTGGTTGTTTACATGGGCAATGTGATACCTTTTGACGGCGTGGTGGTGTCCGGCGACGGAATGGTAAACCAGTCGTCGCTCACCGGGGAACCGCTTCCGGTGCACCGCAGGGCGCATGAATCGGTGTATGCGGGCAGTGTACTCGAAGAGGGCTCTCTGACGATTGCCGTGAAAAATGTTTCCGGTTCCTCCCGTTACGAGAAGATTGTGACCATGATAGAGGAATCGGAAAAGCTGAAATCTTCGGTGGAAGGCAAGGCGGAGCGGCTGGCGGACAGGCTGGTTCCGGTGACGCTGGCAGGAACGGCAGGCGTATGGCTTCTTACGCGGAATGTCACAAAAGCGCTGTCTGTGCTGATGGTTGATTTTTCCTGCGCGCTGAAGCTTTCGATGCCGATAGCCGTGCTCTCCGCTATCCGCGAGGCGGGCAATTACCGCATTACGGTGAAGGGTGGAAAATACCTGGAGGCGGTTGCGGAGGCAGAGACGATTGTCTTCGACAAGACCGGTACGCTCACAAAGGCAAAGCCGGTGGTGAAGCAGGTGGTGCCGTTCTGCGATATGCCGGAGGCGGAGCTTCTGCGTCTGGCGGCGTGCCTGGAGGAGCACTTCCCGCATTCGATGGCGAAGGCGGTGGTGAACGCGGCAAAGCAGCGCGGACTGGACCACGAGGAAATGCACACGAAGGTGGAATACATCGTCGCCCACGGTATCTCGTCCACGATCGCCGGGAAAAAGGTCATTATCGGCAGCTATCATTTCGTGTTTGACGATGAAAAGAGCACGGTCCCGGAGGAGTACCGGCAGCAATTTGAGACATTGCCGGAGGAATACTCGCATCTGTATATGGCGGTGGACAACGTGCTTGCGGCGGTCATCTGTATAGAGGATCCGCTGCGCCCGGAGAGCGCGGAGGTGATAGAAGAGCTGCGCAGGGCGGGCTTCTCCAAGATTGTCATGATGACCGGGGACAGCGAACGCACAGCGGCAGCGGTTGCGGCGCACGTCGGCGTGGATGAGTATTACGCGGAAGTGCTGCCGGAGGACAAGGCGAAGTTTGTGAAGCAGGAAAAGCAGGCAGGACACCGTGTCCTGATGGTGGGAGACGGTATCAACGATTCTCCGGCGCTGTCGGAGGCGGATGCCGGAATTGCCGTGAGCGACGGCTCGGAGCTGGCGCGCGAAATTGCGGATATCACGATTGCGGCGGACGATCTCTATGAGATAGTGCGTCTGAAATATTTAAGTAAGGCGCTGATGAAGCGGATTCACGGTAATTATGCCAAAATTGTCAGCTTCAACACCGGACTGATTCTGTGCGGTGTGAGCGGAATCCTGCAGCCGCCGACATCGGCGCTGCTGCACAATCTTTCCACGCTGATGATCAGTCTGCAGAGCATGAAAAATCTGCTGGATGAAAAGTAAAAAAGGAAGGCTTCTTTTGGGCTTTCTGCGGTCTGCCCGGAGCATGGCGCGGCATTTTCTGCTGCCCGGCTCCGGGATTTTTATGTTGCCATGTATGCCCGAATTGTAACACAAAATCTGTTACTGTTCACGTCGTTCACAGTAACATTCGCAAATCCATTTAGAATTCGCTTCGCGAAAGGGATTTGTGATATTGCGTATTGTTATCCGGAGCAGATTTCAGTATAATGAAAAAAAGCCATAAAAATGGGGGAGAGAAATGATTAAAATACTGATTGTGGAGGATGAGGAAGCTATTGCGAACCTCATACGGATGAATCTGGTAAAAGCGGGCTACCAGTGTGAGCTGGCTTTTGACGGGGAGGAGGCGGCGGATAAGATTGCCCAGAAGAGCTATGACCTGATTCTGCTGGATATCATGCTGCCGAAGCTAAACGGTTATGAGGTGCTGGAGTACGCAAAATCGGTGGATATTCCGGTGATTTTTCTGACGGCGATGGGCGAGACGCAGCAGAAGGTAAAGGGGCTGCGGCTGGGCGCGGAGGATTATATCGCAAAGCCCTTTGAGATTGCGGAGCTGCTGGCGCGCGTGGAGACGGTACTGCGCCGCTATAAGAAAACGGAGCAGAAGCTGCGGCTCTATGACATTGAGATTGACACGCAGTCGCGCAGGGTGGAGCGCGGCGGCAGGGAAGTAGATCTTACCATCAAGGAATACGAGTTGCTGCTTTTATTTCTGCGCAACAAAAACCGTGCGCTGTACCGGGAAACCATTTATGAGAGCGTATGGGGCGGCGAATACAGCGGGGCGGGCAGAACCGTCGACCTGCATGTGCAGCGCTTAAAGAAAAAACTCGGTCTGGAGGAACACATCACCGCTATTTATAAGGTAGGCTACCGGCTGGAGGTGTAATTCCGGGCGGAAGATAACAGGAGGACCAATGAAATTATCCTGGAAACTATTTTTTTTGACAACACCGATTTTTATCCTGTTTCTCACTCTGACAGGCTCCTGGGTAATCCAGGACAGCTTTCAGAGGAGCCTGCAGCAGGAAATCGGGCGCTGCCTGGCGGAAAACCAGCTTTTCCAGAATTCCTATGAGCTTACCCGGCACAATCTTTCCAAGAAGCAGCTTGCCAAGGTGTCGGTGGACTGGCTGGTGGAGAGCTTCTACCAGCATGACGGAAAAAAGGGTACGAATACGCGGATTTACGACGAAAGCGGCAGCGTTCTGTATCAGGATACCGGTATGCAGGTGGAGCACAATATCCGGGAGAGCCTGACGCCGGAAAACAATACTGGCTATGAGCTGGTAAAGTGGCACGACAAAATGTATCTTGTCGTCATGAGCGCCACCAGCTTTTCGCAGTATATAGAGACGACGGCGGACATTTCCGAGCTGTTTACCAGCCGGTCGGAGATGTATGCAAGATACCAGACGGCGATGCTGTTCGTCTGCCTGGCGGCGGGCGGGCTGATTCTGCTTGTCATTTTCGCCGTTATGAAGAATGTGAAAAAGCTTTCCACGGCGGTGCGCAGCTTTGCCGGGGGACAGTATGGCGTGCGCGCGCAGGTGAAGAGCCATGATGAAATCGGCGCGCTGGCGGCGGACTTCAACTGGATGGCGGATGCCATGAGCGTCCAGATGGAGAAACTGCAGAGCGAGGTGGAGAGGCAGGAGGAATTTACCTCCGCGTTTGCGCATGAGCTGAAGACGCCGCTCACCTCCATCATCGGCTATGCGGACACGCTGCGGCAGATGGAGCTCTCCAGGGAAGAGACGGATATGTGCGCCAATTATATTTATCACCAGGGAAAGCGTCTGCAGTCGCTTTCCTACAAGCTGCTGGAGCTGATGATGGCGGGCAGGCAGGATTTTCAGCAGAAGGAAATCCCGGTGCAGGAATTCCTGCAGGAGGTAGGCGCGGCGGTGGCTCCGGCGCTGGAGGAAAAAGGGATTTTGCTGGAAATCCAGGCGCAGAAGGGCGTTATTTACGGCGACCGGGACCTGCTCTCCACGGTATTTATCAATTTTATCGATAATGCCCGCAAGGCGTCTGAGAGCGGACAGCATATCTGGGTGAAGGGCTTTGTAAACGGTGCCGGCTATATCATCACAGTGGAGGATGAAGGGCGCGGAATACCGCAGGAATCGCTGAGCCGTATCACGGAAGCGTTTTATATGGCGGATAAATCGCGTGCGCGCAAGGAGGGCGGAGCCGGTCTGGGGCTGGCGCTCTGCCGGAAAATCCTGGAGGTTCACAGGGCGCTCTGGAAAATAGAGAGCGAGCAGGGCAGGGGAACCAAAATCACGGTCTGCCTGAGAAACACGCAGATGAAATGGCAGGAGCAGAGAAGGCGCAGGAGGAAAGATGTCGGATAAAAAGAAAATAAAAACGATTCTGCTGTATGCGGCGGGAGTTCTTGTTCTGGCTCTGTGCATAGCGGCGGGCTGGTTTCTGCCGGAAGCCTACGGCAACTGGCAGGATAGCCGGCTGATCGGGCAGGTGCAGCTCTCAGACCGCGCGGAGATTGATTTCCTGGACGGGGCTGAGCTGGACCAGATTTCCAGATGGCAGGAGCTGGAGGCGTGCACTGATTTTTTCTGGGAAAACGGCGAGGGATGGTACTATACCGTTACATCGGAATGGGATGAGTATATTCAGGCATGTGAGGAGGAAGCAAAAATCTGGTGTGCAAACGGACTGCTTCCACTGGAGGAAGAACAGCTTGACTTAGCAAAACGGGTAGTATATCTGGTAGAATGCAGAACGCTCATTGCGGGAGAAAACGAGATTCCGGTGGCAATCTTCTCTTTCTCGCTGGACGAAGATTTATTTACGGATGACAGTGGAAAAGGATGCGTCACGATGGTCCTGGATGCCGAAACGAAAAAAGCGTACTACATGTCGGCGGTCGGGAACGGGGTGCGGGAGTATATGGCAGAGCAGCTTGGCTATTCCTCACTGGATGACCTGCAGAGTAATCTGGTGAAGAATGGCTCGCGGGAATTTGAGGTCAGCCCGGATATCTCCGGAATGGATTTTGCCGCTGTCTGCGGCGCGGACCGTGCGGTAGTGACCTCTTCTCCGGGGTATCTGGAGCTGGAGGCGGATATTGTATACGATTCCTTCCGGACAGTGGCGCAGCGCCGCCTGATTGAAGGGGAGAATTACCAGTCCTTCAAAGAATATCCGGATTCGGTCGCAGGCTACGGACTTGCCGTGATGTTCGGACCGACAGAAAGTCCCGGCGTATTTATGGAATGTCTGTACAAGGAGGATGCAGACGGGAGCTACTGGCAGAGTATTGATGGATTGATTGATACAGAGCTGTTCTGCGATGTACTGTATACAGACGGATATTATAATGGAAGCGAAAACTGGTAGAAAAATAAAAAAAGATACAACTCTGATACAGTTTTGAAGAAATTCTGATGCATGCCGGAGTTATCCTTTCTGCAGAAATGAAACAGAAAAGGAGTGGCGGGCATGATTACAACGCATGATGTGGAGCGGATTTTGAGGGAGCAGGGGCTTCTCTGCCGTGCGGATAAAAATGAAGAGGCGGCGCCGGTTACGTGGGTTACGTGTGATTCCAGAGAAGTAATTCCCGGCACGCTCTTTATCTGCAAGGGGGCGGAGTTTCTGCCGGAATACCTGCTGGAGGCTGTGGCGTATGGCTGCATTGCCTATATGAGCGAGGAACGCTGGGGAACGCCGAAAACAGTCAGAGGCTTTGTGGTAAAAGATATCCGGCGCGCGATGGCGGTGGTGTCGGCGGCATTTTTTGAATATGAGCCGGAGGCGCTGAAGCTCACAGGAATCACCGGAACCAAGGGAAAGACGACGACGGCGTGGTATCTGCGGGCGATGCTGGATGAATGGCAGCAGGAAAAGGGCAAAAAGAAAACGGGGCTTATTTCCAGTGTGGAAAATTTTGACGGAAACTGCCGCTCGGATGCGGTGATGACGACGCCGGAGGCGCCGGTGCTTTATGAGCTGATCGCGCGGGTGAGGGCGGCAGGAAGCGAATACATGACGATTGAGACCTCCAGCCAGGCGCTGAAGTATCACCGGGTGGACGGGCTGCATTTCCAGGTGGGTATTTTTCTGAATATATCGGAGGACCATATCAGTCCGGGCGAACATCGGGATTTTGAAGATTATTTCCAGTCGAAGCTGTCTCTGCTCAGACAGTGCGGTACGGCGTGCGTGAACCTGGACAGCGATTATGCGCAGCAGATTCTGAAAGAAGCGCGGAAGGCGCAGCGCGTGGTGACGTTCGGGCAGCATCATGAGGCGCAGCTCCGCTACCGGATTCTGCCGGAAAAGGACGGAAAGCAGACCTTTGAAGTCACCTGTCCGCAGTTTACGGAGCAGTTTTCGCTGAAAATGAGGGGGAGCTTTAATATAGAAAACGCTGTGGCTGCGATTGCCGCCGCACAGGTGTACGGTGTACCGGTACACTGTATGCAAAAAGCGCTGGCGGAAACGACCGTTCCGGGAAGAATGGAGGTCTTTGAAAGCGGGGATAAGAAGGTCTGCGCGATTGTGGATTATGCGCACAATCAGCTCAGCTTCCAGAAGCTGTTCCAGACGGTATTCCAGGAATACCGGAGCTTTCACCGGATTATCACGGTGTTTGGCTGTCCGGGCGGCAAGGCGCTCAACCGCCGCAGGGAGCTCGGCGTGCTGGCGGGGATGTTCTCGGATTATGTTTATGTGACATCGGACGACCCCGGCATGGAGGATGAGAGCAGGATCGCCGACGAGGTGGGCAGCTATGTGGAAATGGCAGGGGGAGCCTGCGACTGCATAGCGGACCGCAGAATCGCCATCCGCAGCGCGCTGGAGAAAGCCGGTTCCGGAACGGAAAAAACGCTGGTTCTCGTTCTGGGAAGAGGCAGCGAAAAGTTCCAGAGAATCGGACGGCGGCTCTATGCCTATCCCACCGACGCCAACATTGTGCGGGAGCTGATGGCGGCGCACTGATGCATCAGCACCGGTTTAGCAGAAAAATTCTGCCTTGATTTCCTCCACCGGCATGTCACATCCTGTCCAGAGACGAAATGCTTCCGCGCCCTGGTAGAGTAACATATACAATCCGTTGCATGTGCGGCAGCCGCGGCTCTGGGCGTCTTCCATCAATTTTGTCCGGCGCGGATTATAAATGACATCGGAGACAATCAGCTCCTCATGGAGCATTGTGACGTCCGGAACCGGGCTGACACCGGTATCCGGCGCCATGCCGACGGGCGTCGCGTTGGTGAGAAGATAGCTGTCAGCCAGCTCTTTTTTTAACGTACTGCTGTCGGCAATATCAAACAGGGAAACGCGGCAGCCGGTGCGGTCATTCAAGGTATCCGCAAGCTTCTGCGCGCGTTGCCAGGAACGTCCCCTGCGGTTAAAGAGCGAAAGCTGTGAAACTCCGTCGAGAGCAGCCTGCACGGCAATCGCCGTGGCTGCGCCGCCGCCGCCCAGGAGCACCATTTTTTTCCCAATAACATCTACCGAAGCCTCCCGGAGTGCCGCCATATAGCCGATGCCATCGGTATTGTGTCCGGTCAGAACGCCGTCCTCAATGACGACCGTATTGACAGCGCCGATGATTTCCGCGGCGGGGGAAAGCCTGTCGGCAAGCTCGCACATGCGGATTTTTACCGGCATCGTGCAGTTGAAGCCGCGTGCGTTCAAAAATTTAAGTGACTTTATCGCCTCTTCCATATCTGCTTCCTTCGCTTCAAAGCAAAGATACGCATAGTCAAGCCCCAGAAGCTGGAAGGCTTTATTGTGCATCAAGGGGGAAATGCTGTGCGCGACCGGACTTCCAAGAAGCCCGGTCAGACGTGTGCGTCCGGTAATCATATGATTTAAGTCTCCTGTCTGTAAAATTCTATCTGTAAATGCTGCGCTTTTGCGCTGTGTTATTGCAGCGACAGATCCCGCGAGCGGGAAATGCTAAGGGTATTATACGCCCACCCGGAGAAATCGGCAAGGAGAAGATGGAAGCTGTTTACTGTTTGCGCCAGCCTCAAACACCTGCTGCGTCGCGAAGCCCGGTTACTGTTCACTCCGTTTAAATCCATTTAGAATTCGCTTCGCGAATGGGATTTGCTCACACTTGAATCACTTCTTACGCCTCAAACAGCAAGTGTTTGAGGCTGGCGTGAACAGTAACCGAAGTCCAGATCTAAGGCGAAAACAGCAGGAGAAAATCTTTCCATTTTATATAAATTGTGGTATGATAAAAACGGCTGTAGATATCATTTTATTTCAGAAGGAGGTACCAAAATGAGTGAAGTAATTAAAAAGATACAGGATATGATCAGCGCGCCTTCCTGCTGCGCAGAGCTGAAGGCTGCGGGACAGGCGTATCTGGACGCTGTGGGAACCGAAAAAGAAGCCGCGGCAAAGGAAGCGCTTATTGCGGAGATTGATGCGGATGTTACGACCATTGATGGTCTGATTGCCTTTGCCGGTTCCGATATGGGCGCAAAGGTATTCGGAGAAAATGCCGGAGCCGTTCTTGCGCACGCCCAGGACATCAAAGCAAAGGGTGCGCTTTACTGCGACTGCCAGGCATGTGCGGACGCGCTGGCGGTAAAGGAGCTGCTGTAAGCAAAAAAAGAGACCATGAAGAACTATCTGCGCGCTGCAATCCGCAGGCGTCATAGCCGGGGACTTTTGTCCCCGGCATCATACAATTAACGAGAGGATATTATGGTTATGTTTAAGAGCCTGGTTAGTAGTAGTGACCAGGGTACTAACCAAGGTATTGACCAGGCTGACCAGGATGGCTCATGGACGGAGCATCACTGGGAAATCGTAAACAGCGAATAGAAATATCCTTTCTCTGCAATCAGTTCATCGAAAGTTCCCGATTCAACAATCGAGCCATTTTTCAGCGTAATAATGCCATCGTATTGTCTGAGCAGAGTCTCATTAAGGGCGTGCGTAACCACGATACCCGTTACCCCTTCCAGTCCGAGAATCGCACCTGATACCTGACAGGCGGTTTCGGTATCCAGGGCTGCGGTTGCCTCGTCAACAAGAAGCACCTTTGTCTTTTTGAGCAGGCTGCGGGCAATGGAGATACGCTGTTTTTCGCCTCCGGACAATCCGCTGCCATTCTCTCCGCAGAGATAGTCCTCACCACGCTCCTTTATCAGTTTTGACAGGCCGGAAAGCTCGATTGCCCGCTCCACCTCCGCCGCCGGAAACTCATGGAACATCGTGATATTATCGCGGATAGAGGCGTTGAAAATAAAGACATTCTGCTGAATCATCGAAACGATGTCATACAGCGATTCACTGCTGATGTCCTTTACTTCCTGTCCGTCATAGCAGATTTGTCCGGAGTAGTTTCCGTGACTCGCCATAAGCAAATTCAGAAGCGTAGATTTTCCGCTGCCGGAGGTTCCCACGATTGCGTATTTTTTCCCGGCATCGAAGGCAGTGCTGATATTGTGCAGAACATCACATTCTGCATCATAACCAAACGTAACATTTTTCATCGTAATCCCGGTGTTTAACTGATTTGGAATGTGCATACCTTCATCACGTACATTGCCTTCCAGAGAATCAGCGAGTTTGTCAATCAGTGCGATTGCCGCTTTTCTCGATGCGAGCTGTTCCGGCAGTTCCTGGATTGGCTGAATCACATAAGCTGTCAGATTAATAAAAGCAATCAGTATGCCCGGTGTGATATCCTGACCGGATGAAGCGAGCCAGGCACCGGCTAAAAACGTTCCGAGCTGTGCGGTAATCCCTGCCACGCTTGCCAGACAGCCGATGACCGTTATCAGCTTCCGCTTTTTACATTTGGCTTGTTCTGCGGCGGTGTTGTTATGTGCAAACAAATCAAAGATGGCATTTTCCGCCTTGAAGCTTTTGATTATAGAGAAACCGCTCAGGCTGTCTTTTAATGTGGCAATTAACTTACTGTTTTTCTCGGATATGTTTCTTTCCGCTGTTTCCATGCGGTTCCCTGTGATATAGGATACGCCAATGGGCAGCAGGAAAAATGCGCGGGCAATAACTGTCATCAGCGGATGATACATAAGCATCATCAGTAATGCACCGGTCAGCATGAAAATGTTAGACAAAATGTTGAATTGCATATCCAAATAACCATTCTCAACGGTCGCGGCATCATTGGAAAATGCAGATATGTAATTCGCGGTATTTTCAACATAAAATGCGGAAATGTTCTTCTGGGTCAGCTTATGGAATGCGTAATCCTTATATTGTCTCATCGCCTTTTCCATAAAATGCGGCCGGGAAAAGTAACTCATTGTTTTCAGAAGAAGAATCGCTGCGACCACGCTGACAACGTACCAGACTAAAACAGGCAACCCAAAAGCGCCGGAAACACCCGATACAAAATCAACCATCTGCTGCAGCATCCATGCAATCCAGAGGTTGAGAGCGGCAGTCAGCAGTGAGGAAATCAGGGCAATCAAAAAGGAAGCATGATTCTTTTTGTAAAACTGGGCGATATATTTTTTACTGGCAGATTTGTGTTTGTGATTCATCTTTGACCCTCCTCCATAAATCAGATAATTCGTTTTTTTCATGTTTCAATATGAGATTGTCAATCCCGATGATTGCAGTTTCTCCTAAATCATCGAAAGCGGTTGCAGGTGTCCCGCAGGAGAAAAAGCGAATGTTTGATGCGTCATAGCTGGGCGCTTCGTCAAACAGCAGTGCAATCTTTTTTGCCTGACGGAGACTGTTTATGGCATCCTCTTTTTTATTAAGTGACAATAGAACCTCCGCCCGGACTGCCCAGAGAATTGCTTCACTTTTGTCCATGTAGCTTCGTTTTCCGGGAACCCGCAGTCCGGGGTAGAATGCAAGCGCCCAGTCCACAAGAAGCAGTGCGTCCTGATAATTCCCGGTTTTACAATAGACATTGAGATATCCCGTAACGATTGACATATGCGTTCTGGTTAAGTCGAGCAGCGCCATTGATAAATACGGCAAAGCTCCTTTCGGGTCATCGCAGGCGGATGCCAGTGTCTGCCCGATAAGCGGATGATTTAAGCGGCAGGGATTGTACTGTTTCAATATTTCCAGACATTTATCATATTCACCAAGCGTGAGGTAAATATCTGCCATTTCATTGCGGACAGAGATTTCGCTGACCTCCGGGTCGGTATTCTGTCCAATCATCATACACGCACGTTGATACAGAGCAAGCGCTCTTCTGGAGTATTCGGGTTTATTCTGACAAAGACCTCTTACACGATATATCCGCGCGCTGTAATAGGCCATCTCAAAACAATTCGGATAGCGCTGCAGCGATTTTTCAATATCTGCGTAAACATCTTCGCTGCTTCTGTCGTGGAGATACTGCTTTAATCTTGCGATCACATTTTGTCTGTCGTTGTTCCGGAACTGATATCCTATCAGCGCATCAATGGATACCTCAAACAAATCCGCCATTTCCGCAATCAGATTTAACTCCGGTGTCGCTACGCCGCTTTCCCTTAGTTAAAGATATGAACCCTATTTATCAGTCTACTTTTCCAATAAATCGATAGTATATCTCTATTTCCTGTATTCTTTCGTTCTCCTCATTCGTTGTTGCTTCGTGAATGAGTATTTTTTCTATCATTGCATTTAATAACGGTACTGTCAGTTCCTTTGGTACGGAATATTCCTTGATTAACTCTATCCACTTTTCAGCACCTACCATATCCTGTTCCATTTTACTTAATTCTTCTCTTAGGCTTGTTATCTGCTGTTCCAGTTCTATCTGTTCCTTTTGATATTTCCCCGACAGCATAATGAAGTTTCGTTCTGTTATCTTCTCACAGGCTCTATCTTCATACATTTTCGCAAATAAACGGTCAATCTCATTTTGTCGGTTCTCGGCTTTCTTCAAAGCATTTGCCTTTTTCTTCTTTTCCCGTATTCGCTCTGCATTGCCGACTTTCTGTATTTTGTTCAATACCTTTTCTTCGTCCTGCTGTACTGCCTTAGCCCAATACTGCAATCGTTCCAATACAGCTTGATACAGCACATCATAGCGGATATAGTGCATAGAACAATAACCTTTGCCAAACTGTCCGTAGAAACTGCAAGCATAATAACTGTATGGCGTTTTATTTGCCTTATTTGTCGCAAACCGCATAGACCAGCCACAATCCGCACACTTGACAAGCCCTGCAAATATCGGCGTTGCCTTTTCCTTTGTCTGTCTGCGTCTTGATTTTATCTGCTCTTGCACACGATAGAACACTTCCTTGTCAATAATAGGTTCGTGCGTGTTTTCTACTCGAAACCATTCGCTTTCGGGCTTTCGTACTTTCTTCTTGCTTTTGAAAGAAATGGTTGATTGTCGATTATGAACGCTGTTTCCTATATAGACTTCACTTTTTAATATTGCCTTGACATGAGCGATCGTCCACTCATAACGCTTACTTTCGGGCTTTCCCTCAAAGATATGTGCAAAAGTACCATACCTTGTAAAATTCAGCCAAGACGCTGTCGGGACTTTTTCTTCTCGCAGTATTTTTGTGATTTTTGCACTACCGTAACCTTGATAGGCTAGGGAGAAGATTTTTTCAACAATCCATTTTGTTTCCTCATCAACCAACAGTTTCCCTTTGATGTCGGGGTGTTTCTTATATCCTAACGGAGCATAAGCCCCATAATGAGCACCCTCCGCAAATTTTGTCTTAAACGCTGATTTCACTTTACGGCTCGTATCTCTTGCCACCCATTCATTGATGATGTTCTTGAATGGTGCAATCTCACTTTCGCCTTTTTCGCTGTCTACACCGTCGTCAATCGCTATGTAACGGACATTATGGCTGGGAAAATACAATTCTGTATATTGTCCTGTCATAATATAGTTTCTACCAAGTCGTGATAAGTCTTTTGTTACAACACAGTTGATTTTTCCTGCCTCTATATCCTCAATCATTCTTTGAAAGCTCGGTCTGTCAAAATTTGTCCCCGACCAGCCGTCATCAATATATTCATCAATCACATTCAAATGATGTTCTTTTGCATATAGACGCAACATACTTCTTTGTGTGGTAATGCTTGAACTTTCGCCTTGTAATTCATCATCTCGGCTCAACCTAAGATAAAGTGCAGTATTGTAAATCTGTTGTTTCATTGTCAGTTATCCTCCTTTATAACTAACCCATGTTTACAATACCTGCTTGCAAGTAAAGTATAACATGGGTTATTTTTCACATTCAATCTATTTCTTACAACTGCACCGAATTTATGCGATTGTCTGCTTTGCTTTCTCAAGCATAACATCAGTCAGAAGTTCTTCCATTGTCTTTCCTTTTTCGGAAAAATGCTCTTTTACAACAATCTTTGTCTTTCCTCTGTTTCCAATGCCACACTTGTTATTTTTCTTTTGAATTGTTTTTACAGCATTATCAATAACACATCCCCCCTTTCTGTAAAAATAGTTTCTAAGCAATTCAACGGCTTTTGTCATAGCCCACAGGACTTCCACCTCTGCATTATCCAATGTAGCCGTACCCATTGCGTGCGACGCTCTGAACGCTCAAGCTGTGGCTGTACGGGAGTATCATTATCTGACAGTACAGGTCATGGCGATAAAAGAGGACAAATCTTTTATAAGAACACAAATAGGTTTTCGCTCGCTCTTGCAGGGGAAAGGTCGTGGCGTATTTGTTTCAACGGCTCGCTGTCTGTCAAACGTATTGAATTGCTTTATTCAGTTGTCAAAGAACACGAAAGAAGAAAATCATCTTTCCTATATACCGCGTTGGAAAAGAGGGGAAACGTAACCAAAATCCAAAACTTTTTCCGTTATTAGTACAAATGGAACGGTTCATTTTGGCAATCAACGGTTGATTTTCTCCTTTTTCACTACTATCTGTACAGCAAACGTCCATTTGCTAAGTTGAAATGGAAAAATTTTAACTTCTTTTCTTGCACCATATAGGGATAGACATTGTCATTTTGCTAAGTTAATGACGAAAAAAGATTATTTTTCTTTTCACACCCTAACTACCCAAACCATACCGTTACTGCCAACAATAGAATGAAATATTTTCTTTGCACCATATAGGGAACGGAAACCTTAAATTGTTAAGTTTAGAATAAAGTATTTTCCTCTTTTCACATCAACACTCAACTGCTAATGCCTGTTTGAATACAAAATGATGATGCTTTTCCTCTTTTCATAGAACACTGTCCACAAATCACGAATTTCCGTCATTTTTTCAAAACTTTTTTCTTCTTTCACTTCATATAGGGACAGCAAGCCCCGATTTAATGACCTATTTTCAAAAAAAGTTTAGATTTCCTTTTCTCGCACCATATCTGTACGCAAGTAGCCGTTTTGTTGCAGATTTAATAAAAAATTTATTTTTCTTCTTTCACTTCACATAGGGAATGAAAACAGCTCTTTGCTGACTAAATCTGAAATTTTTCAATTACATTAAAAAATACCGTCATTCTCTTGTGGAACAGCGGTATCTATACGTTCTTCTATGGTTGATTTCTCTAATTGTAATAAATGTTTATGCTTGTCTTTAAGTTCTGCCTGCTCAATCATATCTTTCAGTATCGTTGTATGATTTTCTCTGTCTAATGCCTGTACCATTTTTATTGTTGGTGCAACTTGTCTTTGTAGCCAATGCAACGCTTTTTGTAAAGTGTAAGGCTCTGGCTTTGTGGTTAAGCGTATCGGCTCTCTGTTTTCCCCTACAAACCATGCCCAATCATCATTTGTTATCCATTGACTTTTTGGCTTGTCGTCCTCTCTGTCAACAAAGCGGACATAATGATTGATGATAGAAAAAGCGGTGCGTTCAGCGTCCCGATAGGTCAGTAAATCTACAACCGCATAATAGGCTCGTTCATTTTTCATGCGTATTTCAAAACGGTTCTTAATCTCCATATCTTCAATTTCTGTGCCATTCTTGACATACTGCTCATAATTTTTCTGATAAGCACACATATATAATTCGCTACTTGTTGAACCGAGATATAAGGTTTCTCCTGTATTCTTTGGTAAATCGCTACCGCATTTTTCTGTACCGCTGTAATCTTTCTGCATACGAAAATAGGAAACACATTCGCCAGCCTTGTATTTTTCCTTTAACTTTGGAATATCCAATATTCCTGCTCGGTCATTGATAGCCAAATCAAGCCGTTTCATCACACCACCAGCCGTCATACAATCCAGCATGAAGTCATACCATGAGCGTTCCTGTGCCAGCAGATAACATTCCATTTGCCGACAGCCTTTGCCTTTCAGTTCCAATAAAACACCTAAATGCTCCTGCATGGAACACATGATATTGATGTCGCCAAGTACATATTTGCTTTCATATCCGTATTTTCCATAATCTTCATAAAGCATATAATCAGATTTCAGTTGTAATACATCACGGATAATCGCCAATGCGTCCGTAGTAGGAAAGCGGACACGAAAGTAATCAATCAATAAGAATAGTGGTTCTTGCGGATTGAAACGCTCAATCTGTTTTTCTATGACTTCTCTTAATTCGTCATTCAATGGCTGTTTCCCTTTTTCAATGCGGTTGTAATATTCACGGCTGATACCACAGGCAACAGCAAGCCTTGTTTGTGTTACTCCGTATTCCTCACGCTTTTGTCTTAGTTCTTCAATAAAGTTTTTATCATTCATTCTAAAATTCCTCCAATCAAAAAAGTAACTACCGTATTTGATAATTGCCTATACTTAAATTTCTGCAAAAGAAAAAGACAATCAATTTCTCGTTTGAAATCAACTGTCTTTCCTATGTCTTGTTCAATTTTCCCAAGTGATAATGGCATAATTTATATCACACCATGTAAAATGCAGTTTCGCCTTGTAAATACAGCGTTTTCCGCTTGTTAATGTATATTGACTCTTGTTTTTTGTGCCCCCCTTGTTAGATAACGGGGGCTTCATAATCGCTCGCCAAAGGCTCGCTCACAGACAAAGTGAACCAGACGTTTGACAGCTTCGCTGTCATGGCTTGATGTCTTCGACCGCCACCACGTCTGGATCACTCCGTCGGTTGTTGAGATTTACACTTATCTTCCGTTCAACCTAGGATTTTACTTTGACTTATTTTCTATTGGCTCTCCATTTTCATCAATTTCTCCTTCAAGCCATGCCATAATACCAAACTTGCAAAAAGGGCATATAATCGCTTCTTTATAAACTTCTTGCTTGCAACGTGGGCAAATAACATATTCTTCATTCTTTACATTTTCCATCTGCTTATCCTCCTTTTACAACTTCCAATTTTTAATCATTAAACAAACTGTAATTTACATAAATCTACTTACCAAGTTATATACAGTGACTACATAGACAAAGATTGCTACACCTGCAAATATCATAGCATCTTTCTTTGCACCATTATCATAACACTCCCTTGCATTCGTCAAAAGGGTCAATCCCATAAAAACAAACATAATTGGCAGTGTTATATCAGTAGACACTATGTTCATCAGTCCAAGAGAACCGAAAATAATCGTTAAAACACTAAATATTGCTTTCTTGGTACGCATAAGTACTTCTCCTCCCAACTTCTGTCCTTTTTAGATACACTCATTTATTCAAGCTTTTTTATAACTAAGTTGTAGTTACTATCATAATGCAGTCCAAGTTCTCTACACATTCTATCGTTTACCTTATCTAAGGCTTTCTTGTATTCTGCATACTGTGGAGATAGCACCATCAAATTAGGAATGAATATGTCGTTATACCCTTTATCTTGGAACTCTTTCTGCATTTTTCTCTGGGCAACAAATGACGGATGATATTTCATAATGCCAGTTTTCATTTTAGCACCTTTCTTTAGCATTTCTCTTAATTTTTCATATTCGCTTTCACTCATATCACGATAATAAGCTATCATCTCATCTGCAGTTCTTGTTTCCTGTGCAATCCCACCTGCTATTTTCACACCTATTCCCATAATAAAAGGAACTTTCAATGTCGTTTCATCGCAATACTCTAATATATTCCGTAGGGCTTGCTTCTGCTCCAAAGTCTTTAATCTCACATTAAGAAATGGTTTGAAGTGACCTTTTAAGTAATCTCCCCATTCTTTTCCCGGCAACAACGACTCAATCGCATTTTCGACAGTTTGGTAATCAAGTATCTCATTTGCCTTGTCTGCATTACCATCATCTATAAATTGCTTCAACGCCTCAAGTTCTGAGTCCTGTAAAATTTTTTCCTGTAATTTTTCCTGATAAATACGTAAAAGAATACTTTTATCATCTTTTTCCAAAAGGGTTTGTATATCTTTAATACCAATCCCAAGCTTTCTATATACTGAAATTTTTTTTAAAGTTTTAACATCTTGCATGGAGTAGTTTCGATAACCGTTGCTATCTTTATCTACTGACAACAATCCTTTTTCTTCATAGTATTTAACTGCACGCTTTGTCATTCCGACTTCCTTAATAATTTCATTCAATAACATCGGACACACCTCCTTGTGATGATAGTATAAGGGTGTACGTTACGTACAAGTCAATATATTTTTGAAGTTTTCATTTCAATCATACAAATTCTTATTTCTACGTCTTTTTGTGTCTACATTATATCATTTTCTAATGCTTGCAACAATAATTCAAAATCTTAAGATTACTATTTTTTTTCTGCTTTTGAAAAACTACTTATCTGTCTATGATTTGTAAAGGGTGCTAAAGCATTGCTTACGCAACAAGCCCTTGACAAACCATATCCCGATAAGTTTAGGGTAATCAAGCAGAAATGAAATAGTCTGTTGTTTCAAGCCAACGAAAAGAGATACCAGCACATTTATGCAGTATCTCTAACTTAATAGCATTATTCTTTTATTCACAAGCAGGTAAACACAGGTTATTTCTTAATATCCTTTTGTTTGGGAAACTCCACGCTCCCATTTTGAGACAGAAGCAAAGGTGACGCCCAATGCCTCCGCCAGCTGTTCCTGTGTCATGGAATGTTCTTTTCGTAATTTGCTGATATTTGCGGCAAGAGATAATTTCATTTTTGTGTTCCTCCATTTTCTTCGTATCTATATCATAGCACGAATTTCTGAACATGGAAGGTATCACAGGTATAATTAGTTCAATAATTTCTAAACTGTTGGTTTAGAAACGGCTTTTTTCTTTTATGGTAGGAAAAGAGGCGGATCTGTGGTAGAATAATGGTAATTAGAAAGTGATGTTATTTTACCGGGAAAGAGGAAACGGAGCATGGATTATAATTTAGAACGATTTCGGAGTGCACAGCAGAATTATTACCAGACTGCCCTGCAGGAGATAAAAGCAGGACAGAAACGCAGCCACTGGATGTGGTTTATCTTTCCGCAGATTGCGGGACTGGGTTACAGCGAAACGGCCAGGTATTATGCAATAAGAGACATGGATGAGGCGAAAGCATATATGGAAGATGATATGCTGGGGCAAAATCTCGTGGAAATATCGGAGGCGCTTCTGGAGACAGAATCCAGTGATGCACAGGAAGTGATGGGATGGCCGGATAACTTGAAGCTGAAATCTTCTATGACGTTATTTGCCCTGGCAAAGCCGGAATGCGAAGTATTTCAGAAGGTGCTGGATAAGTTTTTTCACGGGGAGCCGGATCAGAAAACGGTGGAGATTTTGCATGATAGTTCTGCTATTGTTTATGAACAGAAGGTAATTGGAAAGAGAAAGGATTCGTCTGCTATGTCAAATACTGTAAAAATCCGCAATCTGATTCTGGGGGAGGGGATCCCCAAAATCTGCGTGCCTGTTATGGGGAAAGAGCGGAGGAAGATTGCCTGTTCCGCCCGCAATGCAATGGAGCAGGGACCGGATATGATAGAATGGCGGGTGGATTATCTGGACAATATAGAGGATACAGAGAATATATGTGATATTTTAAGAGAGCTGCGAAGCTGTCTGGGCGATACGCCGCTTCTGGCAACCTTCCGCACAAAGCAGGAGGGCGGGGAGAAGGAAATATCTCCGGAAGCGTATGCACATATGTATCATGTGATTTTAAAGAGCAATCTGGCGGACGCGATTGATGCGGAGCTTTATTTTGACAGTGAGACGGTATCCGCACTGATAGAAACAGCGCACAGATATGGGAAAAAAGTGATTTTATCCAGTCACGATTTTCAGAAAACGCCGCCGCGGGAGGAGCTGGTGAACCGCCTGGAAAAAATGCAGGAGCTGGGAGGCGATATCGCCAAGGTGGCGGTGATGCCGCAGAGCAGCGCGGATGTTCTTATGCTTCTGGCGGCAACGGAAGAGGCGCGGCGGAAACTGCAGATCCCGGTTATTACCATGTCTATGGGAGCGACCGGCGCAGTAAGCAGAATGCTTGGTGAGATATCCGGCTCGGCGCTTACCTTCGGCATGGCGGGGCAGGCTTCCGCACCGGGGCAGATTCCGGTGGAGGACTTGCGCGGGATACTGCAGAAAATACATTTCTACAGCACAAAGTAGACGGCAGGTCACATCATGTTCAGGATGCAAAGCCTGTGAAAACGCCAGGCATATCGCATATGTTCAGGATGCAAAGCCTGTGATGTCGCCCGGCAGGTCACATTTTGTCGAGGAAATCTGCGGTTTCGCGTGGCTGTTTTGACAAATAATATGCCTCTTTTCACGTATACTGGGGGTACACGTGAAGGGAGGCTTTTTGTTGTACTATGAGATTTATCTGGACGTATACTTTCTGGAAAATCTGATGCTTTACTTTCTGATTCTGCAGTTTGCGGAATTCATACAAAAAGACACCTTTTCAATGGCGAGAAAGCTCCTGGCAAGTGGAATCGGAGCCTTTGGAGCATGTATGCTCGTCGTCTTTCCCATACATAAAAGCAGAATATTATCTGTTGTATGCAGCATATTGCTGTGTTTCCTTACGGCGTATACAGCGGGAAAAAAGCGTGGAAGCAGAAGCTGGCGGAAGATGGTTTTTTCGTTTTGCATTCTGTCTTTATTTCTGGGCGGAATATGGCAGTTTTTTATAGCATATCTGAAGCTGCCGTTCTGGATAGCGGCAATGGCGGGATATGCTGCCGCCAGACTGTTATGGAAATACTGGCAGAAGGCAAAAGCCGGAACAGGGTACCTCTATGATGTCACATTAAAAAGGGGAACAGCGCAGATCTCTCTGAAGGGACTTCTGGACAGCGGAAATCAGTTGACGGAACCGCTCACAGACAGACCGGTCCACATCGTGGACTATGATGAAATCTGCAGACTTTTAAGTGATGTGGAAATACTGGAGCTTGACAGCTTTCTGGATATGGAAATCGGCGGAAGCATGAGGGGCGGATTTGTGTATGTTCCTTATCATTCTGTCGGGGAAAGCAGAGGCGTGCTTCCGGCAATGACGCTGGACAGTATGGAAATAAGGCATGGGGAGAGTGCATGGAGTACAAAAAGGGTACTGGTTGCCGTCAGCAGGAAGGCAGTCAGCAGCAGAGGAAAATATCAGATGATATTGCACCCTCGTATTTTAGAATAAGCAGGAGGAATGTATAACATGATGATTAAGGTGGCTGTGCCGGACAGATTTCAGTTGCGGATGATTCCGAGCGTATCGGATATCTTCTGGAAACGGACAAATGATATTCACTATATTGGAGGCAGCGAGGTGCTTCCTTCTCCGCTGGAGCCGGGCAGGGAAGCGGAAGTAATCGAACAGCTCGGAGGCAGGGAATCGGGGGAAGCAAAATCACTTTTGATAGAACACAATCTGAGACTTGTTGTGTACATAGCGAAAAAATTTGACAATACCGGGGTGGGGGTGGAGGACTTGATTTCCATCGGGACAATCGGACTGATTAAAGCAATCAATACGTTTAATCCGGGGAAGAATATTAAACTTGCAACATATGCATCCCGTTGCATTGAAAATGAAATTCTGATGTATCTGCGGCGAACAAGCAAGACAAAGATGGAGGTTTCTTTTGACGAGCCGCTGAACGTGGACTGGGATGGAAATGAGCTTCTGCTTTCGGATATTCTCGGAACGGACGAGGATGTAATCTACCGCGACATGGAGACGGAGGTGGAATATAAGCTGCTGATGCATGCGATAGACAAACTTTCCGACCGCGAGAGAATGATTATCCAGCTCCGTTTTGGAATCGGCAGAAACGACGGAGAGGAAAAAACCCAGAAGGAAGTGGCGGATATGCTTGGCATTTCCCAGTCCTATATATCACGTCTTGAAAAGAAGATTATCGGGCGGCTGAAAAAAGAGATTGCCAGAGCGCAGTGAGGGGATTTGCCGGAAAGTCATTCTTGAAAGTATGTTGCTTTTTGACGGATGTTGCTTTCTGATTGACATTTTCTGCAACAGGCGTAAAATAGAAAATACGACATTTTACAGCAGCTTTTTCATTTCTGCGTGCAGCGGACCATTTGGGGATGCAGCAGAAGCACATACTGGAAAGAGGAAGAGAAATGGAACAAAAAAAGACATTTCGTCCGGTTCCCGGTCTTGAACGGGAGGATGAAGAGAAGCAGCTTGCAGAGATTCTTTCCATAGCGCAGGAAAATCTGGAGCGCACAGAAGAACATATCGGGGAGCTGTCAGAGGAATTGCACGACTTAATGGAGACCTACGGTCCGAAGGACAAGGAAGGTCTTTCACTTTTGCATAACACGCAGTCGCAGCTCAGGGAAAATCAGCGTGATTTGCTAAGATGCCGGAAGGCGAGGAAAAAACCATATTTCGGGCGTATTGATTTTCGTGATTCGCACGCTCCCCAGGCGGAATCCTATTATGTGGGACGCGTGGGAATAGCGAAGGACGGTTCGGAGCCGGTGGTGATAGACTGGCGCGCTCCGGTGGCATCGGTTTATTATGAAAATGCGCTTGGGCGCTGCAGGTATACCGTAAAAAATGAAGGCGTTTATGAAATTGATTTGCAGCGTAAGAGAACTTATGAAATTGAAAATGACAGGCTGAAGGATTTTTTTGACTCGGATGTGGTGGCAAACGACGAGCTGCTGACGAAGTATCTGGCGAAAAGCAAGAAAGCAGTGCTGGGAGAAATTATTGCGACAATACAGAAGGAACAGAATGCGATTATCCGAAAATCCCCTAAAACCAATCTGATCGTACAGGGGGTGGCGGGTTCCGGAAAAACGACCGTGGCGATGCACCGCATATCTTACATATTGTATAACTATGAGGAGGAATTCCGACCGGAGGATTTCTATATTATAGGGAGCAACCGGATTCTGCTGAATTATATCACCGGCGTACTGCCGGATCTGGATGTGTACGGTGTTTCCCAGATGACAATGGAGCAGCTTTTTGTCCGTCTGCTTTACGAGGACTGGAATCCAGAGCTTTATCATGTCTGCCCGGTCGACAAAAAGGATGCTAACGCCTGCATGAAGGGAAGCTATGCGTGGTTTCACGATTTGGAAAACTATTGCCGGGAATATGAAAGACGCATGATTCCGACGGGGGATGTATATCTGGAAAGAGACGACGATGCATCCGTGGGAGAGGCGCACCCGGCGAAGAAAAGTGCGGATTCTGTGGAAGGAGCGCATCCGGCGAAGGAAAGTTCGGATTCTGTGGAAGGAGCACACCCGGCGAAGAAAAAAGTGCCTCTTAGGGAAGCAGCGTGTCCGGCAAAGAATGAGGATATTCTTTTACTAAGTGGGTCTGTTATCGAGGATTATCTTACACAAAATGTGCAGATGTCTGTTCAGCAGAAAATTAATATGTTAAATGAGATACTTTCCGCAAAGCTGGAGAATGAGCTGACCGGGAAATATGTCTCTTATACCGGAGCGGAGAAAAAAGAGCTGAAGAGAAAATATCGCAGATACTTTGGAAAGGATACCTGGAAGGGCTCCATCTATACCGTTTATCAGGAGTTTTTGCAGGCGCAGCGGGAAGCTGGCAAAGCTATACCGCATGTTACAGATTGTTTTGATGTATACGATTTGGCGGCTCTGGCGTATCTTTATAAGCGCATCAAAGAAACGGACGGAATCCGTGAGGCAAGTCACATAATTATTGATGAGGCACAGGATTTCGGTATGATGGCGTACGGGGCACTGGCTTACTGCCTGCGCGGGTGCACTTATACGATTATGGGAGACGTCTCACAAAATATTTATTTCGGATATGGTCTGAACGACTGGGAGGAGCTGCAGAAGCTGATACTTACCGGAACCTTTGACAGCTTTGGCCTGCTGAAAAAAAGTTACCGGAATACGGTGGAAATCTCAGACTTTGCCACAGATATCCTGCGGCATGGAAATTTTCCGATTTATCCGGTCGACCCGGTGAAAAGGCATGGAAATCCGGTGCGCGTAGAGAGCTGTTCTGATGAAAACAATATGATACAAAAAGCGGCTGATATTATTACCGGGTGGCAGCGGGAAGGACATGAGACCGTTGCGGTAATCTGCCGCGATGAAGAAGAGAGTGCAGCAGTAAGTGATATGCTGGGCAAAAAGATTCTGCTGGAAGACAGCAATCTGGAAACAGCGGAGTTTGGAAGCGGTGTGATGGTGCTGCCGGTGGAATATACCAAAGGACTGGAATTTGATGCCGTTTTGCTTTACCATCCGTCTGCCGCGCATTATCCGGCGGAGGATTCTTATGTGAAGCTGCTGTACGTGGCGGCGACCCGTGCGCTTCATGAACTGGCGGTTCTGCATACGGGAGACTTGACAGAGCTGATAGGGAAACCGGTATCTGAGGAAAAGCGGATGCGCTCACTGGAAAATCAGATTCCAAAGCAGGCGCGCCGGTTTGATGACGTGGAGATTTCGGCGCGGGAGCAGGCTCTGCTGGATGTGAAGCAGGGGGACAGGGAGCGTGCCATGCGCGGCTATATCGGACCGAAGGCAATTAAAGTGCAGACGCCGGGAAGAAATGATAATGCAGATGCCGGGAACCGGATAGGGCTGCATGGCGAAAAGAAACCGGAAGCGGGGGAGACTGGCGCGCCGGGCATGGATAGCGTGCCGGGCATAGAAAACCGTACACCGGGTAGGTACAGTATGTCCGGCACCGGTAACAGAAGGATGGGAGCAACAGGCATCGGAAACGGACAAACAGGAGCGCCTGGCACCGGCATCAGAAGGACAGGAATAGCAGGCATCGGAAACGGACAAACGGGAGCATCCGGTACCGGCATCAGAAGGACGGGAGCAGCAGGCATTGGAAACGGACAAACAAAGGCGCCCGGCACCGGCGGCACGGAGGAAATCAATATGTCACCTTACCGGTTTGGGGACATCCCGGATAACAGCATCCTCCGCCCGCGGGGACACAGCCGCATTGACTGTGCGGTGCGGATGGTCCGCAAGACAAAGCAACATATTGATATGATTAGCAGCTATGGAATCCTGCGTCTGACGGTTCTGAAAGATGCAATTCTGCGTGTACAGTTCCGGCGCGGACAGACGGCAGACTTTGAAGAGGGACCGTGGAATTACCGGGGAACGGAGCCGGTATCCTGGACGGCAAAGGAGGGCAGAAATCTGGTTGAAATTGCAACCGGAAAGCTCGTTGTGAGGGTAGAGAAAAAGACGGGTGCCCTGCAGTTTTATGATAAAAAGGGCGTGCTGCTTCTGGCAGAAAAAGCGCAGCTTCCGCGGCAGATGGAAACAGCGGCGGGATATCAGAGCTGGATTTATTTTGACTGGCAGAAAAACGAAAAGCTTGTGGCGAAAGGGGTTCTGGCGGAGCAGACGGAACGTCTGAGCCAGAAGGCAAGATACATCAGCTTTGGCGGCAGAAGCTTAAGAATGCCGTTGCTGTATTCCTCGAAGGGCTATGGCATCGGCGTGGCGGCAAAGGGAGCTGTGCTCTGCTGCGCGATTCCCATGTATGGCCCCTATCTGTATACAGAAGGAGAAAAGCAGATAGATTACTATTTCCTTTATGGAGGCAATTATGAGACGGTGCTGGGGCAATACAGACTGCTTTAGCGTTCTGCCGGAAAGGGCTGTGCTTATTTTTGTGAAAAAGTGCCTTTGAAAAAAGCGGGCAAAAAAGATATAATAAAAAAAGAGAACGTGTGGCAGAGCTGCGTAAATCCAGTTCCCGGCTGCACGTTTTTTATTCCCGCGAATGAGCCGGGTGCCGTGAGGGCATGAGCATTTGGTGAATGCCGTTAGTACCAAATACCCGTTGGGTATTTGATTTCCGTTGCCATGCATCCGAAGGGAACTGCCGGTGGCAGGTCCTGTAGGTGGTCAATGGAGCCGGGCGGATATCCATCTGGCGTCGTTTGCTGCGGCAGTCCGGCGGGAAAGATTTTTACAGCAGGATGCCGGTTTTCCGGTACAGGCAGTATCAGAGCGTAATTGGCAGCAGGAGGGAACTATGTTTGAAGTAAATAATTATGTTGTAAAGTATAATTCGGGAGTTTGTAAGGTGGAGGACGTACTGGACGGGCAGAAGGCGGACTTTAAGGATAACAAAATGTATTATCTGCTGATCCCGCTTGCTGAGAAAAGTGCCAGAATTTATATTCCGCTGGAACGGGGAGAAAAGGTGCTGCGCAGAGTGCTTACGTATGAAGAAGCGACGGAGCTGATTTCACGGATCCCTTCTATCGGCATGGAATTTTCACAGAATGATAAGCTGCGGGAGCTGGAATACAAAGAGGCGCTTCAGAGCCTGGACTGTGAGCGTATGGTACAGATTATCAAGGACATTTACGGGCGCAAAAAGAGACGTGAAATCCGCGGAAAAAAGACCACGGCAACTGATGAAAAATACTTCCGGCAGGCGGAACATGCCTTATATATGGAGCTGGCTTTTTCGCTTGGCTGCCGGGAAGAAGATATTCCAGGACTGATTACGGAAAAAATAAAGACTGGCGATAAGCGGGAATCGTAAAATCGCTATGGGGCTTTGCAGAGGCTGTCAGATGGGGAAAAGGGAACATTTATTACCGGTTCCACTTTCCTGATTGACGGCGGTGCAAGTTGCCTGTTGCATAACAATATAAAGCATTTTCAAAGTGTCAAACTGAAATTTTTTTCGTTCTGCAAATGGAATTAATCTTTTTCAAATATCAGAATCTTTTGCGTGAATTTTTTTGCAACAGGCAACAATGCAAAAAATTTATATACAGATGAAAATAACTCCATGCCACGAAGAATATTATCATCTTTTATTTTGTGATATCCTGTCGTCATATTCCCAAGTTCTTCAAAATGATCTGCCCCGAAAACAAATTTTGAGCCTGTTTGCTGTATGGATTTTTCTATTCCTTCTTTCTTTACCCATGTCTTTGCCAGACATTCCATAAGAATATAGGCATTATCAAAGTTATCCTTTATTATTTTTAATATCTTACCATTTTCTTCTGCTGTCAGATACATTGATAATCCTTCAATGATAAAAAGCATTTTCCCCCGCACTTTTACTTCTTTTGACCATGCAGGATCAAGTGCAGAAATTCCTATCGTAGAAACACGTCCGGATTCCTCGAAAATCTGATTGCGGATTGCTATCGTTTCTGGCAGATCCAGATTGTACCAGGTAATTTTACCATTATCCATGCGATAAAATCTCGTATCCAGACCACAGGCAATGTTAACCACCGTACAATCAGGATTTTTCTCTATAAAATTCTTTACCAATTCATCAAAAACGATAGTTCTGGCAATTACCCCTTTTCCCATCGTAGAATCCTTGGCTGCTGTAGAAAAATCATAATCAATTTTGTCGACTAATTCTACCGCCTTTGCATCATAGAATTTATTATGTTTACTTTTGGAATATTGGGCTCTGGCATAGAAGCTCTGAAGCATTGTCTCAGCACTACCACTGATAGTGGGTTTTACTCTTTCACTCATACATTTACCTCTTTTGCAATATGGTTAGATTTGGCTAACTTGATTGTACCATATCTTATGCAGATAAACAATTTCAAATTGCATCTAAACTAAAAAGAAAATCTGATTCCATCGCTGTACAGATACCAATCTGCCTGCAAAAAGGGGTGGTGCAATTTTTCCCACCTCTTTACATTCTTATATAATCTATTTTATAAACTGGAATTTTTCTTTTTCATTACATATGTTCATGAGCACATAATACTCCCAAACAATTTTTATCTTTACTTTTTCCTTTTATCCATTTCAAACATTTCATCATGTTATCTGCATTATATAAAGGTCCCGGAAGAATTCCTTTTTCCCACGACGCTTTCATATAGCCATTATCTCCAACCACAAGATAATATTTTCCATTCTCCATAATTTTATAAATCACGCTTCCGGCAGAATGTGTGGGTGTCAGGTATGCAATAACACTGCCATCTCCAAAAACATCTGAAGATTTACCAAAAATCGCTTGAGTGTCCGCCCTAAAATCAATATACTCAAATGTCAGACCCTTTAATATTTTTCCATATCGAATACCATTCTTATGTGCATACTCATATTCTTCTCTTGCGCAGATTATTTTTTTCTCTGTAAAATCATGCACTCCAGAGACATGATCACAATCTAAATGTGTCATCAAAATACAGTCTACCGGTTTCCCTTTAAGTTGATGGTTTGCAGATTCCGTCTTTAACATCACCGGCTCACTTGCAAAATTCAATCCAAACCCAAGATGTCTTTTTGCGTTGTCCACAACCTGCTCGCTCCATCCTGCATCAATTAAAAAAGCATGGTCTGCCACCGTAACATAAAAGCATTTTACCGGTACTTTTATTCTACTGTTTTTACTTTGAAATAACCGGCTGTATGCTTTCTTCCATCTATGTTTACTCCGATCTGGTACACTGCTTGAAACTAATGTCCAGCCGGTTTGTATTGTTTCAATCTTCATCATCTTAACTCCTATCTGTTAATTCTGGTGTGATACTGATAGCTTAATACAAATCCCAATTTATTGATTATAAAACTCTTTCAAGGTAGAGATGATTTTTATGTGCAATTACATCTCCCACCTTTTTAGGCGCACTTGCAACTATTTCAAATCCATTTTTCTTATATAAAGACACCGCCGGAATATTTTGACTTCCTGTATCCAAACGCAAAGTTTTACAATTATAGGTTTTCGCTAATTCAACAGCATATCCTATAAGTAAAGTTGCAATCCCTTTTCCAGACATACTCGGACGCACCATAAGAAGATGAATTACCATAACTTCATCTTTAGAGAAATTACCTTTCCACGGAATATCGGCATATTCTGTTGGCTGAACTTTATCAATAATAATGCTCCCGCCAATGCTTCTGTTTTCCTCATATACAAACATTGTTTTCAAGTTTATGGCGCGTTCCGCGTCTGCTCTCGTTGGATACACGCCCTTCTTAAATACGGTATAGGCTTCATGCTCTATTTCGTACTTGAAATGTTCATTATAAGTATCTTCAATCAAATCTATATCATCTAAAACCGCTTTTCTAATCATAATGTATCCTCCAAAATTGGAAGTTATCGAGTTAAACAATAAATCATTATTGCTTGTTGAACCTCTAACAGATACTTCTTAAATTCATATCCAACAAAATAATCTGATTCAATCACTTCTTCTGAAACTTCTTCACCACGATAAAAAGGCGGGCAGGGATTTAGGATTGCACCATCATTTGCCATTTTCATTACATCAGTCGTAACATGACACTCTTTAAAATCTACAAGAGCTTTTGCAGGCAACGGGTCAGTACATACAATGTCTTTACCCATCACCGCATCACGAATATTATTATAGGTTGTCAAACCCTCGATTTCATAACCTATGCCACAACATTGTTCCAGACTGAATCCCATGACCTCAGAAGCTTCTTTCCACGCTAAGCCAATATTTCCTCGTTCTCCGACAAATAAGAAGCTATCTTTTATAAAATCCTTTCGTATCTTAGACAAGGTATACATATCTGCCAAAACCTCACACGGATGATTCACATCTGTCATAGCATTGATAACAGGTACTCTTAAACAAGCAGATATTTGTTCCAGTAAGTGAATGTCTTTGTGCCGCACGATAACCAAATCAGCCCAGTTATTCAGGTATCCACACACATCCCGTATATCCTCTTTTTTGTCCAGGGTCTCCATAGGAAAGAGAATTGACTGTCCTCCTAATAAATAGATTCCTTTCTCAAATGTTACCCTGGTTCTAATACTGGAATCAGGAAAAAATAAAATCACACTTTTTCCTTTGAGTAGTCCCCGGTATTTTCCTTTTCTAACTTCATCTGTCAGTGCAAATATATCATAAATATCATTTACATTGTAGTCTGTCAATCTAATTAAACTTTTCAAGACACTGACCTCCATAGAACTTTCTATTTGTTTCAAACTTATCTTCCTGAACTGCCGTTCAGAAAGCATCTCTTGCTTTCCGAACGGTCAATTCCGATTTTTCCGATTTTACGCTCTCTGCAACTTCTTGACAAATGGGAATTTATCTATGGATATACATTCTTGTCATATCAGGCTCATTATCTCCTTGAACCATACACAAAAATTCCCAACCATATCTTTCATAAAAACTTGTATGGTCTGTAATCAAATAGATAGGAGTAATTCCTTTGGATTTCATATCTTTCACAACAATATCAAGTAACTGTCCCGCAATTCCTTGACAGCGATATTCCTTGTCTGTATATACTGCACATACATTTGGCGTAAGGTCTTTCCTGTCATGAAAATCATTTTCGATTACTCCAAGACCACCTACGATACGTTCTTTATCTAAGCAAAGATACCAACCATATTCTGTTTCATGATTAAGATAGGCTTCCATACATTCAAGATAGGCTTCTCGTGGCACTTCCCATTTATTATGAAACCATGTGGCTGCTTTTTCTTTTAATTCAGGTTTTTGTCTTAAAGTAACATAGATGTAGCATTTGCTTTCCCTGATTATATCGCTTGTTTGCACTCAAGCACACTCCTTTTTCAATTCCGATTTTGCGCTCTCTGCGCCTTCCGGACAAACGAAAATTTAGTTGTTCCACTCATATTCTGATTCTAAACCGTCTGGAATATCAGTTACATCAATTTCTTTCATCAGCATAGCAATGTTGTCTACGGTATATAAATCAATAATCCACTCGTCAACGGAATACCCCTTGTACTCATATATTTTATCATCTTTGCTATCATCAATGACACCTATTTGCTCGCCACATTCAGTTTTTGAAATGACACAATACGGGACATATGTTTTGTCTTCCCAAATGATTGCAGTATAATCATCATACACTTCTGTCGTCATATTTGCTAACTCCTGTTTGGAACAGGCACAAAACGAGAATATCATTACAGCAATTAGAAGTACGTAGTATGTTCTTTTCATTGACCTTTCCTCCCCAACCCCGATATTTCTCGGCTTGGTCTATCAGTTCCTTTCGCTCATGGAGCAGCTTCTCCGTCTGCCTGATTGCGCTGTTGGTATTCCTGTACCGCTTTTTCATATCCGACACAACTTCCTGCAATTCCAAAAGGGCGGGCGGCTGTTCTGGACGTCCGGAAGGGATAGGAACGGAAAGAAATGGATTGAACCCTTGCGCTCGGCTCTTTTCTTCTGGTTGAGAAGTTTCCGTTTCTTGTTCTGCAACTGCCGAATTTCGTTTTTTGATACTTATTACACTTTTGCCTTTTTCTTAATCATACATATTGCTGCTAAAGTAACTACAATATAACCTAATAATGCAATAATTGATGATTCAATTCCAAATTCTCCGCCAGTAAAAACAAAATCTTTTGAATCAAGTACATATGTCATAACCGAATATTCATCTGCCTTTTCGCTTATTGATAAGCCCCCGCCAATAATTAAAATATTCCAAAGTGAATGGACAACTCCGCTGTTCCAAACAGAACCACTTTCAATAGCAATCATTGAGAACATTATTCCCACCATTGTTCCTGCAATAAGAACCAACAGGCTACTTATAACGGAAAAATCCATTCCTATAATATGTATCAATCCAAATAAAGCTGATGGAATGAATACAGCCACTTTAATATTCCATTTCTCTTTTAACAAATTTAGGATAACTCCACGAAAAACCATTTCTTCAACAAAACCAGCGGCTATGCCTGTAAAAAAATACCAGCACTCAGTGTTGAAAAAATCTGATTACGATTCATTCCAGAAGAAACGTACTTTCCGGGAAAGAAAAAAAGATAGACCGCCTTTATTGTCACAGGTAATAATATACCTATAATAATCCATTTAACTTTAATTGAAAACCTTGGCATTCCCAAATTGTCTATTTTTATTTTAAGCATCTTCTGTGAAAATAATTTTAATAAAACAAATGCAAATCCAACATATATAATTCCTGCTATAATATTGCATATGCCTTCCGGGACTTTAACTAAAACAAACAAATTTGCCACTAACTGAGCCAATATTTGAGCTACTACCAATACAATGATTGCTCCCAGGGCTCCTCCTATTGCCTTTTTTGTACTCATAAAATTCTCTCCTTTATCTTCAATATTGTAAAAATTTGCTACCAGCTCAATAAACCTCGTTTGTAGATTTTTCCATTCTACCATAATTCGCCTGTGTTTTCTACCCCCACATTCGATGGGAAATTCCCAGGCAGTCGTGGTTATGATATTGCGCAATCTGCGGGGATAAGGTATACTGTTACCAGATGATAATGATACATAAGCTGTATGTGTGATTATGCAGATGTTTTTATCCGGAGGAAGCCGCAAATGAAAAGTCACAGAAAGAAAAGCTACATATTTCTGATAATACTGATGTTTCTGAGCCTGGTGCAGGCATCGGCGTATGCCGTGGAGGTGCGGGCGGCGGACCGGCAGCCGCCTGCGGTCACGGTTTCTGCGGCTGGGACGAAAGCCGGTTTCATTCTATACTGGAATAAGCGTGCGGATGTTTCCGGCTATGAAATTCAGTATTCTGCAGATAAATCCTTTAAGAATGCGAAAAAACTGCTGATTACGCAGAAAGGAGCTTCTTCCAGGACAATTAAAAATCTGAAAGCAAATAAGACTTATTATGTGAGAATGCGTACATATGTGACCTCTGGCAGCAGCCGGATATATAGCAGATATTCTAAAGCTGTCTCAGTAGCGACGGCTTCTTCCGGTGCGTATCTTTATAAAGAGGGATTTTACTGTGAAAAAATTCCGGCTGCGGTGAAAAAACGCATGATGGGAAAATCATACCGGACAAATTCACACATTAAATTATCGGATCTGCGTTATGTACGGGTATTATATTACGATTATAACGGCAAAATCAAAAGTGGTGAGCTGGTCGTAAACAGAAAGATAGCGAAAAAAACGGTGAAGGTTTTTTACGAGCTTTATCAGATAAAATATCCCATACAGAAAATGGTATTAGTTGACAACTATGGCGGCTCGGATGAAAAATCAATGTCCGCAAATAACACATCCGCATTTAATTATCGCACTATCAGCGGAAGCCGGAGCCTCTCGAACCATGCATATGGGATGGCGATTGACCTGAATCCGATGGTAAATCCGTATGTGAAAAACGGGCGCGTGTCCCCTGCGAACGGTAAGCTGTACAAAGAGAGAAATGTATCAAAATGCCGGGGAAAGTATAAGAAAAATATGATACATAAAAATGATAAGGTATATAAAATTTTTAAAAAATACGGCTTTACCTGGGGAGGCGACTGGTCCTCGCCGAAGGATTATCAGCACTTTGAGGCAAGAAGCTGATGGGGAATTTTAAGACGACACCCTCTGTAGCTTAAAGATATCAGCAAGGTGCTGGTATTAGCTACAGGGGGATTTTTATGCACGGAGGTTAGCTGTGGCTAATCTCAATCAGAGCCACTGTCCTCATGGTTATCCGGGATAAAGCACAGATAAAGGCATCCCACGGAAGATTCTGGCTTACAATAATGTAAGTTGCTTTTTGAACCGGGAGAAATATAATGATGTTAAGGGGGACGATTTAATGAGTGATATTTTAACGGACGGCAGAGAGAAAAGTCATTTTCAGACAGGCGAAAGGAACAGGACTGTCTGCAGGAAGACGCTCCGCGCAATGGTACTTACTGCAGGAGGTGGGCTTCTGATGATTCTTCTGGTACCGGCGGGGATTTTGTTTTTAGGGATTTCATTTGTCTGGAAACTGACCGACTACCTGTTGAAAAAACTAGACAACGAATGAGACACAGGGAGATTTGCCGCGCGGACCAGATGAGATACAGGCAGATTTGCCGCGCGGACCGAATGAGACACAGGGAGATTTGTCGCACAGAACGGACATGCGCGGAAGAGCCTGCCGTGCAGGTCTTGCAGAGAAGTATGACGCGGCGTGCGAGGAAGATGGGTGTATGATAGAAAAGAAAGCGGGAGATTATATGAAGAAAAGACATCGACTGAGAAAACTTCTGGGAATACTGTTTGTGATTCTGCTGCTTGCGGCAGCGGGGGCGGCGGCTTATTTTGGAATCAGAGGCTACGATATGTACCGGACGGCGACGGAGCAGGAATCCATTGCGGAGAGGGTGGAGGAAATCCGCAGTATGGAACATTTCACATATTATGAGGAGCTGGCTGATTTTTATATAGACGCGGTGATTTCCGCGGAAGACCACCGGTTTGAAAGTCATCCGGGAATTGATGTGATTGCCATCTGCCGCGCGGCATGGACGGACCTGAGGACGCTTTCCTTTAAGGAAGGCGGCAGTACGATTACACAGCAGCTCGCCAAAAACATGCTGTTTTCCCAGGAAAAATCCATCGACCGCAAGGTGGCGGAGGTGTTTGCGGCATTGGCGCTGGAAGCGGATTACAGTAAAAAGGAAATCTTTGAGCTGTATGTCAATACGTTGTATTTCGGCAGCGGTTATTATGGGATTTATGAGGCGGCGGAGGGATATTTTGACAAGCTTCCCGCGGAGCTGACAGATTACGAGGCGGCAATGCTGGCGGGAATTCCGAACGCGCCATCCGTCTATTCCCCGGATGAAAACGGAGAGCTTGCCATGCAGCGCACGGAACAGGTGCTTTCCTGCATGGTGAGAAATGCGTGCATCACACAGGAGGAGGCAGAGAAAATACAGATGCATTGAGTACGAAGAAACATTAAATGCGAAGAAATATCAAATGTGAAGAAATATCAAATGCGAAGAAACGTGGACCCGTGATGCGGGCGCCGGGCGCATGTCTGCCTGGCGGAAATTTGTCAAGGTCTAATAATTTTTATATTTTTTGTAAAACCGCATAAACGTGTTTTAATATGAGAATTCTTTTACCGGGATGGTTTTTACTGTCCCGGTAAATTTTTCGCCTATATGGAAACCAGCAATTTTCCATAAGGCGGGAAACCTTTGCGCATCCGCGCACACTGAACGTAAGGAGGGTTCTTGCAATGGCACTGAACAAGGTGGAAATATGCGGAGTTAATACATCAAAGCTTCCGGTTCTGACGAATGAGGAAAAGGAGGAGCTGTTTGAGCGTATCAGACAGGGAGATATGGAAGCGAGGGAGCTGTACATCAAGGGCAATCTGCGCCTGGTTTTGAGCGTCATAAAAAGATTTTCGGCAAGCAACGAAAATGCGGATGATTTATTTCAGATTGGCTGTATCGGGCTGATGAAGGCAATCGACAATTTTAATACGGAAATGGACGTAAAGTTTTCCACGTATGCGGTGCCGATGATTATCGGGGAAATCCGCCGCTATCTGCGCGACAATAACTCCATCCGGGTAAGCCGTTCGCTGCGCGATACGGCTTACAAGGCACTTTATACGCGGGAAGCTTACATGAAAAAGCATCTGAAGGAGCCGACCATCAACGAGCTGGCGGAAGAAATCGGCATCTCCAGGGAGGACATCGTCTTTGCGATGGACGCGATACAGAGCCCTTTAAGTCTGTACGACCCGGTTTACTCGGAGGGCGGCGACACGCTCTATGTAATGGACCAGATTAGCGACAAAAAGAACAAAGAAGAAAACTGGGTGGAATCGCTGGCGCTGCAGGAGGCGATGAAGCGGCTGAGCGACCGCGAGCGCAAAATAATCAATATGCGGTTTTTTGAGGGAAAGACCCAGATGGAGGTTGCCGCAGAAATCTGCATATCACAGGCGCAGGTCAGCCGCCTGGAAAAAAGCGCGCTGAAAAGTATGCGCAATTTCCTGCGGTAGCTTATCTGCCTTTGTCCCTGTCTTTGTCTTTTTCCTTTGGAAGCTCAACGAGAATGATATCCTTTCCAATCTGGCAGATGCACCGCCAGGGAATGATGATTTCCGCCTCGTGCCCCCAGAAGCAGGAGAGACGGCTGCCGCCCGGCACGATCAGCGCCGTGATGCAGCCGTCCTTCGGATCGAATTCCACATCGATTACGCATCCGAGGGAGGCGCAGGTGCACACATTAATAACTTCCTTCTGGCGAAGCTCGCATACTCTCATAGATTACCTCTGCTTTACAAAAAAATCATTTTACTTTAGTATATGCGATTGACAGCCAGACTTCAATCCGATATACTTTTAAACAGGGGTATCTGGTCATGCGGCATTGGGCACAGCATCTGCCGCCGTCATGACGGAAAAGAGGATACACAGGAGGAAGGCAGTATGAAATGTCCGTTTTGTAATCAGGATAATACCAGAGTTGTGGATTCAAGACCGGCGGACGATAACAGTTCCATCCGCCGCCGCAGGCTCTGCGATGAGTGCGGGAAGCGCTTCACGACCTATGAAAAGGTGGAGACCATACCGCTGATTATTATAAAAAAAGACCAGAACCGGGAGCAGTATGACAGAAGAAAAATAGAGAGCGGGGTGCTCCGCGCATGCTACAAGCGTCCGATTTCCGCACAGCAGATCAACGATACGATCGACCGGATAGAGACGGAAATTTTCAACCGTGAGGAGCGTGAGATACCGAGCAGCATTATCGGAGAAATCGTGATGGAGCGCCTGAAGGAGCTGGATGCGGTGGCGTATGTGCGTTTTGCTTCTGTGTACCGCGAGTTTAAGGACGTCAACACGTTTATGGACGAGCTGAAGAAAATATTAAATTAAAAGTCTGGGCTGCCGCAAACTTGCATTTGCTGCGGCCCTTCCCTCTATAAGGAGCACACATTGAAAAAGAGAATTGGAGAACTACTGAAGGAAAAATTTGAATATGCGCCGGAGAAGCTGCAGCTTTCCACGCAGAAGCTGGAGGGAGCGATTGCGGCGGACCGGGTATTTCACGGGAAATTTTCCGTGGAGGCGGGCGGCGGAGGACAGGCGCAGGGCTTTGTGTATTCCACAAATGCAAGAGTGACAATTTCGCCGGAGGTATTTATCGGCAGGAAGGAGACCTTCCGTTTCCAGGCGGACCCGGCGGGTCTGAAGGACGGGGAAATGCTGGAGGGCGCTTTTGTCATCTGCGCGGATTCCGGGGAGTACACGCTGCCCTACTGTCTGCAGGCGGCAAAGCCGCAGCACAGAAAGACAGAACCGCTGCAGATGACGCCGGAAGCGTTCGCGCAGCTTGCAAAGGGGGATTTCGGCAGAGCATACGTGCTGTTTGCTTCGACGCAGTTTGTGCAGACGGTGCGCGGCTGGGGTACACGCGCTCTGACGCTGTATGAGGGACTGCAGGGGACGGCGGCGTCCTACCGCTCCCTGGAGCAGTTTCTGGTGGGGATGGGGCTGAAGGAGCCGGTCACAGTGAGCCTGGCGTCTGAACACCTGTCCATGAAAAACCCCGGCGATAACGAGCGGGAGGAGCTTTTGCTGCTGAAAAACACCTGGGGATTTGCACCGCTGTCATTTTCCTGCGATGCGCCGTTCCTTACGATAGAGCGGCCGGAAATCACGACAGATGAGTTTGTCGGCAGCTCGTATCATATTGGTTTTGTGATTCACCGGGAACATCTGCATGCCGGGCGGAATTTTGCACGCATCACCGTGAATACAGAGTGCCGCACGCAGAGCTGTGTGGTGGAGATATTAAATACGCCGCATCCGGCATCGGAGAGGCGGGGGCTGCGCAGGCGGCAGGAGATTCTGCAGCTTCTGCACGCTTATATCGATTACCGCGCGGGTAGAAACGGCGTCCGGGAGTGGAGCGGGATTTCCTTAAGCTGTCTGGATAATCTGCACCGGGCGGGCGGTGAGAATCTGTTTTACGACCTTTACCGGGTCTATATTTTATTTACGGCGGGAGACAGTGTGGAAGCGCAGATACGCCTGGGAGAGCTTGCGGAGCAGAATACGGGGCGCTATCCGGCGCAGTGGAAGGGCTTTTATCTTTATCTGACGACGTTTGAAAACAAGGAAAAGGAGCATCTGGAATATGTGCAGCAGGAAATCCAGGAGCTGTTTCTTGCAAATCAGGAAAACTGGGTGCTGCAGTGGCTGATGCTGAAGGTGAACGACAGTCTGTTCCGCAGCGATTCCGAGCGTCTGGACGCGTTGCGCCGCCAGTATCTCTGCGGCTGCCACAGCCCGGTGATGTATCTGGAAGCCTGGGAGCTTCTGAAAAAGGAGCCGCTGCTGCTGCGCGGTCTGGAGGCGTTCGAGATTCATGTGCTCGCCTTTCTGTGCAAGGAAAAGCTGCTGGACCGGGAAATCTGCGGGCAGGCGGCACAGATTGCCATGCGCCACGCCACCGCCTGGAATCCGCTGCTGTGCGGGGTCCTCTGCCGCTGCTATGACGCATATCCGGGAAAAAATCTGCTGACGGCAATCTGCTCGCTGCTGATGAAGGGGCATAAAGACAGTCCCCGGTACAGCAGGTGGTTCGCGCGGGGCGTTGAGCAGGATATCCGTCTGGCGGGACTTTATGAGTATTATGCCCGGAGCGCGCAGGATCTGAATGTCCGGGAGCTGCCGCAGGCGGTGCGCATGTATTTTTCTTATAACAATACACTGGAGAGCGGAAAAAAGGCGGCGCTTTATGCCAACATCATCCGCAACCGCGAAAAGGACGCGCAGACGTTTGAGACTTACCGGCAGACGATGGAGCTGTTTATGGAGGAGCAGCTTCTGGAGGGGCGGATGAGCGAAGACCTTGCCCTTATCTATGAGACGCTGCTGACGCCGTATGTGCTGACGGAAAAGCTGGCGGACGGACTTTCGCGGGCGCTGTTCACATATGAGATTACCTGTGAAAATCCGCATATCCGCCATGTGATTGCAATCCACCGGCAGCTCAGAGGAGAGCAGCGGGTGCAGCTTGTACAGGGAAAAGCGTGCGTGCAGATTTACAGCCCGGACTGCTGCCTTCTGCTGGAGGACAGGGACGGCGCGCGCATTGCGGATCTGTCGTTCGCCGCGCACCGGCGCCTGCTGGCGGTGCCTGCTCTGGAGGAATACTGCCGCGGGCAGGTGCCGCTTCCGGAGGGGATGCTGCTGCATGACTGCTGCAGTCTGATGGAGGAGGCGCCGGTCTCAGAAGGTGATACCGGCAGGCTGGTCCGCTTTATGGAGCTGCCGCAGCTTGGCGATGAAAGCCGCAGAAGCGTGCAGGAGAAGCTCCTGCTTTATTACAGCGGGCATCCGCGGGATGCGTATCTGACGGAATATCTGGAGCGTGCGGATTTTGAGGAGCTCTCCGGGGAGCATATGCAGGAGCTGGTGGAGCTGCTTGTCTCGGAGGGAATGGGAGAACGGGCGTATGCGCTGGTGCAGAAATATGGTCCGGAGCATGTCGCCTCCCATACGCTGGTGCGCCTGTGCAGCAGACGGATCGCAGAGACGGAGCAGCGGGAGGACGCCTTCCTGCTGGCGCTGTGCGCGCGCTGCTTTTTCGACGGAGTCTACGATGAGCCGGTGCTGCGCTATCTGCTTTCGTATTATGAGGGACCGGCAAAAAGCATGAAAGCGCTCTGGCAGGCGGGACAGGGCTTTCTGATGGAGGACTACAGTCTGGAGGAGAAAATCCTGGTAACGGTGCTGTATACGCGCCAGGATATGGAGCAGACGGAACCGGTATTTGTCTCTTATTGCAGGAAGGCGGGGAATACCAGAATCTGCCGGGCTTACGTAATCTGGATGTCCTACTGCTATTTTGTGCGGGAAATGCCGGTGGAGAAGAGTGTTTTTACGTATATAGAACAGCATATCATCGGAGAAATCGATGCGCCGCAGATCTGCCAGCTTGCGCTGCTGAGATATTACACGCTGGCGGAAAAGCTGGGGGCGGGGCAGCAGAAGTGGCTGCAGTATCTCCTGGAAAAATACACGGAAAAAGGTATGTATTTCCGCTTTTACCAGAAGCTGCCGGAACGTCTCCTGCGCCATCTGAACCTGCACGATAAATTTCTTGTGGAATACCGCACCGATCCGGAGAACCGCGTGACGCTGCATTACCGTCTGAATGGCGGGAAGGAGCAGACGCTGCTGCTTCAGGATATTTACGAGGGGATTTTTGTGTATGCGTTTACGCTGTTTTACGGGGATAAGCTGGAATGGCATCTGGAAATCGAGGGCAGAGGAAAAACGGAGCAGACGCAGCCGCAGAAAATTGTGTGCAGCAGGCGTTCCCACCGCGGTCAGATGGGGCGCTATGAGCTGACCAACCGGATGGCGGAAGCCGTTTCGCGCCAGGACAAAAAACAGCTGAAAGAAATCCGCGAGCAGTACGTCGGACAGCAATATCTGGTGGATGAGCTTTTTGGAATAAACTGATGAGCCGTGGAAAATAAAAACCGACGGAGGCTCATCCGGCGGAATTAAACTAACATAACTGAGGAAAACAGATGAGAAAAACAATAATCGGACTGGACCTTGACAGGGAAAGTTCACAGATTTCTTATTACAGTGAGAGGAGCATGGAGCCGGAGACGGTCAGCATCCAGGAAAACCAGGACCGCTATCTGATTCCGACGCCGTCCGACCTGTTTACCCTGATCGAGGGCAAGGTCGAGCTGGGGCAGATGACGCTGGCGAATTTTTTAAAGACCTGCATCGGGTACATCGGACCGTCCGTGAAGCCGGAAAATGTCTGCATCATGATTACCATGAAGGAAATCACACTTGCCTGGGCGGACGCGCTGCGCAACGCCTGCCAGATGATTGGCATTCCGGGGGAAGCGGTGTTTCTGCAGACGCACCGGGAGAGCTTCTGCTGTTACACACTGAATCAGAAAAAAGAGCTCTGGATACACCGCGTGGCGCTCTTTGAATATGAGGATACGAAGATTTCTTCCTATATCATGGATATCGACTATCATACGAAGCCGGCGCTGGTGCGCGCAGAGACTGGAAAATCCATCAATCTCGGCAGGCAGGGCGCGCGCTCGCAGGAGCAGTGGAATGAGCAGCGCGACGCGCGTTTTCTGGAAATGATAGAGGAGGTATTCCAGAACGATACCTTCTCGGCGGTTTTTCTGATAGGGGACAGCTTTGATAAGACATGGGCGGTGGAATCGCTGCAGTATCTGTGGAGCAACCGGCGCCGCCGCGTTTACCAGGGGCGCAATCTGTACACAAAGGGCGCCTGCTACGCGGCGATGCAGCGCATGGATATCGGAAAAAGGCTGGACGATTTTCTCTATCAGAGCGAGGATCTGGTGGAGCACAATCTGAGTATGCAGATGGAGCACCGCGGAAAGCAGAGCACGCATATGCTGATTAATGCGGGCACCAACTGGTTTGAAGCGGAATATACCTGCGAGTTTATTCTGGATGACACGGATGAGGTCGTTATTTACGCGCGGTCCATGATGGGCGGGGAGGCGGAGAGCTACAGCATTGTGCTGAAAAATCTGCCGGAGCGCCCGAAGCGGACGACGCGGCTGCAGATGCGGCTGAAATTTATCTCACAGGGGCGCTGCAAAGTAACGATTCGCGACCTCGGCTTCGGGGAATTTTACCCGGCGTCCGGGAAGGTCTGGGAAAGTGTTTTGGAGGTATAGCAGATGGGAGGATACTATCTATGTGAAACGCCGCGGGCGCAGCATCCCTTTTATATTGAGAGCATCGGCATCCATATCTGGTCTATCGAGGAGCTTTGCTATTATATGAAGGAAAACGTCTATCTTCTGGACGAGACGATTCTGAACGAAAGGCTCTGCACCTGGCTGGCGGAAGAGCTGGGTCTGAAAAAGCTGGGACGGGTGCTGAAAAAGGCGCTGGAGACGGAGGCGCCGGCGATGGATTTTGTGATGCCCATTTTCCAGGAATGCGGCTATCTGACGCGCACGGAGCTGCTGTATTTTAAGGAAGAGCTGCAGCAGGTGCAGATTGAGCCGCAGGATACCCGCAAAAAAATGAAGGCGGATTATCTGGTAAACTACGGGATGTATGTGCGCGCGATAGAGGAGTATGAAAATATTCTGTTTACGCGCAGTCCGGGCAGGCTCGGCACGCAGTTTTATGCGGTCGTGCTGGAAAATATGGCGACGGCGTATGCGCATCTGTTCCGCTTCGAGGAGGCGGCGGACTGTCTCTGGGAATCGTACAGCGCCCTGAAGTCACGGAAGGTATACGATAAATACCTGTGCGTTCTTCCGCTGTTTCTGTCCGAAAAGCGCTATCAGGAGCGGCTGGAGGAGATTAAGGCGGACCGGGATCATGCGGAAAAAATGAAGGAGGACACGGTGGCGATTCTGCGGGAGGCGCAGGAGAGCCGGTTTGCAAAAGAGTGGGACGCGCTGCCCGTAAAGGAGCAGCTTGCGAAGCTGAAGGAAGACTATTTAAGAATGAGTCAGGGGTAGCCTGTGCTACCCCTGTGTGTATCTTGCGAGAAATTGTCTGGTGCGCTCTTCGCGCGGATGGTTGATGACGTCGTCGGGAAGTCCCTGTTCAACGATCAGACCGCCGTCCATAAAGATGACCTGGTCCGCCACGTCGCGGGCGAATGCCATTTCGTGGGTGACGATGATCATGGTGGTCTTGCGCTCGGCAAGCGCGCGGATGACTTTGAGCACCTCGCCGGTCAGCTCCGGGTCCAGGGCGCTGGTCGGCTCGTCAAAGCAGAGAATATCCGGTTTCAGGGCAAGAGCGCGGGCAATCGCCACACGCTGCTGCTGTCCGCCGGAGAGCTGGTGCGGATAATGTCCCTCCCGCTCGGAGAGCCCCATCTGCGCAAGCAGCTCACGTCCATGCGCGTTGATTTCCTCCAGAACAGCTTTTTTGTTCTGCCGGAAATCCGGTCTTTCTTTTGCCAGCAGGCGCTCGGCAAGCGTCACGTTTTCCAGCGCCGTATACTGCGGAAAGAGGTTGAAGGACTGGAATACCATGCCGAAATGCAGCCGCTTTGTGCGGATATCCTTTTCGTTTTCTGCTTTCGGGCGGGCTGCGTCAAAGAGCGTATTGCCCCTTACTGTGATGGTGCCGCAGTCCGGCGTTTCCAGGAAATTCAGACAGCGCAGAAGCGTCGTCTTTCCGGAACCGGAGGAGCCGATGATAGCAAGCGCGCTGCCCTCCTCCAGCTCAAAGCTGACGTCCTCCAGCACCTTCGTATTGTCAAAATGTTTTTCAATGTGCTTCACTTCTAAAATTGCCATACATCTGTCTCCTCAGCGGAAATAATCCAGTTTCTTTTCAATATAGTTAAAAAGCAGCGTCAGAATGCCGACGAATACAAGATAAAATACTCCGGTATAAAACAGCGGCCATGTCAGACCGGCGGATTTCATGAAGGAATAACCGGCAAAGGTCAGCTCCTGCGCGGCAATGATGCGCGCAAGCGAGGTGTCTTTTACCAGCGTGATAATCTCGTTTGACATCGGCGGAACGATACGCTTAATCATCTGCAGCAGCGTGACCTTAAAGAAAATCTGGCTCTTTGTCATGCCAAGCACCTGCCCCGCTTCGCGCTGACCGGCGGGAACACCTTCGATGCCGCCGCGGAAAATCACGGAAAAATAGCAGGCGTAGTTGATGGTAAAGGCGACGACGGTTGCCGTGATGCGTCCGGCTTCCCCGCCGCTCCAGATATTGTGTCCGAACCACAGACCGGGACCGTAAAAAATGATGATAAGCTGCAGCATCAGCGGCGTGCCGCGGATGATCCAGACGATGAGCTGGATAAGATAGCTCAGGGGACGGCATTTGCTGATGGTGCCGAAAGCAAGCAGCAGACCGAGCGGCAGCGAAAAAATCAGCGTAAAGAAAAAAATCTGAAAGGTGGTCGCAAGACCGCTCATCAGCGTGCGTGTAACATTTAAAAGCATGATAAAATTCTCCTGTTTACCGGATTAAGGCAGAGAGCGGATGCCCTCTGCCTTTCTGGGCTCACAGGAAAGCCTGCGGGACCTCCTGTGAGATAAAATAAGCGTTATACTTTGGTTGCAGCACAGATGTGCCGCTGCTGTTTATTCTGCCGGAACGACGATTACCTGCGCGTTGTTGCAGTAAGCATTCGTGCATTCCATAGAGGATTTCACCTCGTCGGTAAGCGTCATACCGTTCCAGACAACATCGATGTTTTTCGCGTCAAGCTCCATGATTTTGTTGTCCCAGTCGATTTCCACAAATTCCACTTCCACGCCGAGCTTTTCTGCCACCAGCTTCGCCATATCAGCGTCGAAGCCGATCCAGTCGCCGTTGTCATCCTTGTAATCCATCGGTGCGAAGTCGGTGATGCCGACGATGAGAGAGCCCTTATCCTGGATGTAGGCAACGTCGCTGTCCTCTGCAGCTTCCGCTGTTTCCTCAGAAGCCTCCGGCTGCTCCACCAGCGCTTCCTGCACGCCGTATGTGGTGGCAATCTCCTCCATCGTGCCGTCCGCATAGCTCTCCGCAAATACATTGTTTATGTAAGCGGCAAGGTCGGAGCCCTTGCGGCAGCCTACGCCGTATTCTTCCTCTGTAAGCTCGTCCGTATGTGTCAGATCCGGATAGCTGGTGCCCTCGCCGATCATGGCGCCCGCCATCAGAAGGTCGATGATTGCCGCGTCGGAAGTGCCGGAAGCAACCTCCATCAGTGCGTCAGCCTGTGATGCAACGGAATTGTAGGTAAAGCCGTTGTCCTGCGCGGCAGCTTCTCCGGCAGAGCCCGCCTCTACCGCATAGGTAAGGTCTTCGTTTGCGGATACGCCCGCGAAAGAGAGGGAAGCCAGCAGCATGGTTCCGCATAATACATAAGCCAATTTCTTTTTCATAATGATTCTCCTCCAGAAACGATTTTTGGTACATTCGTTTAATATATTATCATAGTAAAGTGATGAAGTAAAGAAGTTTTTAAAAAAGAATTGCATTTCCGGGTGTCATGAAGTATAATAAAGCGCGTAAAAATGGTGAGAACTCAATGGGGAGTGCGGCAGCGGCGTGTACGTGGGTATGCGCGGCGTCGGCTCCCCTTTTATCTGATGCTTTCAGTGAGGCGTCCGGCAGCAGGAGAGAAGAACAGGGAGGATTCGGAATTTATGAGAGAAGAGGAAATACATCAGCAGTGTGAGCCGGAGGAAGGGCTGCATGAGGAATGCGGCGTCTTCGGCATGTACGATCTGGACGGAAAGGATGTGGCTGCGCCGATATATTACGGGCTGTTTGCGCTGCAGCACCGCGGGCAGGAAAGCTGCGGTATTGCGGTGAGCGATACGAATGGACCGAAGGGAAAGGTGATTTCCCACAAGGGCATGGGGCTGGTAAATGAAGTGTTTGTGGATGGAACGCTGGAGGCGCTGAAGGGGGATATCGGCGTCGGTCATGTGCGCTATTCGACCGCCGGGGCGAGCACCCGCGAAAATGCGCAGCCGCTGGTGCTGAATTATGTAAAGGGAACGCTGGGGCTGGCGCACAACGGCAATCTGATTAACGCGAATGAGCTGCGCCACGAGCTGGAGTACAGCGGGGCGATTTTCCAGACAACGATTGACACGGAAGTGATTGCCTATCACATCGCGCGGGAGCGGATTGGTTCCCGGAATGTCGAGGAAGCAGTTTTAAAGGCAATGAAAAAAATAAAAGGGGCTTATTCTCTGGTGGTGATGTCGCCGCGCAAGCTTATCGGGGCGCGCGACCCATTCGGCTTTAAGCCGCTGTGCATCGGAAAGCGCGATAATGCCTGGATTATTACCTCCGAGACCTGCGCGCTGGAGACGCTGGGCGCGGAATACGTCCGCGACGTGGAGCCGGGAGAGGTGGTGGCAATCACCAGAGACGGCATTTCCTCGGATAAGAGTATGTGTATTCCCAAAGAGCAGCATGCGCGCTGCATTTTTGAGTATATTTATTTTGCAAGACCGGATAGCCACATCGACGGCGTGAGCGTTTACGGCTCCCGCATTAAGGCGGGACGTTTTCTCGCTATGGATTCCCCGGTGGAGGCGGATCTGGTGGTGGGCGTTCCGGAATCGGGAAATGCGGCTGCCCTTGGCTATTCCCTGCAGTCGGGGATTCCATACGGGAGCGCGTTTGTGAAAAACAGCTATGTGGGGCGCACCTTCATCAAGCCAAAGCAGAGCAACCGCGAATCCAGCGTAAAAATCAAGCTGAACGTGCTGCGTGAGGCGGTGGCGGGAAAGCGCGTCATCATGATTGACGATTCCATTGTGCGCGGAACCACCAGCGACCGCATTGTGAAGATGCTGCGCGACGCGGGAGCGACGGAGGTGCATATGCGTGTCAGCTCTCCGCCCTTTCTGTGGCCGTGCTACTTTGGAACCGACGTGCCCGCGCGCGACCAGCTGATTGCCTGTAACCGCAGCGTGGAGGAAATCCGTCAGATAATCGGGGCGGACAGCCTGGGTTATCTGCGGCTGGAGCGCCTGCGCGAGATGGTAAACGGACTGGAAATCTGCACCGGATGTTTTACCGGCAAGTACCCGATGGAGCCGCCCACGGAGGACATCCGCGGGGACTATGATGCATAAACCTGCACGGTCTGTTTTAAAAGCAGCTGCTTAACGCCATGCAGACCACAGACCGCCTGTTTACACAGGCTATTCGCTGCTTTGCAGCTCCTGTCTGTGGTTGATGTGCGGTCTACGCTCCGCTTCGGTCGGCGCTAAACGAGTCCCACCGGGACTCAGCGCCCGCACATCCATAAAAATGGGAATACAGCCCTTGGCAAGTAAACTTGCACGGTCTGTTTTCCCATTTTTACTGCATGGCTGAATTGCTGCCTGCAAAATGGTTATTGACTTGTACGGGTAAACATGCGAAGATAAATAGGAAAAGATTCTTAGATTCTGAATAATGGAAAGGAAGAAGCTATGATGAACGACAGATATCAGAGCCCGTTATCGGAGCGTTATGCAAGCCGCGAAATGCAGTACATTTTTTCACCGGATATGAAGTTTAAGACCTGGAGAAAGCTGTGGATTGCGCTGGCAGAGACAGAAAAGGAGCTTGGTCTGAACATCACGGATGAACAGATAGCAGAGCTGAAGGAGCACGCGGAGGACATTAACTACGATGTGGCGAAGGCACGTGAGAAGGTAGTGCGCCACGACGTTATGTCGCACGTTTACGCCTATGGCGTGCAGTGCCCGAAGGCGAAAGGCATTATCCACCTGGGAGCGACCTCCTGCTACGTGGGAGACAACACCGATATTATTGTAATGGCGGAGGCGCTGAAGCTGGTGAAGAAAAAGCTGGTCAATGTCATTGCGGAGCTGGCGAAATTTGCCGATACCTATAAGGCGCAGCCGACGCTTGCCTTCACGCATTTCCAGCCGGCGCAGCCGACGACCGTCGGAAAGCGCGCGACCCTGTGGATGCAGGAATTCCTGATGGACCTGGATGATTTAAACTATGTGCTCGGCAGTCTGAAGCTGCTCGGCAGCAAAGGAACGACCGGTACGCAGGCGAGCTTTCTGGAGCTGTTTGACGGCGACCAGGAGAAAATTGACAAAATTGACCCGATGATTGCGGAGAAAATGGGATTTGAGGCATGTTATCCGGTTTCCGGGCAGACGTATTCGCGCAAGGTGGATACCCGCGTGCTCAATGTCCTTGCCGGCATCGCCGCGAGCGCACACAAATTCTCGAATGACATCCGTCTGCTGCAGCATCTGAAGGAGGTGGAGGAACCGTTTGAAAAGACCCAGATTGGCTCCTCGGCGATGGCGTATAAGAGAAATCCGATGCGCAGCGAGCGTATCGCCTCCCTGTCCAGATTTGTAATCTGCGATGCACTGAATCCGGCAATTACCTCGGCGACGCAGTGGTTTGAGCGCACGCTGGACGATTCCGCCAACAAACGTCTGTCCGTCCCGGAGGGTTTTCTGGCGGTGGATGGCATCCTGGACCTCTGTCTGAACGTGGTAGACGGTCTGGTGGTTTATCCGAAGGTCATCGAAAAGCATCTGATGGCGGAGCTGCCGTTTATGGCTACGGAAAATATTATGATGGATGCGGTAAAAGCGGGCGGCGACCGTCAGGAGCTGCATGAGAAAATCCGGGAACTTTCAATGGAAGCCGGAAGGAATGTAAAGGTAGAAGGAAAAGAAAACAATCTTCTGGAGCTGATTGCTGAGGATGAAGCGTTCAATCTGACGATGGAAGAACTGCAGAAAACGATGGATCCGGCAAAATACGTCGGACGCGCACCGCGCCAGGTGGACGTATTCCTGGAGAAAAATGTAAAACCGGTTCTGGAAGAAAACAAAGAGCTTCTCGGTCTGAAAGCAGAAATTAACGTATAGGGCAGAGCCGGCACACTGGCAGGAAGAATAACTGTCGTATGGGCGGGAAGAACAAGATAAGGAATAAACAGGGAATGAAGGAATCCGCAGCAGATAATAGCTGCCGGGTTCCTTTTTTGTTGCCATGCATACGACCAAAACGTCCGGTGGACGTTTTTTGGCTCTGCAGTAACAGCGTGAAATGTCCGCATGGCAGCAGTATGAAAGAAAGCGGAGGACAGCCGGAAAAAATGGCGCACTTTATGAAGCTGTATGTTAAAATGAGGAATATAAATAATTTGAGATATTTATTATAAAATATATTGACAAATAAAACAAGTATGTTAATATAGAAAATAATATATAACACAAAGCGTGTGGAATGGAGGAAACATATGGATAAAAAGATGATTGACGGCGGAAAACAGAACAGCAGAGGGGAGCAGACAGAAGCTGCGAAAGAGTATCCTTTAGAGGGTCTGGTGAAAACAGATGGCATGGTGTGTGAGGCGCTTGCGGCGTATCTTCCGGCAAAAAAACAGGGGGAGTTTACGGTAGAGGACCTGGCAAACATTCCGGATGAACAGCGGGTGGAACTGATTGACGGGGTGATTTTTGAAATGGAGGCTCCGTATACGATTCACCAGACGATAGAATTGGAGATTTTTGCGAGATTAAGAGCATTTATCATGGAAAAAGGCGGGAAATGCGTGCCGTTTGCTGCTCCGGTGGATGTGCAGCTTGACTGTGACAATAAGACCATGCTGCAGCCGGATGTGATGGTTATTTGTGACAGAGAGAAAAACAATGGTAAGCGCATTTATGGAGCGCCGGATTTTATCGCAGAGGTATTGTCAAAATCTACAAGGAAAAAAGACCTGCTCATAAAAACAGTAAAATATGAAAACGCCGGTGTGCGCGAGTGCTGGATGATAGACCCGGATAAAAAACAGATTCTCGTATATGACTTTGAGAGAGAAGGATATCCTGTTATTTATGGATTTGATGATGAGATTCCCGTGCGTATATTTGAAGGGGAATGCAAAATTAATTTTAGAGAAATTCATGATTATCTTAAAGAAATCTATGGGGTGTGAGAGCCACAGCTAAGAAAAGATCCTTCGAACCTTTACTTGACAAAAAAGAGAACCAGCGTTATTATTACCGAAGGTAATTATCTTTGGTAATAATGGCGAGGAGGTTTGGTATGACTGTTGAGAAAATAAAGGAGATGCTGGACGCCTGTTATCAGGCAAAACGAATCCGCGATATGCTTCCGCCACTGCCGGCGGGCGTTACGCCTTCTTACATACAATATCTTGACGTTATTGAGAATCTGGAACGCCGGGGCGTCCGGGTAAAGATTTCGGACATCAGCAGTGCGCTGGGGCTTCCAAGACCGGGAGTGACCAGGACGGTCAAGGAAATGGAGAATAAGGGGTATCTGACGAAAATTGCTTCTGCGGAGGATGGGCGTATTATCTATATTTCCATGACAGAATCCGGGAAACAGTTGTCATACAGATATAACGAGCAGTATTTCAGCGTCCTGGCGCCGCATCTTGCCGATATTTCCGAAGAAGATGCGGACTGTATGATCCGGATTATAGAAAAATTTTATCGTGGAACGTGTGAGTGGAGGGATTCTTTTTATGAATGAGAAAACAGATTTTACACAGGGCAGTATTTTGAAAAAGCTGGCATATTTTATGCTTCCGATTTTAGGTGCGCTGGTGCTGCAGGCGGCATATGGAGCGGTGGATCTGCTGGTGGTGGGAAGATTCGGTTCCACCTCCGGGCTTTCCGCGGTTTCCACCGGCAGCCAGGTACTGAATCTTGTTACCTTTGTGGTTACGCAGCTTGCAATGGGCATTACCGTTCTGATTGCCCGCTATCTGGGAGAAAAGCGTTCGGAAGCGATCGGTCCGGTCATTGGCGGTGCGGTGGTTGTGTTTGCCCTGATTTCTGCAGGGCTTTTTGTCCTGATGGTATGCTTTGCACGTCCAATCTCGGTCCTGATGCAGGCTCCGGCGGAAGCGGTCGATCTGACGTCTGACTATGTGCGCATTTGCGGAAGCGGTATTTTCTTTATCGTGGCATATAATTTGCTTTCCGCTGTTTTCAGAGGTCTGGGAGACAGCAGATCGCCGCTGCTCTTTGTACTGATTGCCTGTGTGGTCAATGTGATCGGCGATCTGGCGCTGGTTGCCGGGCTGCATATGGATGCGACCGGCGCGGCGCTTGCGACGGTTTTTGCGCAGGCGGTCAGTGTGGTGTGCGCCGTGGTAATGCTTGTGAAAAAAGGGCTTCCGTTCCCCATTACCAAAAAAGATTTCCGGCTGAATCCGCAATGCCGGAAGTTTCTGAGCATCGGGCTGCCGCTGGCACTGCAGGAATTTCTGACGCAGGTTTCTTTCCTGGCCCTGTGTGCGTTCGTGAACCGTCTTGGTCTGGAGGCTTCTTCCGGCTACGGCGTTGCCTGCAAGATCGTAAACTTTGCCATGCTGATCCCAAGCGCGCTGATGCAGTCGATGGCATCCTTTGTTTCTCAGAATGTGGGAGCCGGAAATACAAAGCGGGCGAAAAGCGCGATGTTTACCGGTATTGGCGTAGGACTGGTATTTGGCTGTGCGGTATTTGCCCTTGTTATGCTGAAGGGCGATGTGCTGGCAGGATTCTTCTCCACGGATGCTGCGGTTGTCCGGAAGGCATTTGAGTATCTGAAGGGCTTTGCGCCGGAAACGATCCTGACGGCTGTTCTGTTCAGTATGATTGGCTATTTTAACGGAAACGATAAGACGCTCTGGGTTATGGTGCAGGGGCTTGTTCAGACGCTTCTGGTACGGCTGCCGATGTCTTATTTTATGAGTATTCAGCCCAACGCCAGTTTGACCATGATCGGGCTTGCCGCTCCGACATCTACAGCCGTGGGGATCTTATTAAATATTGTATTTTATATATATTTAAATAAGAAAGCGCCCCAAAAGCGTGCTCAGAAAGCGTAGATGTTACGGTTTCCTATACTACGTCGCCCTGCTCAGGGATTTCTGTGTACGTCACTCTGCTCAGGGAGATTTCTGTGTCTTGACAGTATCGTCCTGCCATGATATGATGACAAAAACAAAATAAATAACATAGATACAGGGGAGCTTGTGAAGCGGGCTGAGAGGAAGTAATCAAACTTCGACCCTTTAACCTGATTTGGATAATGCCAACGTAGGAAGTAGCAGAGATTGTATTCTTTGGGAGACACGAATCAGTGCCTCCCTTTTTTCGTTCAGGGAAGGACTTCTCAGATATATTGTGAGAACCGGACCTTTCGTAAAATCAAAAGCACTTCGTAAGGATACGCATGTGGCACAGTTCTTTTGTATCGGAAAGGGAAAATCATGCAATATACAACACAAATGGATGCAGCGCGCAAAGGAATTATTACTGCGCAGATGGAGACAGTGGCGCAGAAGGAAGGGATTCCGGCGGTGGAGCTGGCAAAGCTGATGGCGGAAGGAAAGGTGATTATTCCGTGCAACAAAAATCATAAGAGCATTTCTCCGGCTGGCGTGGGCTCCATGCTGAAAACGAAAATCAATGTAAATCTCGGAACCTCCAGAGACTGCAAAAATCTGGAAATGGAGCTTCAGAAGGTGGAGAGCGCTGTTTCTATGGGAGCGGAGGCGATTATGGATTTAAGCTCCTATGGCGATACAGGAAAATTCCGCCGGATGCTGACAGAAAAATGTCCGGCAATGATTGGCACGGTGCCGATTTATGATGCGGTGGTGTATTATCATAAGCCGCTGATAAAAATCACATCGGAGGAATGGCTTGATATTGTGCGGATGCACGCGCAGGACGGCGTGGATTTTATGACCATCCACTGCGGAATTAATAAAGAGACAGCACATAAGTTTAAGAGAAATAAGCGTCTGACAAATATTGTTTCACGCGGCGGCTCGATTATCTTTGCATGGATGGAAATGACAGGAAAAGAAAATCCGTTTTACGAGCATTTTGATGAGATTCTGGAAATCTGCCGGGAATATGATGTTACATTAAGTTTAGGTGATGCGTGCAGACCGGGTTCTATTGCGGACGGCACGGACGCTGCGCAGATTGAAGAGCTGATAGCACTTGGCGAGCTGACGAAGCGGGCGTGGGAAAAGGATGTCCAGGTGATGATTGAGGGACCGGGTCATATGCCGCTCAATCAGATTGCCGCAAATATGGAAATTGAAAAAACACTGTGTCACGGTGCGCCTTTTTATGTTCTGGGGCCGATTGTGACAGATATCGCTCCCGGATACGACCACATCACCTCCGCTATCGGCGGGGCTGTGGCGGCGATGAACGGCGCTTCGTTCCTTTGTTATGTGACGCCCGCGGAACACCTGCGCCTGCCGGATGTGGAGGATGTAAAGGAAGGAATTATTGCTGCCCGGATTGCAGCGCATGCAGCGGATATAGCCAAGGGAGTTCCGGGAGCGGCCAACTGGGATAACCAGATGAGCCTTGCGCGAAAGCAGCTTAACTGGGAGGAAATGTTCCGCCTTGCCATAGACCCCGAAAAAGCGAGAAGGTACCGCGCTTCTTCAAAGCCGGAAAAAGAAGATACCTGCAGTATGTGCGGAAATTTCTGCGCAGTGAAAAACATGAACCGGATTCTGGACGGGGAAATCGTGTCTATTTTCGATGAGTGATACCTAAGGTCTGCCGCGTCCGGTGTCTGCCGGAGAATAAAGTGTTCTGTTTCGCCGGATGCCTGTAAAGAAAACGCTGTTCTGTCCGGCGCTTGTAATGAAAGAGCGGATTTTGGAAAGTCTGCCGGAGAATTTAACATAACAAAAAGAGAATGAGAAGGAGAATAAAGAAATGCTAGGAAAAATGCTGGAAAATGTGAGAGAGAAAACGCCGCTGGTACATAACATCACAAATTATGTGACAGTAAACGATTGCGCCAATATTCTGCTGGCGTGCGGAGGTTCGCCGATTATGTCGGACGACATTGGAGAAGTGGAGGAAATTACCTCCGTGTGCGGCGGTCTGAATATCAATATCGGGACGCTGAATGAGCGCACCATCCGGTCAATGCTGGCGGCAGGCAAAAAAGCGAATGAGCTGGGACATCCGGTAATCCTGGACCTGGTCGGGGCCGGAGCGTCCGCACTTCGCACCAATACCGCAAAAAAGCTTCTGGAGGAAGTGAGATTCAGTGTTATCCGCGGAAATATCTCAGAAATTAAGACCCTTGCGCTGGGAGGCGGAACGACAAAAGGGGTGGATGCAGATGTTGCGGATAAGGTGACGGATGAAACCCTGGATTCTGTCATTGCCTTTGCGAAAGCCTTTTCAGAAAAAACAGGAGCTGTAATCGTAATCACCGGCGCGACCGATATTGTGGCGGATTCACAAAAAGCATATGTGATTAAAAACGGGGTGCCGACAATGTCTCAGATTACAGGAAGCGGATGTATGCTGACGGCGATGACAGCGGCGTACATCACTGCAAATCCGCAGCAGCTTCTGGAGGCTGCCGCTGCGGCAGTATGTGCTATGGGCCTTTGCGGAGAGAAAGCGGAGGCTGTGAGAAAAGAACAGAATGCGGGTAATTCCAGCTTCCGGAATTATCTGATAGATGAGGTATATAAACTGGATGGCAGGATGCTGGAAGAGGGTGCGAGGTATGAAATTTGCTAAAAGTACGCAATCCGTCAGGGACGCCATGCTTTTGTATGCGGTGACGGACCGTATGTGGCTGAATGGACGCAGACTGTGCGACGTTGTGGAAGAAGCTGTAAAAGGCGGGGCAACGATGGTGCAGCTTCGGGAAAAAGAGCTCTCCTTTACAGAATTTTTAAGTGAAGCGGCAGAGATTAAAAAGGTATGTGAGAAGTACCGGGTCCCGTTTATTATTAATGATAATATAGAGGTAGCGCTGGCGTGTGATGCGGACGGTGTTCATGTCGGACAGAGCGATATGGAGGCTGCGCGTGTCAGAGAGAAAATCGGCGCCGGTAAAATCCTCGGCGTGTCTGCCCAGACGGTACAGCAGGCGCTGGAGGCGGAGAAAATGGGAGCGGATTATCTTGGAGTCGGAGCAGTATTTACAACATCTACAAAAAGTGATGCGGATTATGTGCCATATGAGGAGCTGAAGGCAATCTGTCATGCGGTAAAGATTCCGGTCTGTGCCATCGGTGGTATTTACAGACACAATATGATGCAGCTTGCAGGCTCCGGCATTGACGGGGTGGCGCTCGTCTCGGCTGTTTTTGCAGCGGAGCATATAGAGACGGAATGCCGGAAGCTGCTTGCTATGTCAAAGAAAATGACAGCTCTGAAGACTGACCGGCTATAGGGGGAAATGACAGTACGGAAAGCTGACCGGCTACAGAAGGGAAATGACAGTACGGAAAGCTGACCGGCTATAGAGGGAAAATGACAGTACGGAAAGCTGACCGGCTACAGAAGGGAAATGACAGTACGGAAAGCTGACCGGCTATAGGAGGAAAAAATGACGGCGAAGGTACTTACAATCGCCGGTTCCGACTGCAGCGGCGGAGCCGGAATACAGGCGGATTTGAAAACCATGATGGCACATGATGTTTATGGGATGAGTGTCATTACCGCACTGACAGCGCAGAACACAACAGGTGTCTATGGGATACTGGAAACACCGCCGGAGTTTGTGGCGCAGCAGATAGACTGTGTATTTCAGGATATTCGTCCCGATGCGGTAAAAATCGGCATGGTGCCGGACTGCGGAATTATGGAAGTGATTGCAGAAAAGCTGAAACAGTATCAGGCGGAAAACATCGTGATTGATACGGTCATGATTTCCACAAGCGGGCACAGATTAATGAGTGAACAGGCAATGCAGACCTATACGGAAAAGCTGCTGCCACTCGCAGCGGTTATTACACCGAACCTTCCGGAAGCGGAGGCATTATATCAATATGAGACAGGCGCCGGAATCCGGGCAGAGAAGGGCTCTTATCAAAATGAGACGGGCGCCGGAATCCGGGCAGAGAAGGGCTCTTATCAAAATGAGACAGGCGCAGGAATCCGGGCAGAGAAGGGATCTTTTCAAAATGAGACGGGCGCGGGATTTCATGCTGGTTCGGAAGAGGATATGAAGAGAATGGCGGAGAAAATCGCCGGACGGTATGGCGGGGCGCTGCTTATAAAGGGCGGACATCTGTGCGGGGATGCGGCAGACCTGCTCTGTGAAAACGGAAATTTTCACTGGTTCAGGACAGAACGTATACAAAATCCGAACTCTCACGGGACAGGATGTACACTTTCTTCTGCAATCGCCTGCAATCTTGCAAAAGGAAAAACAGTTTATGAAAGCGTGTATGCCGCAAAAGAATATGTGACAGACGCGCTCCGGGCGGGATTGAACCTTGGCAGAGGCTCCGGTCCGCTGGCGCATAACTGCAAAATTGGAAGAGGCTCCTGTCCGCTGGCGCATAACTGCAAAGACCAGGAGTATGGCAGTCTGTAAAGACGGGAACCGGCAGGATATCGTGCAAATGCAGGGGAGCTGATTGGCTCCCCTGTCTGTTATCCCCACTGAAAGTTTTCTTTTCCGGCGCCGATTTCAAAATGATACTTTGCAATGCCGGCATCCATTTTTGTGTAAAATCCGGTTCCGGGTTTCAGCGTAACAGTATTTCCATTTAAGGAGAATTTGAATTTCTGCTGGTTCATTGCAGTGGGAGCCAGCAGAGCCGCTTCGATGCCTTTGCGGAACCATTCCGGTACCGGACCGTCCACATTCATCACCGCATCCGGCTGCTTTGATTTGTGGGGAACGCCTTTTGTTTCGCCATAGCCGATGGCAATCACAAGACATAATTTTTCGCCGCTGTTTACCTGGAATGCTGTTTTGATTTTGCTGTATGTCATTGCGACCCAGCAGGTATTCAGTCCGAGCTGCTGTGCTTTCAGAACGACCTTTTCTCCATAATAGCCGCATTTTTCTTCCAGTCCGCTGCCTTTTTTTCCGATTACGGCAATATAATTTTTAACGCCGGAAAATTTTCCGTAATGCGCCATAAATCCGTCAAATGCCTGCGGCTCGTTTAACACAAGCTGCATATGCATCCCGCTTTCCCGGTTACATTGTTCAATATAAGACAACAGCTCACTTCTGACGTCGCCGTCTATGGCTTTGCTGCTGTAGGAGCGGACGGAATGCCGCCTCCTGATTGCTTCCATTAAATCTAAATCCATATTCCATTACCTCCGTCACAAATTGTATAATTATCATGAGTGCATCTGGAACCGGAAATCTGTTCCGGAGTACAGTCTGTAACATAAAGCTGCGGTCTGCAGCAGGTGAAGAAACCTTAAAGTCTGCGTTACGGGAATACAACTTAAAGTCTGTGCCATAAACCGGCAGCTTATTCTTCACTTCTGTCCGGAGCATTTTCCATGATTCGCCGGATATCACAAAAAAGGTCGATAACCTTCTGGATCTCACTGCCCTCCGGCGCTAAATAATAATAGACGTATGTCCCTTCCTTGCGTGTTTTGACAATACCGGCATTCTTCAGTATCTGCATATGATGTGAAACCGCCGGGCGCGACAGATTTGTTTTTTTAGCGATATCAACCACCCGGCTTCCGCTGCATTCGCTGCAGAGCAGAATGGATAAAAGATGCTGCCGTGTTTCGTCTCCAAAAGCAGTAAATATCTGCTGACATGATTGAAACTGCTGTTTTATGCGTTCTATGTCCTGGACTGTATTTTCCGTAAAAACCGCCTCCTCTGTTTGAGCACTTGAACAAAAGCATTATATCACAAAAAATGACGGACAGATTATCTGTAAAGAAAATCGAGACCGATAATTATCCGCAGCTTCGTACCAGCTTCTCATGCATAAGAATCATAAGCAATAAGATAACTGATAAAAATACCGGAAACAGCGCGATGCTGGATGTCCCGGATGAATCTTTCTCCGTACCGGAATGCGTTTTCCGGAGGATATAAAGATTTTGGTTCTATTATCCATAGGTATCCCCACTATTTTACTTCGCTATATCGAGGACTCTATATAGCATATTGAGGTTCTATGTAATTGTCAAATGTTTTCAGAACAGAATTCAGATATGAATCTGGAAATTCTCATATTGGAAAATGCCGTTTCCCTGTTCTAGTTTTCCCGCATCTGACAATGTGTGAAAAGCTGTTTCTATCTTTTCTATTATGGAAACCGGGATGGATAACTGATGGTGTCCGGGAAAAATGTGCTCTGTCTCGAAAGATTGAACTTTTCTGACGGACATCCAGAACTGTTCGGGATCTGTAGATGGATAAAAGGCGTCAAGACAACCGCTGTATATCAAATCTCCGGAATATAAATATTTCCTGTCTGGTTCGTAGAAGCAGCAATGTCCCGGAGAATGACCGGGCGTGTGGATAACAACAAGATTGCGCTCACCAAGGTCGATAGAATCTTTATCATGCAGAAGCATTTGAGGAATACCTTGAAAAATCCGGTACTCGTCTATGTGAAAACTCTGGGGAAAGTCACATGGTCTGCACATAAGATTATTTTTTACCGTTTGCAGGGGTATCGGAAACCTGACCGACAACCAGTCTTTTTCCGCTTCATGTACCGCAATAATTTCAAAATACCGATGTCCGCCAATGTGGTCCCAGTGAACATGAGTAGTAACTACGATAACAGGCAATTTCGTCAGACCGTCAACAATCTCTTTGATATTGGAAACACCCAGACCTGTATCGATAAGAACGGCCCTTTGCTTTCCGCATAGCAGATAACAATGTGTCTCCTCCCAGTGCCTGTATTCACTGATAGCGAATGTATCGCTGTCTATTTGTTCAATGGTAAACCAGTTGTCCATGTGGCGTTCTCCTTTTTTATTTCTTATTTTTCCATTTTAACAAGATATTCGGTGGTTCCTTCTTCAAACTGCTTCTGACCTGTCAGGCGAAATCCGTGCCTTTGATAAAAGGAAATGGCTCTGGTATTTTTTTCCAGTGCCAATAAATTATCTGCATGAAATTCCTTTATGGCATATTCAATCAGTTCCCTGCCGATTCCCTTACACTGGAAGAAGGTGTCCACATATAATTTACAAATCTCGGTTCCGTTCATTTGAAGAAAACCCTTTATTAACCCGTCATCAAAGACATAGATGTTTTCCAGAATCTCTTTTTTTCTGAAATAATTATCGATTAATGAAACTACCTGCAGCTCCCCGAAGGAAAAGGTAGCCTCTTTAAAGAGCTGACTAAAAAACGGCCGCCGGACATTTTTGTCGTATGCATGGCAACACAAAAACCAGCTTGAAACCGGGTGCTGACATAAAAACCAGCCTGAAAGCGGCTGGTCAATATGCTTTACGAATGATAGGATGCTTTGTAGCCCTCGCCCCAATTCCACATTGCATCAAGAACAGGCTTCAGACTGTACCCAAGCTCGGTAAGAGAATACTCTACTCTTGGCGGCACCTCTGCATACACATGACGGTTTACGAGCCCGTTTGCCTCCATATCGCGAAGCTGTGCAGTTAATACTTTCTGAGATACATTTCCGATAGATTTTTTCAACTCTCCAAAACGCTTTGTGCCGGGCAGCAAATCCCGGAGAATCAATACTTTCCATTTATCCCCTATAAGAGTTAGGGTAGTTTCTACCGGGCAGGCCGGTAATTCCTTTTTATTAATCTGTTCTGCCATACTGCTTACCTCCCAATATATACATAGTTTCTTTTTGGTAACTACAGCATAATATTACGCCTGCATTACGAATAGGCATTATGGATGTATCATAGCATTGTGCCGGATGAAAGTCAAGGCACGCGGTAGAATCTTCTGGATATTGTTTCCAGCTATTGATTCCAGCCGGTGCCGGTCTGTAATTTGGATTCCATAATCTGCCGGGAAGCTTTCCATTAGTTCCCTTTTGGTAACTACAGCACATTATTGTGCTTACTTTACAGTGGAAACCGCTCTGTTTATAATACAGACAAGAGCTGACGAGAACGGCCGCTCCAAAGCTTGATCAAATAAGTAATGATAAAACAGGGAGGAATTTAACATGAAGATAGCAGTGATTTGTGCAAATGGAAAAGCTGGAAGACTTATTGTAAAGGAAGCCGTGGACAGAGGACTGGATGTAACAGCCATTGTCCGCTCGGATAATACAACCGCAGCGAAGCAGGTCCTGAAAAAGGATTTGTTCGATCTGACGGCTGATGATCTGAAAGGATTGGACGCAGTAGTGGATGCCTTTGGTGCATGGACGGAAGATACGCTGCCGCAGCACAGTACCTCTTTGAAGCATTTGTGCGATATCCTTTCCGGTACGGATACCCGGCTGCTTGTGGTGGGCGGCGCTGGCAGCCTGTATGTAAATCCCGAACATACCGTTTGTGTGGCAGATGGTCCGGATTTCCCCGATATTTTCAAGCCGCTGGCAGCTGCTATGGCAAAGGCGCTGGGCGAGCTTCGGGAACGGAAGGACGTCAGATGGACCTATATCAGCCCTGCCGGTGATTTTCAGGCGGAGGGCGAGCGCATCGGAAAATACATTTCCGGCGGTGAAGAATTAACACTCAATTCCAGGGGCGAGAGCATTATCAGCTATGCAGACTATGCCATCGCAATGGTAGATGAAATTATAAACGGCGCAAACATTCAGAAGCGCATCAGTGTTGTAAGAGAGTAAATAATATTAAAATGAATTTCGGGAAGGTCTGTTCTATGAAGCCCGGTATCATGGCGAGCCGGCCTGTGTGTTTGTCGGGAAAGATGACCGCCCAACAATCCGGGCAACCGGCATGTGGCGGTCTTTGAAGCGCCCATTACAAAGTTGCTTTCCGTCAAATCTCTGCGGGAGGAATACGCCGGACTTCTGGAACAGAAACGGAAAGTCTGCTCTGCTTACAAGCGGGCAATGCTCTCAGGGGTTTGGGGATATGTCATTAACAAGTAATTTGGCAGGAAATCCGGGTACGGATTCCTGCCAAATTGCTTGCGAACTTGATTTTACATATTTATTTTGACGAGTTATTTCAGTTTTTTCACTTCGTTTACAAACCGCACCACATCTTCCGGCGGATCAAGCGCATACAGAAGTCCATAGGGAGAACTGTAATCCCAGTTTACCGGAATTGTTACAAGAGCTGGATGGATGTCTTTCCAACATTCGAGAATTAAAAGGACATTTCCGGTTTCCACACAGCGATTAAAAACAGAAATATCATAAAAATGCGGCGTGTCCTCAATCTGGATTGCCGGATGATTGCGGGTTAAATCTTCGCGGATACGGTCATTCACTTCGGAGTCTCCCTGCTTTACCATCATCAGGGTTTCGCCATACAGATCGGAAATTTCAAGCTGCTTTTTCTGTGCCAGCGGATGTTCTCTGGAGACTGCGCACATTTTTCGGTATCTTCCCAAAGGCAGCATATTACATTTATCAAGCCAGAGTTTAGAGTCACAGACAGCAAGAAGAAAGTCAAATTTTTCTCCAAGCTGTGCGATTTCTGAAAGGATGCCTTCATGGTCATCCTCGAAAGGAACAAGATGCAGCTTGTAATTCGCAAATTCTTTGTTGACGCGGTACCACAAATCCATAAAAGGTTTTGCCGGATTCAGCATGGAGGTTCCGACACAAAAAGTTGTATCGCAGATATTCATGGCTTGTCTTGCGTTTTCTATGGAACGTCTGGAATAGTCAAAAAGAAATTTGGCGTCCCGGTAAATCACATCGCCCGCAGGGGTTAAAAAGATTCCGCGGGGCGTTCTTTCTATCAATTTTAAGTTCAAATGCTTCTCCAAAGAATTAATCTGTTTCATCACGGCAGTGGCGGAGATAAACAGCTTTTCTGCCGCTTTAGAAAAGCTTCCACAGTCTGCAACACAGACAAAAACTGTTAGCTGGCTGTTATACATACGAGTTACCTCCTGGAAAACTTTAAACTTTAAGTTGAAACTATGGTAACATAACGGAGATTCTCAGTCAAGAAAAAAGAGTTTATAATGGAGACAGAACAAAAGAAAGGAGCAGGTGAGATGGCAGAGATGATTGTGTACTTCTCGCGCAAGGATGAAAACTATGTGAGCGGTACGATCAGAAAGCTGGACATCGGCAATACGGAAATTGCAGCGGGGCTTCTTCAAAAGCTGACCGGCGCAGATTGGAAAAGGACTTGCTTTGAGAGGCGCGAGCGTGAATTACGCAGAACCGGAAATCAAAGAGTGTCTGGAAGAAATAAAAAAATAATAACTGGAGGATGTAAAAAATGATTTTTAATGCAGCTTGGGCTGCTTCCCCTTCCGAAAACTGCAAACCCGGAACATATGCAAAACAACGCAGAGGTAGATTTTGTGATTTCCGATGCTGACATGGAAATCCTAAAAACGATGGAGCAAATTGAGGACTACGGCGAATACAGCGGATTCCCGGTCTTTGGCGGGAAACTGTAAGAAAGGAGAAATACAATGAAGGATGTAATGATTTTAACTGGCGCCGGACAGATTGGTATGGCGATTGCCAGAAGAATGGGCTACGGGATGAAAATTGTGGTTGGCGATAAGAAACTGGAAAACGCAGAGGCGATTTCCAAAACCATGAACGATGCCGGATTTGATACAGTTCCGGTGGAAATGGATTTATCTTCCCGTGAATCCATTCTGAATCTGATTGAAGAAGCAAAAAAATATGGGGAAATCTCCATGCTGGTCAATGCGGCGGGCGTTTCTCCCAGTCAGGCGCCGATTGAAGCGATTCTTAAAGTAGATTTGTACGGTACGGCGGTGCTGCTTGAGGAAGTCGGAAAAGTCATTAAAAAAGGCGGTGTAGGCGTGACGATTTCCAGCCAGTCCGGGTGGCGTATGCCTGCTCTGACAGACGAGGAAGATGAACTTTTAGCTACTACGCCAACGGAAGAATTGCTGAATCTTCCCCTGCTGCAGCCGGAAAACATCCGGGATACGCTGCACGCTTATCAGATGGCGAAACGCTGCAATGAGAAGCGGGTGATGGCGGAAGCTGTTAAGTGGGGCAAGCGGGGCGCCCGTATCAATGATATTGCCCCCGGCATTATTGTGACGCCGCTGGCGATTGATGAATTTAACGGTCCCCGCGGTGATTTCTACAAGAATATGTTTGCAAACTGCCCGGCGGGACGTCCGGGAACCGCAGATGAAGTGGCAAATGTGGCGGAGCTGTTAATGAGCGACAAGGGAGCCTTTATCACCGGTTCTACCTTCCTGATTGACGGCGGGGCAACGTCCAGTTATTTTTACGGTCCGTTAAAGCCGCAGGATTAAAAAACGATAGAATGAAAGGAAACAAGAAGATGAACAGACCTTATATTTTTTGCTATATGATGACTTCTCTGGATGGGAAGATCATGGGGAAATACATGGAAACACCGGAAGGCAGCGCCGCCGGAGATGTGTTTTACAATATTTCTTTCGGCAAAAAACTGTTTGGCATTGAAACGCTGATGCTTGGCGGTGGCGGCGTCCTGAACTGGTCTTTTATACAGGCTGGAATGTGTGATGAAGTGAGTGTTGTCATTGCCGCAGCTGCGGATGGTTCTACGAATACCCCGGCGCTGTTTTCCGCGAAGGGCGGGTTTGCCCCGGAAATGCCGGTCTGCTTTTCGCTGCAGAGCGCGGAGGTCAGGAACGGCGGAAGCGTCTGGCTGCGCTATCTGGTGAAAGAAAAGGAGTAAAAATCATGGAAAAAATAACAAGTGTATTCCCTATGGGAGATAAGAAAGTAGAGGTTCCAGCAGAGGGAGCCTCCAACGAATGGCTGGAGCCGGTCAGCGATGAAGGATACAGCAAGCTGTAATACGGCTCCTTCGGAACGGCTATTCAGCAGCGGTGTCCGGTGTTTCTCTTGTAGATATCGTTTTTTTGGACAGATCACGCCGGAGGTAAGAGGATATCCGGAAATTTGCGGATGAAATCATCCCCCAGATTCGGAAAGCGGAATATGATGCAATGGAGCGGCTGACCCCGGAACAAAGAGAGAATCACTTTTTTTGCTAAGTTTCAGTATTACTTGCGTTTCCGGAATAGTTGTAGTATAATGTCTGCGGATAACGGACGGGCGTATGCGCCCGGAGAATGGAGGTACTTATGGTACAGGCAGTAGTAGGAGCAAACTGGGGAGACGAGGGAAAAGGCAAGATTACAGATATGCTTGCAGAAAAGGCGGACATTATTGTG